>DMUF01000091.1:10315-21484 GCA_003476445.1 Gammaproteobacteria bacterium | reverse complement strand
GAAGGCAAGATGAGCCTGCGAGCATCCATCACCGGACAGATTGTGCTCGACAACGCGTTCGTTCCGGCGGATAACTTGTTACCCAACGTGAAGGGTCTCGCGGGTCCGTTCGGCTGTCTCAATCGTGCACGCTACGGTATCGCCTGGGGCGCGATGGGGGCGGCGGAATTTTGCTGGCACGCAGCGCGGCGTTATACGCTGGAACGCACGCAGTTCGGTCGCCCGCTGGCAGCTACGCAATTGGTTCAGAAAAAGCTTGCAGATATGCAAACCGAGATCGCGCTTGGTTTGCAGGGTTGTTTGCGCATGGGTCGGTTGCTCGACGCGGAACAGTTGCCGATCGAAGTGATATCACTCATGAAGCGCAATAACTGCGGCAAAGCATTGGACGTCGCGCGCACCGCGCGCGATATGCACGGCGGCAATGGCATCTCCGATGAGTACCACGTGATTCGTCATGTCATGAATCTGGAGACGGTGAATACCTACGAAGGAACACACGATATTCACGCGCTGATCCTGGGTCGCGCCCAGACCGGGCTGCAAGCCTTCACGGGGTGATATCAGGGTGAAATCGAAGTATGGAGATTGACTGAAAGAAGCGGTGCGATTGCCCTACATTCATTGTCGGGGCTCGGGTCAGTCACTAAGTTCAAGCGCACTTTATTGCGGCAGATGCCATGGAGGGTGCGATGATCAGGGTGTTGCTGGTGGATGACCACAAGCTGTTCAGGCTGTGCCTGCGGCGAATGCTCGAAACGAACAAGGGGCTCACCATTGTGGGTGAAGCCGCTGATGGCGAGAGCGGAGTCGCGGCTGCCCGCGAACTCCGACCTGATATCATTCTGATGGACCTGCTGATGCCGGGGGTTGGGGGGCTCGAAGCGATCCGTCGCATTGGTCAGCTCGAACTGCCATGTCGCACCATCGTGCTCTCTGCCTGCGAAGAACAACCCTTTCCCATGCAGGCGCTCAAGGCAGGCGCTGCGGGGTATCTGACCAAGGGCGTAAGCCCCGAGGAACTGCAGAACGCCATCCGCCGGGTCTTTCTCGGCAAGCGTTACCTCAGCACAGACATCGCGCAGACGCTTGCGGTCAACGCCTGGGAAGAGCGTGAGGCAGGACCGTTTGATGCCTTATCAAACCGTGAGCTGCAGATCATGATGATGGTCGCGAATTGCCACAAGGTCAGCGATATCTCTTCGAGCCTGCACCTTTCGCCGAAGACCGTGAATAGCTACCGCTACCGCATTTTTGAAAAGCTCAATGTCTCGAGCGATGTGGAGCTCGCGCTGCTCGCTGCGCGCTATGGCATGACCGGCTATGGGTCGGTGGTCATGCCTCCGGCCATGAGCGCGCAGTCCGGGTCACAGCGGGGTTAGCGGCGCAAAGCCGATATGACCCTGCGCCTCGCCCCGATCGTTCTGTAACACCGGATCACGCTGCGGGTTCGGTGAGCAGACCGGGGCGGCTCGTCACAGCGTCCTCGGGTGAGCTGCTATAGTTTGCCGTCATGACGCTCCGCGATTTCGAGCCCCTGCTGCAGCAGCTTCCGCAAAAACCCGGGGTGTACCGGATGTTGTCTGCGACGGGGGACGTGCTCTACGTCGGCAAAGCGCGCAATCTGCGCAACCGCGTCACCAGCTATTTCAGGGCTTCGGGCCTCTCGGCGAAGACGCTCGCGCTCGTTGCCCGCATCGATGACATCAAGGTCACGATTACAGCGAGCGAGACCGAGGCGCTGCTGCTTGAGCAAAGCCTTATCAAGGCGGACAGGCCGCCGTACAACATCGTGTTGCGGGACGACAAGTCCTACCCGTTTATCCGGCTGACCGAGCAGGATGAGTTTCCACGGCTCGCCTTCCATCGCGGAACCCGGCGCAAGGGAACACGGTATTTCGGGCCATTTCCGTCGGCGGCGGCGGTGCGTGAAAGCCTTAACATCCTGCAGAAGCTGTTTCGCCTGCGGCACTGCGAGGACAGCTTTTTCCGCAATCGGACGCGAGCGTGTCTGCAGCATCAGATCGGACGCTGCAGCGCTCCCTGTGTCGGACTTATCACGCCCGACGATTATCGCGAGGATGTGGAACTCGCCGTGCTCTTTCTCGAGGGTCGCAACCAGACCGTGCTCGATTTGTACAAGGCGCGCATGCAGTCGGCTTCCGATGCCCTGGATTTCGAACGTGCGGCGCATTACCGGGATCAGATTGACCGCCTTCGGCGCATACAGGAACAGCAGTACGTCCACGCGGAAGAAGGCGATGTGGATATCTTCGCCATCGCCGAGCTATCCGGTCGCTTCTGTGTCCAGTGTGTCTTTGTACGGGGTGGTCGGGTGCTCGGGAACAGGCACTGGTTTCCGAAGAACGAACTCGCGCTGCCGGCGGCAGAGGTGCTCGCGGCCCTGCTTGAACAGTTCTACTTCGGCGGGGAAGAGCGGGATCTGCCGCGCGATGTCATCGTATCCGAGAGCTGGGCTGAGCAAGATCTTCTCGCCGAAGCGCTGTCAGGCGCCGCTGGGCGCCGCGTTGCGGTAGCGGCGTCAGTACGGGGTCAGCGCGCGCGCTGGCTTGAGCTTGCGCGGGAAAATGCGGCCCACGGCATCGCCTCGTTCCTTGCAGACCAGCGCAGCATCTTTGCCCGACAGCTGGCGCTGCAGGAAGCGCTCGAATTGTCGGAGCAGCCGCTGCGCCTTGAGTGCTTCGACATCAGTCATACGATGGGCGAAGCCACCGTCGCATCCTGTGTCGTGTTCGATGCCAATGGTCCGCGCAAGTCCGACTATCGGCGTTTCAACATTACCGGGGTGACACCCGGCGATGATTACGCCGCGATGGAGCAGGCCCTGCGTCGGCGCTATGCGCGCGTGCAGGCGGGGGAGGTCGACATGCCGGATCTTATCGTGATCGATGGCGGTCAAGGGCAACTCGCGCGCGCGATTAGCATTCTTGAGGAACTGGGTCTCGCGTCCCCGACCCTGCTTGGTATTGCAAAGGGGCCGACGCGCAAACCCGGGCTTGAGCGGTTCTTTCTGGCGGAAGGCGAGGTGTTCATTCCACCCCACGGGGACGCCGCGCTTTTGCTGCAGCAGATCAGAGATGAAGCGCATCGCTTCGCGATTACCGGGCATCGGCAGCGCAGGCAGAAAGTCCGGCGCTCCTCGGAACTGGAGGCTATTCCGGGCGTCGGGGCCAAACGTCGTCGTGAGCTCATCACCCATTTCGGTGGCGTACGTGCGCTCAAGGGCGCGAGCGTTGAAGAAATCGCGAAGGTTCCGGGCATCAGTCACACACTGGCGCAGACCATCTACGGTATCCTCCACGCAGAATGATCGCGGGCGGCGTTCCCGTGGGGATCGATCGAAGATGAACCTGCCAAACCTGCTGACCCTTGCGCGCATGTTCCTGATGCCGTTCTTCGTGCTGGCGTACGCCATGCCCGGGCGCCTTTCCTACCTGATTGCGGCGCTGCTCTTCTCACTGGCAGCGTTTACCGACTGGCTCGATGGCTATCTGGCGCGGCGGCTCAATCAAACCACGCCCTTTGGCGCGTTTCTCGATCCCGTGGCTGACAAGCTCATCGTCGTCACGGCGCTGGTGCTGCTGGTCGGGCATCACCACTCGCTCTGGCTCACGCTACCCGCCATCGTGATCGTCGGGCGGGAGATCGTGATCAGCGCGCTACGGGAATGGATGGCCGAAATGAACAGCCGTGGCGTAGTGGGCGTCGCAGGCATCGGACGTGTCAAAACGACCTTCCAGATGATCGCTCTGGTGGTTCTGCTCGCCACACCGCCGCAACCGGTCACGATGTTCGTGCAGCTGGGTTATGTCCTGCTTTATGTGTCTGCGCTCATGACGCTGTGGTCGATGGTGCTCTACCTGCGCGCAGCATGGCCGTCACTCATGAGCGGCCTGGAGCGCGAAGACCCTTAGCGGGGGCGGCAGGCTTCCAGTAAAGTAACGGACTTTGCCCGGTAAGCCGCAGTGGAACACCTCTACGAATTCCTCGGATTTCTCGCTCGTGCTGCGACGGTCGTGGTGGCCATTCTTGTCATCATGTCGAGCATGGCGGCGCTGGCTATGAAGCGGCAGCAGCAGGGCACCGGACACATTGAGATTCGCAAGCTGAATGAGCACTTTCAGGATCTGAAGTACGGCTTGCAGGAAGCTCTGATCCCGGCCTCTCTCGTGCGCAAGACGCGCAAGCAGGAAGAGAAGACGCGCCGCGCGGCCGACAAGGCGGCCGCCAAATCGCTGCGCAGTGCGCCCGAAGCCCCGCGCCGGTCGCGGGTATTCGTGCTCGACTTCAACGGCGATATACAGGCGAGCGCGGTCAAGGAGCTGCGGGAGGAAATCACGGCGGTGCTCACCACCGCCACGCCAGAGGACGAGGTGATGGTCCGCCTGGAGAGCCCTGGCGGGCTCGTGCACGGTTATGGGCTGGCGGCGTCACAGCTCGCCCGAGTGCGTGATCAAGGGGTGCCTCTCACCGTCTGTGTCGACAAGGTCGCTGCGAGCGGGGGATATCTGATGGCGGCCGTCGCCAATCGCATCGTGTCGGCACCCTTTGCCGTGCTCGGATCTATTGGCGTTGTCGCGCAGATACCGAATGTTCACCGTCTGCTCAAGCGCCACGATGTCGATGTCGAGGTGCTCACCGCTGGCAAGTACAAGCGCACGCTCACCGTTTTTGGCGAGAACACGGCAGAAGCGCGCGAAAAGTTTGTCGAAGAGCTCGAAGAGGTCCACAAGCTCTTCCAGTCCTTTGTCGGTGTTTATCGGCCCAGACTTGCGCTCGACACCGTCGCTACGGGAGAAGCCTGGCATGGGCAGCGCGCTCTTGAGCTCGGGCTGGTGGATGAGCTTGGCACCAGCGATGCGTTGCTTGTTGCTCGCAGCGAGAACGCGGATCTCTTCGAAGTGCGCTGGGTTGAACACCGACGCCCGATCGATCGCCTGCTCGAGCAGATTGAGTCACGCGCGGTTGCCGTTGTTCAGCGGGTGCTCACCGGATTTGGTCAAGGGAGAGGTTCGGCATGACAAACTTCAGGGCTTTTCGCGTCGAAAAGACAGATACAGGTTTCGTGCGCTCGGTTGTTGAGCGCGATGAGGCTTCGCTGCCAGCGGGTGACGTTCTCATCGAAGTGCGCTATTCCTCGGTTAATTTCAAGGACGGTCTGTCCGCGACGGGTAATCCCGGGGTTACTCGCAATTTCCCGCACACGCCAGGAATCGATGCGGCAGGTATCGTCCTGAGCTCGAGTGACGCCCGATTTGCGGCCGGGGATGAAGTCATTGTCATTGGCTTTGACCTGGGCATGAACACGAGCGGAGGATTCGCTGAGCGCGTTCGTGTGCCCGCCGGCTGGGTCGTGCGTCGCCCGGCCGGGCTTTCCCTGCACGAAAGCATGATTCTCGGCACCGCCGGATTCACTGCCGCACTTGCCGTGCATAAACTCGAAGCGGTCGGCTTGAGGCCCGAATCCGGGCCCGTTCTTGTCACCGGTGCGTCGGGCGGGGTTGGATCCGTCGCGGTGCGTCTCTTGTCGCACCTCGGCTACGAAGTCGCGGCCGTGACAGGCAAACCAGAGCAGGAAGCGTTTCTGCGCGGGCTGGGCGCCAGCCGCATTCTCTCGCGGGAGGAGATGCGCGCGGGGTCAGAAAAGCCGCTGCTGCCAGAAGCCTGGGCGGGCATTGTTGACACCGTGGGCGGCACGATGCTCTTCAACGGCGTCAAAAGCCTGCGCTATGGCGGCAGCCTCGCCGCCTGCGGCTTGGTGGAGTCGCCGGTCATCCCTGCCACCGTGCTGCCGTTTCTGTTACGTCACGTCAATCTGCTGGGTATCGATTCGGTCCAGCTGCCGCTGCCGCAGAAAGAGGAAATCTGGCAAAAGCTGGCGGGCCCGTGGTACCTGCGCGGTCTGGAGACACTCGAAGAGCGTCTGACGCTCGATACGCTGTCGGACGCCATTGATCGTATTCTTGCGGGGCGCATGGTCGGTCGTGGGGTGCTGCATCTCGCCGACTGACAGGCTCGAGCGGCCCCGGTCAATCCCGGCGCAGACGCGGGTCGGGCGCGATCGGGGAGGGGTAGCGAAAGATCACGGCGTAGGTCGAAAGCACCAGGGTCAGCACAGTCGCGCCGAGTATCACGTGCGCTGCCTCCGCTCCCAGCAGTCCCCGTGCGCCGGCGACATAGGCCAACAGCAGCGAAAACTCGGACGCTTGACCCAGGCGAAAGCCAGCCTCCTTCGCGATGGGTTCGCTTTCTCCCTGCAGCCGTAGCAATCCGAAGAAGGTGACGGGTTTCAGCAGGATCACGATCAGGCTGAGTGCCAGCACGGGCAGCAGCACCTCCGCGAGCAGAGCGGGATTCACGCCCGCCCCGATCGAAAAGAAGAACAGCACCAGAAAAAAGTCGCGCAGCGGGTGCAGGCTGAGGGCGATGTAGCGGGCGAGGGGGGTCGTAGCGAGACTCACGCCCGCGATGAAGGCGCCGATTTCGAGACTCATACCAAGCGTCTCTGCGCACCAGGCAAGCCCCAGGCACCACCCCAGCGCCATCAGGAACAGAAACTCAGGGAACGAGTCGAAGCGCTTTAGCAGCGGAAGCAGCAGGTAGCGTACACCCAGAAAAGCAGCCACGATGAGCACGGGCAGCATCGCCAGGGCGGTTCCAATTCCCGTCAGCGTCGCAGTGATGTCCGACCCGGAGCCCTCCAGCACGATCAGCGCCAGGATGGCGATCAGATCCTGCAGCAGGAGCAGTGCGACCACCAGTTCGCCAATGGGACGATGATGCAACACGGTGGTGGGCAGCAGCTTGAGACCTACGATGGTGCTCGAGAACATGAGCGCCAGGCCGGTGATGAGCGCCTCGGTGGATGTGAAGCCAAAGCTGCGCATCAGCCCAAAGCCGCTTCCGAAGAAGACCAGTGAACTCACGCACGCGGTAATGAGTCCCTTGCGGAAGAGACGCAGCAGCTTGCCGGGCTCGAGGTCAAGCCCTACCAGGAACAACAGAAAGATGATGCCGATCTCGGCGAGTTCCTGAAGCAGGTCAGCATCAGCCACCCAGCCGAGCGCGTGCGGACCGACGATCATGCCGATCGCGATGTAGGCGACGATGAGGGGCTGACGCGTGTAGAGCGCGAGCGTCGCGAGCAGCGCGCTGCCCGCGAAGATAAGGATCAGGGATTCAACCACGCTGTGAATGCGGAGACTCCCGTGTGATGACTGCTCAGGACGTCACGTGGTCGCGGCGAAACACGGGCAACGGATTTTGCACTGATGCCTGATAGTGCGACGCATGGGGCGCCAGGCGCGGGTCGTCGGTGTCGATCTGACAACCCTCTGCCAGCACAAACGAGTCGAAACCGCAGCGCACGAGGTAGTGCAGCAGGTCCGGCCGCACGTCGCCGAGGGCGCGGAGTTCCCCCGCATAACCCAGGCGGGTTCGGAGCAGCACGGCAAGCGACAGCCCTCGACCGTCGTGAAACGAGCTGAAATCAATCCCGATCATTGGCGCAGACTGAACCCGCGCGTCAGGTTCAGCGTCGGTGGAGAGAAGCAGTCCCGCCGAGGGCGTTGCCGCCCAGGCGTCGGCGGCTAGCAGGGGCAGATCAACAGGCGCGCGGCGACCCTGCGAGTCGACAAAGCGACCAACGGTACCTTCGAACTCAACGTGCCGCGGCATAGATGCGCTCCTTGAAGGGTTCGAGACCGAGACGGCGCACCGTGTCGACAAAGGTTTCTTCAGGGGTCCGATGCTCCACATAAATGTCGAGAATCCGACCGACGACGTTGGCTACCTCAGCACGGGACACGGACGGGCCGACGATGTCGCCGATCGCCGCTGACCGGTGGCGATGGCCGGCATGACCGCCGATGGAGATCTGGTAGAACTCCTCGCCCTTCTTGTCGACACCGAGGATGCCAATGTTACCCACGTGGTGATGCCCGCAGGCATTCATGCAGCCTGAGATGTTAAGGTCGATCGGGCCGAGGTCGTGCACATAGTCGTAGTCGTCGAAGCGCTGCTGGATAGCCTCAGCCACTGGGATCGACTTTGCGTTCGCAAGTGAACAGTAGTCGCCACCGGGGCAGCAGATAATGTTGGTCAGGAGCCCCGCATTGGGTTCTCCGAGCCCTTGCGCGACCGCCTCGCGCCAAAGCTCATTGAGAGCGGCAACGGGCACGTCTGGCAACACGAAGTTCTGCTGGTGGCTGATGCGGATCTCGCCGAAGCCGAACCGGTCTGCCCACTCTGCGACGGCTTCCATCTGCACATCGGTGACATCGCCGGGCGGTGTTCCTGTCACCTTGGTCGACAGGATGACGGCCGCAAAGCCGGGCTGGCGGTGCGGCACCACGCTGTTCGCTACCCAGCGGCTGAACGCGGGGTCCGCCAGGCGTGCTGCGTTCAAGCTGGACTCGCCCGCTGCGAGCACGTCGGCGCCAAGCACCGGGTACGAGGGCGGCGTGAAAAAGGCTTCCACGCGATTGATCTCGGCGTCGGTGAGCTCGCTTGCCGAGGCGCGAATCAGCTCCCACTCGGCATCGACCTTCTCCCGGAAGCCTTCTGCGGTCATGGCTCGGACCAGGATCTTGATGCGCGCTTTGTATTTGTTGTCGCGGCGACCATAGCGGTTGTACACGCGCATGATCGCTTCGAGGTAGGTCAGCAGATGCCGCATCGACAAACCGCTGCGGATGGTTTCGGCGATCACCGGGGTGCGCCCAAGACCACCGCCTACCCGGAAATCGACCCGTCGCTCGCCTTCCGCGTCGCGGTAAACGCGCAGTCCGATGTCGTGCACGTCGATGGCCGCCCGGTCGTCACTGGCGCTCGATACCGCGATCTTGAACTTGCGCGGCAGCCAGTCGAACTCGGGGTGAGAGGTGGACCACTGCCGGATGAGTTCGCAGCAGGCTCGGGGATCGAAGCTCTCGTCGGCTGCCACGCCCGCAAACTCGTCGGTCGTCACGTTGCGGATGCAGTTGCCGCTGGTCTGGATGGCGTGCATCTCGACACTCGCGAGCACCTCGAGAATGTCGGGGACTTCCTTGAGCTCCGGCCAGTTGTACTGGACATTCTGGCGCGTGCTCAGGTGACCGTAGCCGCGGTCGAAATCCCGGGCGATTCGGGCAAGCGCGCGCAGCTGCGTGCTCGACAGCGTGCCATAGGGCACAGCAACGCGAAGCATCGGGGCAAGGCGCTGAACGTAGAGCCCGTTGCGAAGGCGAAGATGCCGGAATTCGTCGTCTGTGAGTTCGCCAGCGAGATAGCGCTCGGTCTGCGCCCGATACTGTGCGACGCGCTCGTTGACGAACTGTTTGTCGAAGGCGGAATAGCGATACATGGCTTTCGTCATCACCCCGTTGAGCGCGCGAACCCTAGCATCTTGCGCGCATCTCGCCAATGTTCTCCGCGCAGACCCCAATGCCCGCGTCCCAAGGCCCGTGTCATTGATGCTCCAGGTCGGCATCGCTAAACTGCTGCGGCGGTTTCAGGGCAGGGCAGGTTCCATGAGCAACTCGAATTCACCCCACGATCTCGAAGAGGCAGACAGCGCGGCCGACGTCCGCGGCATCCTGATCGTGTTCGGCATGATGGTGCTCGGCGCCGTCTATTTCATTTCTGGCTGGGCGCCCGGCATCTGATTGCGAAGTGACCGCGGCTGACAAATGTCTCAGCCGCGCGAGCCGACGTCCGCGCAATCGCCCCGGCGTTGACGCCGGTCGGCGTTGACGCCGGAGCGAGCAGCAGGTGTCAGTCGGCCAGATTGGGGCGCAGATGCCCCCGTGCTTCGTCCACGCTCCATCCCTGTCGGTCCGCGTACGCGGTCACCTGGTCCTCACCGATCTTCCCGATGCCAAAGTAACGCGCGTCCGGGTGGGCGAAATACCATCCCGCAACCGCCGCGGCCGGCGTCATCGCAAAGCTCTCTGTGAGCGTCATCCCGGTCGCGGCAGTCGCGTCCAGTAGCGCAAACAGTTTCAGCTTCTCGCTGTGCTCGGGACACGCCGGATAACCCGGTGCGGGGCGTATGCCCCGATAGTCCTCGCGAATCAGCGCGGGTGTGTCCAGATGCTCATCCGGGGTATAGCCCCAGGCTTCGCGTCGCACCTTCTCGTGCAGATATTCTGCAAACGCCTCGGCAAATCGATCTGCGAGCGCCTTGATCATGATGCTCGCGTAGTCATCGTTCGGATGACGGTCGAGGGCTGCTTCGATGTCGAGCCCCGCAGTGACGGCAAACCCGCCGATCCAGTCCTCTACCGGGGCCGGGGCCACAAAATCCGCCAGCGAGTAATTGAACTGACCCTCGGGTTTCACCGCCTGCTGCCGCAGGTGCTGCAGGCGCGCCGCGGGCACCGTGCGCTTGTCGTCCGCCCACACCGTCAGTTCCTCGGGGCCCGTGCGATTGCAGGGCCAGAGCCCGAACACGCCACGTGCCTTGAGGTCGCCCTGCTCGATGAGCGCATCGAGCATCGCGCGCGCATCCGCATAAAGCGAGCGCGCTGACTCGCCGACGACCTCGTCATCGAGAATCCCCGGAAATTTTCCGGCCAGCTCCCACGTCATGAAGAACGGTGTCCAATCGATATAGGGCACGAGCTCAGACAGAGAGGGGGCCACCGTCTGCACCCCGGGTTGGCGTGGCGCCTGCGGACGGTATGCGGACCAGTCGCCCCGATAGGCGTTGGCGCGAGCATTCGCGAGGGGCATGAGCGCCCTTTGGGTCGAGCGGATGGCTGTCCGCGCGCGAACTTCAACATAGTCCGCCCTGACCTCTGATCGATAGGTCTCCGAGCGTTCGTCGCTCAGCAGTTGCGAGGCGACGTTCACGGCGCGACTTGCGTCAGGTACATAAACGGTTGACCCGTTCTTATACGCGGGTTCGATGCGTACCGCGGTGTGTGCCTTCGACGTCGTGGCGCCGCCGATCAGCAGCGGTACGGAAAACCCAAGCCGCTGCATCTCCGAGGCGACGTTCACCATCTCGTCAAGTGAGGGGGTGATAAGCCCCGATAGCCCAATGATATCTGCGCCCACTTCGCGCGCGGTGGCCAGGATGCGCTCCGTGGGCACCATGACACCAAGATCGATCACATCGTAGTTGTTGCACTGTAGAACAACGCCCACGATGTTCTTGCCGATGTC
>DMUF01000091.1:9857-10008 GCA_003476445.1 Gammaproteobacteria bacterium | reverse complement strand
CCGATGTCGTGCACGTCGCCCTTAACCGTGGCAAGCACGATTTTTCCCTTGCTCCGGGCGCCTGCGCCTTTGCTCGCCTCGATATAGGGCACCAGGTGTGCGACGGCCTGTTTCATGACCCGCGCGCTCTTGACCACCTGCGGCAGGAACA
>DMUF01000091.1:5916-9579 GCA_003476445.1 Gammaproteobacteria bacterium | reverse complement strand
CCTGCGGCAGGAACATCTTGCCGCTGCCGAACAGATCGCCGACCACGTTCATGCCATCCATGAGCGGGCCTTCGATCACCTCGATCGGCTGTTTCGCCTCCAGCCGGGCGGCTTCGGTGTCCTCGATGATGTGGGTAGTGATGCCGTGGACCAGTGCGTGCATAAGCCGCTCGCGCACCGGCGCGTCGCGCCAGCGCTCCTCGGTACGTTCTTTCGCCTCCGCATTCTCACCCGAGTAGCGCGGGGCGAGTGCAAGCAGGCGCTCGGTGGCATCCGGGCGCCGGTTCAAGACAAGGTCTTCCACGCTGTCACGCAGCTCGGGCGGAATATTCTCGTAGATCGCAAGCTGGCCCGCGTTCACGATTCCCATGGTCAGCCCAGCGCGGATGGCGTGATAGAGGAACACGGCGTGGATCGCTTCGCGCAGCGTATTGTTGCCGCGGAAGCCGAAGGACACATTGCTGACCCCGCCCGACGTACGCGCGTGCGGTAGCTGATCACGGATGAAGCGGCAGGCTTCGATGAAGTCCACCGCGTAATTGCGATGTTCATCGATGCCCGTGCCGATGGCGAAGATATTCGGGTCGAAGATGATGTCCTCGGGTGGGAACCCGACGTCTTCCACCAGAATGCGGTAGGCGCGGGCGCAGATCGCGGTCTTGCGCTCGAGCGTGTCCGCTTGTCCCTGTTCATCGAATGCCATGATCACGACAGCGGCGCCGTAGCGGCGGCAGCGGCGTGCCAGTTCCCGGAACGAAGCCTCGCCTTCTTTGAGCGACAGGGAGTTCACGACGGCCTTGCCCTGAATACAGCGCAGCCCGGCTTCGATCACGTCCCAGCGCGAGGAATCCACCATGATCGGCACGCGGCTGATGTCGGGCTCGGCAGCGAGCAGGTTCAGAAACCGCACCATGGCGGCTTCGCTGTCGAGCATGCCCTCGTCCATGTTGATATCGATGATCTGCGCGCCGTTCTCGACCTGCTGCCGCGCGATCGCCAGTGCTTCTTCGTATTGATTGTCGCGAATCAGTCGCGCAAATCGCGCGGAGCCGGTGACGTTGGTGCGTTCGCCCACGTTCACGAACAGGGCGTCTCCGCCCACGACCAGAGGCTCGAGGCCGGACAGGCGCAGCGCCGGCTCGGGGGCGACAGGACGCCGTGGCGCCTTGCCGTCCAGGGTCGCGCGGAGCGCGGCAATGTGCTCCGGCCGAGTTCCGCAGCAGCCGCCCACGAGGTTCACCAGCCCGCTGTCTGCAAACTCACCGAGAATGGCAGCCATGCTCTCTGGTGTTTCGTCATATCCGCCGAAGGCGTTTGGTAGCCCTGCGTTCGGGTGCACGCTCACGAAGGTGTCCGCGACCCGGGCAAGAGCCGCCACGTAGGGACGCAGCTGGTCTGCGCCGAGCGCACAGTTGAGTCCGATGGCGAAAGGGCGTGCGTGCCGCAGTGAATACCAGAACGCCTCGCAGGTCTGCCCGGAGAGGGTGCGCCCGCTGGCATCGGTGATCGTGCCGGAGATCATGACCGGCACCGCCAGTCCGCGCTCGTCGCCCAGCTGCTCGACGGCCCAGAGTGCGGCCTTGGCATTGAGCGTGTCGAAGACGGTCTCGATCAGAATGAAGTCGGCTCCATTTGCCATGAGCGCGCGAGCAGCCTCGAGATAGTTGTCCGAGAGCTCGGCAAAGCTGGTTGCCCGGAAGCCGGGGTCGTTCACGTCGGGTGACAGGCTGGCTGTGCGGTTGGTCGGGCCGAGAATGCCAGCCACGTAACGCGGCTGCTCTGCGGTTTCGAACTCATCTGCAACCGCGCGTGCGATACGCGCAGCCGCGGCGTTCAGCTCAACGACCCGATCCTCCAGTCGATACTCCGACTGCCCAAGTCGTGTAGCGCTGAAACTATTGGTCTTGACGACGTCGGCGCCTGCGCGCAAATAACGGCGGTGAGCATCTGCGACCACTTCCGGGCGGGTCAGGCAAAGCGCGTCGTGATTGCCCTTGATATCGGTGACGTGTTCCGCGAGCAGCGCTCCCCGGCAGTCGGCTTCCGTCAGGTCGAGTGATTGAAACAGCGTGCCGTAGGCGCCATCGAGCAACAGAATCTGCTGCTCAAGTCGTTGCGTAATCGGGGTGCGAGCGGCGACGGGCATGAAGGCTCCGAGTCTTTTTCAACCCATGCAGTGTAGACCGCTCCACTATGCGCGCCCTTGAGATCGTGGGCAGCCATCTTGAGGCGAATTCATGTGGAGGCGGTGCCGCCTCTGTCGCATTGCGACTCAGGCGCTGCTTCGGATACGATTCCCGACTGATTTAGTCGGATTTGTCCGTTCCGGAAGCAGTTTCGGCGCGGACGTGCGCAAAGGGGCGTATCCCATGATCGAAATTTCAGAGGCAGCGCAGGGCTATCTTCGCGGGCTGCTGGAAAAGCAGGACGAATCGGGCACCGGTATCCGCATCTTCGTGACGCAGCCGGGCACGCCCCAGGCAGAAACCTGCATTGCCTACTGCCGGCCGGGGGAAGAGCAGGTGGGTGATCTGCCGGTGCAGTACGACGGCTTTACCGCCTGGTTTGAGGAGCGAAGCACGCCGTACCTCGCCGAGGCGGTGGTCGATTTCCAGGAAGACCGCATGGGCGGGCAGCTGACGATCAAGGCGCCCAACGCGCGTACGCCCCGTGTCGGTCCCGATGCGCCGTTGGAGGACCGGATCAATTACGTTCTCTACAACGAGGTGAACCCTGGCCTCGCGTCCCATGGCGGACAGGTTTCCCTGGTCGAGATCGTGGAAAACGGTATCGCTGTGCTGCGCTTCGGGGGCGGCTGTCAGGGCTGCTCGGCGGTCGACGTCACATTGAAGCACGGCGTCGAGAAGACTCTTCTTGCCCAGATACCGGAACTTTCCGGCATTCGTGACGTGACAGATCACACGGTCACGGAGCACGCCTACTACCGCTGAGACGCCTCATGGCCGGAAAAGTCGGATTCGTCAGCCTCGGCTGTCCCAAAGCCTTGGTCGACTCGGAAGCGATCCTGACGCAGCTTACCGTTGACGGTTATCAGACCGTTGGCGATTACGCGGCGGCGGACATCGTTGTTATCAACACCTGCGGCTTTATCGACAGCGCGGTCGCCGAATCCATCGAGACTATCGAAGAGGCGCTCGGAAGCAACGGCCGTGTGGTAGTCACCGGGTGCCTGGGAGCGAACGCAGACTCATTAAAAGCACGGTTCCCGGGACTGCTATCGGTTTCCGGTCCGCAAACGACGGCGGCCGTCGTGGAGGCGGTGCGAACCCATGCCCCGCTCAAGCGGTCGAAAGGCTTGGACCTTGAACGCCTGATGGGACCGGCAGGGGTAAAGCTCACGCCCCCGCACTACGCGTACCTCAAGATCTCTGAAGGATGCAATCACACCTGCTCGTTCTGCATCATTCCTTCGATGCGGGGCAAGCTGCGTTCCCGCCGGATCGATGACATCCTGGATGAGGCGGAGCGGATTGCGGCGGCAGGCGCGCAGGAGATACTCGTCATCGCGCAGGACACCAGCGCGTATGGACTGGACATCCGCTACGCAGAAGCCACCCGTGGGGGGCGTGCGCTGCGCAGCGATCTCGTCACGCTGTGCCGCGAACTCGGCGCCATCGTGCCTTGGGTGCGACTGCACTACGT
>DMUF01000091.1:0-5571 GCA_003476445.1 Gammaproteobacteria bacterium | reverse complement strand
TACCTCGATATCCCGCTCCAGCACGCGGATCCTGCGATCCTGCGCGCCATGCGGCGCCCGGCCGCGGTGGAAAACACGCTGCGGCGTCTCGAAAGCTGGCGCAGCATCTGCCCCGATCTGACGGTGCGCAGCACGTTCATCGTCGGATTTCCGGGTGAGACCGATGCCGCGTTCGAGAGCCTGCTCGATTTCCTGGACGAAGCCCAACTGGATCGAGTGGGCTGTTTTACCTACAGCGACGTTACGGGCGCGGCTGCGAACGCGCTGCCGGATCACGTCGAGGAGAGCGTCAAGCTCGATCGTCAGGAACAGGTGATGGAACTGCAGGCGGCAATCAGCGAACGCAAGCTGGCGGCGAAGGTCGGCAAACGCCTCGAGGTTTTAATCGATGCGCAGGAAGGCGAAATCGCTGTCGGCCGCTCCTTCGCCGATGCGCCGGAGATCGACGGCGTGGTCGAGGTGCACGGAGGCTCGCATCTGCGCCCCGGTGACCGTGTGTTGGTCGACATTACCCATAGCGACACCCATGATCTCTCCGGCGACTATGTCGGACATGGCGTGCGCTTGCGCTAGGTCCTTTCCGCTGCAATGACCTCGTGAGCCGGCTTCGTTAGAATGCGGGCACTGAGCTAGGAGAAACGGTGATGTGGTACCTGATCGAGGACTTCTTCGAGCAGAGTTGGGTGGTAAAGCTCGTGACCCTCTGGGGCTGGGCATCCGTCGTTATCATGATCGCGAGTATCGCGTTCGCCTGAGCGTTCGCTGATCAGGCTTTCCCTTCGTCCAGCAGAACGCGGCGCGCTTCGTTCAACTGCTGTGCGAGAAAGGCTGACCCTCCGCGATCGGGGTGCACCCGCTGCATCAGGCGGCGATGACTCTCCATGATCTCGCGCTCAGAGGCGCCCTCTGCAAGGCCTAGCACGCCGAAGGCTTCAGCGCGCGTCATGCCGCCCTTGGGTGGACGTGGCGTTTGACGATGACCTGCTGAAGACCCCGCCCGAGCGCCTTTCAACACCGAGCTGACCAGGGGCAGCAGGCGTAGAAGACTGCCGATTCGTCGCAGAAAGGGGATGAAAGCAGCGGCGAGCGCGCCCAGCCAGTGCATGCGCCCGGTGGCAGCGAGCGCTGCGAGAGCGAGCGCACCCAGCGCCGCAACAACGGCTAGGAGAGTGCCGCGTTCGCCCCGTTGCCAGGCGCGAGAGGCGCCGCGCAGCAGCCATGCCGCTGCAAGAAGGGCAGCGAGCACGCCCAAGACGATTAGCACGGCGCCCGCCCAGGCCGGGTTGGGGCTCCCATCGCGCTGCTCGACAAAGGACCGGAGGAGAGTCGACGCTCGTCGTTCATGTGCCTATGATGCCACGCGCCCCGTCAATGGAAATGGTGATGGACCGGCAGGAGATGGAGCACTGGCTCGCCGAGCTGCGGGTCGAGCACCGTGATCTCGATGAGGTCATTGGGCACCTGATTGTCGTTGGGCATTCCGATGCAATGCGAATCCAGCGCCTCAAGAAGCGCAAACTCAAGCTCAAAGACATGATCGCACGCCTCGAAAGCGAGCTCATTCCGGACATGGACGCATGACGCCCGCGCCGCTCTTGACCATCGCTATCAGCTCTCGTGCCCTGTTTGATCTCGGCGAGAGCAACGCGGTGTACGAATCAGAGGGGCTCGAGGCGTATCGCCAGTATCAGATCGCGCACGAAGACGTCGTGCTCGAACCCGGTGAGGCATTCACGTTCGTCACCAAACTATTGCGACTCAATCGCCTGCTGGAACGCCCGCAGGTCGAGGTCATTCTGTTGTCCCGTAATTCCGCCGATACGGGACTGCGCATCTTCAACTCCGTCAAAGCGTATGAGCTGGCGATTACCAGGGCCGCGTTCTGTGGCGGTGAATCACCGTATCGCTATGTTCGCGCCTTCGGCTGCACGCTCTTTCTTTCAACGCATCCGGATGATGTCGGCCATGCACTTGAGCACGGCGTGGCGGCGGCGACTCTCATGGGGCGTGCCGCGGGGGCGCGCAGCGAGCACGAAGATCTGCGTCTCGCCTTTGACGGTGACTCCGTGCTGTTTTCCGATGAAGCCGAGCGCGTCTATCAGCAGCAGGGTCTCGACGTGTTTGCCCGATCCGAGGCAGAGGCGGCGGAGCGACCGCTGGAAGGTGGGCCATTCAAGCCGTTCCTCGCTGCGCTGCACCGACTTCAGCGCGAGTTTGATGGCAGCCACTGCCCCGTGCGCACCGCGCTGGTCACGGCACGTAGCGCGCCGGCTCACGAACGCGTAATCCGCACGCTTCGCGCCTGGGATGTTCGTCTTGATGAGTCGCTCTTTCTTGGCGGAATGAACAAGACCGAGTTTCTGCGCGCGTTTGGCGCGGATGTCTTTTTCGACGACCAGCCGCTGCACTGTGAACGCGCAAGTGCGCACCTGGCAGCCGGGCACGTCCCGCATGGCATTGTTAATCAATGACCGCTCAGCCTCTTAAGGAGCGAATGTCGTGAAGCTGCAGCAGCTGCGCTACATCTGGGAAGTCGCCCATCACGATCTGAATGTGTCGGCCACTGCGCAGGTCCTCTTCACCTCTCAGCCGGGTATCAGCAAGCAGATCCGGCTGCTCGAAGACGAGCTCGGGGTCGAAATCTTCGCGCGCAGTGGAAAGCATCTCACGCACGTAACTCAGGTCGGTGAGACCATCATTGCGATGGCGGGGCAGGTGTTGCGGCAGGTAGAAACCATCAAGCAGATCGCCCAGGAATCGAGCGACGAACAGCAGGGCGATCTGACAATCGCCACCACGCATACGCAGGCGCGCTATGCCCTGCCGGCGGTCATCACGGAGTTTCGTTCGCGGTTTCCTCGCGTCGCGCTGCATATGAGCCAGGGTTCGCCCACCCAGATCGCAGAGCTTGCAGCCACGGGCGCGGTTGATTTCGCGATCGCCACCGAGGGTCTCGAGCACTTCGCCGACCTGGTTATGATGCCGTGTTACAGCTGGAACCGCTGCGTGGTGGTGCCAAGGGAGCATCCGCTCATCGAGCGGGTGGCGCGTCACGGTCCGCTGACGCTCGAGGATATTGCCCGCGAACCCATCGTTACCTATGTATTCGGGTTCACCGGACGGTCGCGACTCGACGAGGCGTTTCTCAGCCAAGGGCTTGAGCCGGACGTGGTGCTGACCGCAACCGACACCGACGTGATCAAAACCTACGTTCGCCTGGGTTTCGGCATCGGCATTATCGCTCGCATGGCGCTGGACACCGAGCGTGATCAGGATCTGGTCGCGCTCGACGCGTCGCATCTCTTTGCGCCCAGCACGACGCATATTGGCTTTCGCAAGGGCACGTTTCTGCGCCGCTACATGTACGATTTCATTGAGCGTTTCGCGCCGCACCTGACGCGGGAACAGGTCGACGCTGCGGTAGCCTGTCGCACTCGTGCCGAACGTGAGGCGCTTTTTCTTGGCCTGCGCCTGCCAGACCGCTGAGCAGGTCGGGCGCGATAACTGTCTGGGAGAACGAACGTGGATGTGCTGTGCCTTGACCTTGAGGGCGTGCTGGTTCCGGAAATCTGGCCCGCGGTAGCCGAACTGACTGGAATCGAGGCGTTGCGCCAGACGACGCGCGACATTCCAGTCTATGACGACCTCATGCAGATGCGACTCAAGGTGCTGGCTCAGCATGACCTGCCGCTGACACTCATACAGCAGGTGATCGACCGGATGGAGCCACTGCCCGGTGCACGCACGTTTCTCGATTGGGCACGTGCGCGCTATCAGGTAGCTATTGTGTCCGACACCTTTTATCAGTTCGCCATGCCGCTGATGCAGAAGCTTTCGTTTCCCACGTTGCTCTGTCACAAGCTGGTCGTGGCAGATGACCGTATCGTGGGTTACAGCATCAGGCAGCCTGATCCTAAGCGCTGCACTGTGCAGGCGTTCAAGTCGCTCAGGTACAAGGTGCTGGCGGCGGGCGATTCCTATAACGACATCAGCATGCTCGAAGAGGCAGATGCCGGAATCTTGTTTCGCGCGCCGGACAACATTCGCGTTGCCTTTCCGCAATTCCCTCAGACGGATGAATATGCCGGGCTGCAGGCGCTGCTGGAGCAGGCATGACCGCGCCCATGTTTGCCTTGCCGGACCTCTGTGATGCCCATGGGGATGAGCTTTCGGTTGCGCAGCCAATCTTCAGACACTTTGGCGGCAGCACGGTGTTCTCTGGTCGCGTCCGTACGATCGCCTGTTTCGAAGACAATTCGCTCGTGGCAGATCGTGTGCGCGAGCCGGGTGAAGGCTGCGTGCTCGTCGTCGACGGAGGAGCGTCGCTGCGCTGCGCGCTGGTTGGCGATAATCTCGCGCGGATTGCGGTCGAGTCGGGCTGGTCCGGCATCGTCGTGAACGGGTGTGTTCGCGATGTTGAAGCCCTTGCGACGATGCCCATCGGCATTCTGGCTCTCGCCCCGCATCCACTGCGCAGCGTGAAGCGCGGGGTAGGTCGGCGGGACGAGACGGTGGTCATGGCGGGGGTCTCATTCGCGCCAGAGGCGTGGGTATACGCGGACAGCAACGGGCTCGTGGTCTCGCCCCGGGCGCTACCCGTTGGCGGGCCCGGATAGCGTCGCGCCGGAGGGCTCGAGGGTTCGCATCATTTCCCTGTGCGGGATTCCGGCTTCCATGAATTCGTCGCCGTACGGAACGAAGCCTGACTTGCGATAGAACTCGAGCGCGTGCGTTTGTGCATGCAGGAAGACCTCCCGCATGCCTTGCGTGCGAGCCTCCTCGAGCGCTGCTTCGAGCAGTCTTCGCCCGATTCCGGATCCGCGTTGTTCGCGCAGCACCGCCATGCGCCCGATCTGGCCGGTTGGAAGCAGTCGAGCACAGCCGAGAGCATGGCCGTCCTGATCTTCCGCGATGAAGTGTTGGGACCCTTCATCCTGATCGTCCCACTCTTCTTCGCGCGGCACCTTCTGCTCGATGATGAACACAACCTCTCGAATGTGCCGCAGGGCGTGCGCATGTGTATGCCACGCCACGCGCCGCGTGCGTATCTCGGGTTCAGGCGTCATCATCGCGCGCGAGACTCTGTGCGCGACCAACATAGGTAGCGGGTGTGAGCGCCGCCAGCGCCGCGCGTGCCTCGGCGGGCAGACCCAGCGTATCGAGCATTTCCCTGTAGAGTTCGGCGTCAAGCTGGCGCCCTCGGGTTGCCCGCTTCAACTGCTCGTAGGGTTCCGGCAGCCCGTAGCGGCGCATGACGGTCTGTACCGCTTCTGCCAGTACCTCCCAGCTGCGGTCGAGGTCCCGCGCCATGGCGCTGGCATTCACGTCCACGCGAGACAAGCCGCGTAACGCAGACGTCCATGCCAGCAGGCAGTGTCCGAGGGCCGAGCCCACGTTGCGCAGTACGGTGGAGTCCGACAGGTCGCGCTGCCAGCGCGAGATCTGCAGTTTCGATGCCATGTGCGCGAGCAGCGCATTGGCGATACCAATGTTCCCCTCCGAGTTCTCGAAATCGATGGGATTCACCTTGTGCGGCATGGTGGATGATCCGGTTTCGCCTTCGACCTTACG
>DMUF01000006.1 GCA_003476445.1 Gammaproteobacteria bacterium | reverse complement strand
GGCGCGGGGCGCGCGCGCGCCCCGCCCCCGGGAAACCCCCCCTCCCCGCCTTCAAACCCACCGTTGAGGCTTAATGAGATCGCAAACCGGCGGTGCGCCGTGCCGCGGGTCGTATTGTCGCGATGCGGACGGAAGTGTCCCTGCTCTTCGCTTGTGTAACACCCAACGAGATAGCGCTCCATCCGCGTCGCCTCGAACTGAAACACGCGCTTGATATGGGGAAGTACGCGACGTGCGATGTGGTCACGCATCTCGTTGATAAGTTGGCCATCAACAACGACGCAATCACGACGACGTTTGTGACCCCGATCGTGTACGAGCACCGTTCGACCATCAATTTCCCGCATAAAACCCGACTCTGTGCCGCCATCGAGCTGGTGCAGATCGATCAGACGCTGACACAGCGCCGGTTCAAATACGCCGGAAAGTTCGATGATCGGGGCCTGACGGTCCCCAAATCGAGAGGCCTGCCGCAGCTCTGCGACCGCCTCGAGCATCAGAGAACCATCCGAACCGTCATCTCGCATCGGAATGACCGCACGGATTGTCAGTCCTCGGTCAATGACTATCCAGGACGGGCAAAAAGAATGCGAACTGTCGTGCCGATCCGAACCCGCAACGCCAAACAACCTGGCTACGGATTGGTCGAAGTCGTGGAGAAACGCAAAACCCGGCATATCCGATCGCAGTTGGGCTGCCTCGGACGGCTCATTACCCACACCGAGAAAGAGCACATGCTCACCGTCGAAGGTGCGTCGATGAGCAGCCAGCAAATGTTGCGCGCGCTGCCCTGCAGGTGATGCCAGGGACCCAAAAAAACAGAGAACAACAACTCTTCCTGCAATAGTATCAAAGACATAGCGCGGGTTATTAACTGTCTTTGAATAGAACCAGGGCGCCGGCTCACCGACTCGACTTCGATCGATTGCGTCTTCCATGATGCCCATTTCTGCTGGGAACACGTCGCAGCTTTTCCGATCGCGAGCACCAGGTCTGTGCTGGTTTGTTCAGCAGATTGTTCGCTTCGGGTAACCCGGGCAATTACGCAACTTTAATCCCCAACTGCCTGGGCGCGCGATTGCCCACGTCACGCTCTCGGTTAACATGCCGAATATCCCCCGGCGCAGACGGTCAGAATGCAACTCAAGGTCAATGGAAAGATCCACTCGGTCGATATTGTTCACGACGACACGCCACTTCTTTGGGTTCTGCGCGACCATCTCGGTCTTGTGGGTACAAAGTTCGGCTGCGGCATTGGTCAATGCGGCGCCTGCACCGTCCATGTGGACGGCGAAGCGGTGTTTTCCTGCCTTGTTCCTGCGGCCACAGTCACCGATCGCGCGGTGACAACCATCGAAGGCCTGGCACCCGGCCCTTCTGAGCTCCACCCCCTGCAGCGCGCCTGGATCGAACGGGATGTCGCCCAATGTGGCTACTGCCAAAGCGGACAGATCATGCGCGCGGCGGCGCTGCTTGCCCGCAACGCGTCCCCAACAGCGGAAGAAATCGACACAGCCATGGCGCCTTCTCTTTGTCGCTGCGGGACTTACGTGAGAATTCGGACAGCGATTGAAGATGTTGCGGGTAAGACGCAGGGGGCTGCGGATGAATAAATCAACGACTTCCGATTTCTTCGTACGCCAACTGGATCGACGCAGTTTCTTGCGTCTGACGGGGCTCGCGGGTGGCGGTCTCATGCTCGCGGTACAGTTTGGCTGCTCGCGGGAGAGCACTGAAACGGCGCCTGCCGACCAACCCGACGCTGCTCCCTTCACACCGAACGCCTATGTTCAGATCACTGAAGACAGCATTCTGATTCACGCCCCTAACCCCGAGGTTGGTCAGGGGGTTAAAACCTCCATGCCGATGATCGTCGCCGAGGAACTGGATGCGGACTGGAATGACGTCACGGTCGTGCAATCCGACATCGATGACGCACGTTACGGACGCCAATTCGCTGGCGGCTCCATGTCTGTTCCCCAGAACTGGGAGCGTCTGCGTCGCGCGGGCGCGGTTGCCCGCGAAATGCTGGTCGCAGCTGCTGCACTGCGCTGGGAAGTCGACCCCAGTGAATGCGAAACCCGAGACAGCACCGTTATTCACCGACCGACTGGCAGGTCACTTACGTATTTTGAGCTGGCGGAGACCGCGGCTAGCCTGCCCGTTCCCGATCCCGCGAGCGTTCAGCTGAAGAATATTGCGGACTTTAGGTTGCTCGGATCCCGGGTGTCCGGGGTCGACAATCCCGACCTCGTGACCGGTCGACCGCTGTTTGGTATCGATGCCTCTGTGGCTGGCCTTCGATTCGCCGCCTATGTGAAATGTCCGGTGCGCGGCGGCACGGTCCTGAGCGCCAATCTGGATGCCGTCCGCGCGCTTGCGGGTGTTGTCGACGCCTTCATCGTCGAGGGTAACGGCAATCCCGCAGAACTCGCCGCAGGCGTTGCCATCGTGGCGGTGGATACCTGGAGCGCTTTCAAGGCGCGATCCGCGTTGCAGGTAACGTGGGATGAGAAAAACGCGGTTCAGGACAGCTGGAGCAACGCGGTCGAGCAGGCTCGCAGCCTGGCCAAAGCAGAAGGCAGCGCTACCGTGATCGACACGGGCGACGTCGAAGCCGCCTTCGAGAACGCTGCGCAGCGCGTGGAAGCGTTTTATCAATACGCTTTCGTGAACCATGCCCAGCTGGAACCCCAGAACACCACGGCCTGGTGGCATGACGGTCAGATGGAGCTGTGGGCGCCGACGCAAACGCCGCAAGCAGCGGTTGCCGGCGTCGCGAAACTGATCGGTGTCGATCCCGCTCAGGTCACCCTGCACCAGCGCAGAGCCGGAGGCGGTTTTGGACGCCGCCTGGTCAACGACGTGGTCATGGAGGCAGCCGTGATCGCGCACCGCGTGGGTTATCCCGTCAAGCTGACCTGGACCCGTGAAGACGATATGGCGTTCGGGTTCTACCGCGCGGGCGGATTCCACGCCCTGTCCGGCGCGCTGGATGACGGCGGCAACGTCGTCGGGTGGAAGAATCACTTCGTGAGCTTCAGCGCGGACGGAGAGAAGCCTGTTGCGGGCGGCGGACTGAGCGGCAAGACCGATCCAGGACCGTTCATACCCAACTACCGGATCACCCAGACACTGCTTCCCTGGCAGACCCCCTGTGGCTATTGGCGTGCACCGGGCTCCAACGTGATCGCCTTCGCGCATCAGTCGTTCCTGCACGAGCTGTCGACCGCCGCGGGACGCGATCATCTCGACTTCCTGCTCGCTCTTCT
>DMUF01000160.1:3721-3947 GCA_003476445.1 Gammaproteobacteria bacterium | reverse complement strand
TCCAACCGCGGATCGTCGAGCGGGAACGGGTAGCGGGTGCCGGTGTAGGCTGCCACCAGACCGAGTTCGCGGACCGCGCGCTCGAGCTCGCGCATGGCTGCATCCACATCCTGCATCGGCAGTGCCGCCGCTCCGAGAAAGCGACCCGGGTAACGCGCCACCAGCTCTGCCATCGCATCGTTGTGCACCTTGCAGAAACGGGTCGCAACGTCGGCTTCGATGCGGT
>DMUF01000160.1:3133-3349 GCA_003476445.1 Gammaproteobacteria bacterium | reverse complement strand
ACACCCAGGGTGTCCATCAGCTCCAGCCGCTTCTGCACGTCCATGAACACCGTGCCGCGATAGGACATGGGCTTCATGCGGAATTCGCCAATACGAAAGAACGGGACGCCACCCTCCTCACCGGTCTCGGGACCGTAACGCCCAGCCTGATTGAATCCCGCTTCCAGCACCGCGTGGGCGTGGAGATCGATCACCCGACTGCTGCCTGCCATGCGC
>DMUF01000160.1:829-2778 GCA_003476445.1 Gammaproteobacteria bacterium | reverse complement strand
GGTTTCCAGATGACGACCGCGACGCCGCGCTCTATCCTCTTCCCGGCTCGCAAGGGCGGGCAAGGGCATAGGTTGAGAGCGGAAGGAGACACGACATGACCGGTCCCGCGGTACTGCTCGAGAACGGACAGGTGATCGATGGCCTCGGCCATGCGCCGCGCATCGGTTCGGTGCTGTTTGACGAGACTGGCATCCTGCGCGTCGGGACCGTGACGCCCGAGGATCTCGCAAACCGACCCGTTACCCGCATCGATGCCACGGGCAAAACCATCATGCCCGGGCTGATCGACGCCCATTGCCATGTCACCTTCGATGAACCGCACAGCAACGACGAGCTGTTCTTTCACCGCCGGCCCGGCCTCGCCGCCATCATCGCGGCGTATAACGCAAACAAGGTGCTGCAAGCCGGCGTAACCGGTTTCCTGGATGCCGACTGCATCTTCGATCTGGGCGTCGATCTGCGGGACGCACTCGAAGCTAACGTGGTGCCGGGTCCGCGCATGAGCACTGGCGGCTACGTGCTGCTCACCGGCGTGGGCGGCACCGCCGGTCGTCTGCTCCCCGACAGCGGCACCCGCGGCTACGGTGTCGTAGTAGGGTCACGCGATGAAATCGTTCGGGAAGTGCGGCGCCAGATCAAGCTGGGTGTCGACTGGGTCAAGGTCCATGTGACCGGGGTCATTCCGCGGCAGAAACATGCCGGCGAGATCCAGGTCTGGAGCTACGACGACCTGCGTCTTGTCGTGGATACCGCCCACCAGCTTGGTATCCCGGTGGTCGGGCACTGTCGCAACGCCTCGAGCGCGCGCGACGCGGCCCGCGCCGGCTTCGACCTGCTGCTGCATGCAACCTTCATGGATGATGAGGCGCTCGCCGCGGTGGTGGATGCCCGCGTGCCCATCGTGCCTACGCTCACCTTCCAGGCGAATCTCGCGGATCACGGCGATCTGGTAAACGCGGCACCGGAGCTGCGCGAGATTTTCCGCCGCGAGATCGAGCACGGCGCGGTCATGCTGCGCCGCGCGTATGACGCCGGCGTGCCGCTCCTCTGCGGCAGTGAAAGCGGCTTCGCGCTCACGCCGTATGGCGAGTGGCACTTCCGCGAACTGCAGCTCTTTGTCGAGGAATTCGGCATGACGCCGCTCGAAGCGATTCGCGCAGCGACGAGCGAGGCCGCCCGCGCGCTGAAGCTCTACGGACGCACGGGCGCCCTCGTCGAGGGCTATCTGGCCGATATTCTGGTGATCGACGGGGATCCGCTTGAGAACATCCGCATCCTCGGTGACAAGCGGCGTATCGAACATATCTTCCTGAACGGTCTGCCCGTATCGCGTGAGCCGCCGCGCACCCGACGCCCGATCTCCGGATGGCGTGTGTCGCCGTTCGCAGAGCGTATCCTGACCTGGGAGATGGCAGAGGCAAAGGCGCGAGCGAGCTCGCGGGATCAGGCGTAATCACCCGGTACGGCGAGGGCCATGGCACGTGGGCATGCGACGTAATTTGATCATCCACGGTGGTATCTACCACCCGTTCGCCAGCACCTCCGAGGTAATCGCAGGAATTCTCAGCGACTGCGATATCGAGACTGACATGACCACCGACGTGGAGGCGGGTCTCGCCGCGCTCCCGGACTACGATCTGCTCACCGTCAACGCGCTGCGCTGGCGCATGCTCGATCATCCCAAGTACATCCCCTTTCGCGATCGCTGGGCGATGACACTATCCGACCCCGGTCGGGCAGCCATTGAGCAACACGTTGCCCGCGGTGGCGCCGTACTCGCCCTGCACACGGCCGTCATCTGCTTCGGTGATTGGCCTGGCTGGGGGAACATACTCGGTGGGCGCTGGGCGTGGGGTCAGTCGTTTCATCCGCCGGAGCAGCGCGTGCACGTCCGCGTTGCGGCACCCACGCACCCGATCTGCGACGGCGTGGAGGATTTTGTCGTGAC
>DMUF01000160.1:0-483 GCA_003476445.1 Gammaproteobacteria bacterium | reverse complement strand
TCAGCTCGGGCAACTCCCGAGGCACCGGAACAACCGCTGTGCTGGACCCATGAGCACGGCGCCGGGCGCGTGTTCTATGACGCCCTGGGACACACCAAGAGTTCACTGCTGAACCCCGCTCATCGCCGTCTGCTCACTCAGGCCACCCGCTGGCTCCTGAGGATGGAGAGCGTGTGAGGATCCGAGCCGATCACCCGCCGCCATTCTGACAGCGGGCAACCGCGCGACGGGCAAGCACACCGACAAGATGCGCCCGATAGTCTGCGCCACCGTGGAGATCATCCAGCAGGCGCGCAGAGTCGACGTCGAGACCCAGCAGAGACGCCGGATCGAAGGACTCTGCCAACGCTTTTTCGAATGTCACCAATCTGAACGCCGATGCTGCGGCACCGGTCACCGCCACGCGCACGTGATCAACGAAGCGTGCAACAAACACGCCGACCAGCGCTGAGCGCGAGGCAGGGATCGGGAATTTTTCATAGG
>DMUF01000171.1 GCA_003476445.1 Gammaproteobacteria bacterium | reverse complement strand
GCCCCTGGTGGGCCGTCCGCCCCGCCGCTGGATGAAAACCCCCGCTGGGCCCCGGACCCGGCGCGTGGCGGAGCCGCAGAACCGGTCCGACCTGCCGCGCGCCCTGCGGCGCCCGCGCGCGGTACGACACCAGCGCGAGCCACCGCCAGCCGTGAGCCGCCCCCCGCGGAGGGTACGCCAGAGGAGCTCATCCTGATCAACGTGCTTGCGCCGCGCGAGCAGCCGTTCACCGGTCCACAGGTGGTCGAAGCGCTGCGCGCCAATGCGCTTCGGTTCGGCGAAATGAACATCTTTCACCGCATCGATACAGCGACGCGGGTGTTCCAGTTCAGCGTGGCCAACGTGATCGAGCCCGGCACCTTCGACGTGGCCGAAATCGATGATTTCCGCACACCGGGTCTGTGTTTCTTTCTGCGGCTGCCGGGCCCGGAGAGTCCGCTGGACGCATTCGAGGATATGCAGCGCACCGCGCGCGACGTTGCCCAACGTCTCGGTGGCGAGCTGAAGGACGAGCGCCGCAGCGTGCTCACGGCGCAGACCGTGGAGCACTATCGCAGCCGCGTGGCGGAATTCTGTCGACGGCGGATGTCGATCCGCGCCTGATGGACGCGGCCATAACGCAACGGATCGACGCACTTCGCGCGGCGATCCGCCACCACGACCATTGCTACTACGTGCTCGACGCCCCGGAGATCGCGGACGCCGACTACGACCGTCTGTTCGACGAGCTCACGGCGCTTGAAGCGGCTCATCCCGAACTCGTGTCACCCGAGTCGCCTACGCAGCGCGTTGGCGGTGCGCCGCAGGCGTCCTTTGCCGAAGTGCGCCACAGTCAGCCCATGCTGTCGCTCGAGAAGTGCACCACGCGCACGGAGCTCGAGGACTGGTTTGCGCGCTGTCGCCGCGAACTCGACGGAGCGCCGATCGCGCTCGCCTGCGAACCCAAGATCGACGGGGTGGCCGTCACGCTGCGCTATGAAGACGGCCGCCTGCGACTGGCCGCCACGCGCGGGGACGGTACAACGGGCGAGGACATCACGGCCAATGTCCGCACCCTGCGCTCGGTGCCGCTCGTGCTCGAGGGCGCCGACGTGCCGGCCCTGCTCGAGGTGCGAGGCGAGATTTATATGCCGCTTGCGGAGTTCGAGTCGTTCAACGCCCGTGCGCGTGCCGCGGGGCAGAAGACGCTCGTCAATCCGCGCAACGGCGCCGCGGGAAGCCTGCGGCAGCTCGATTCACGCATCACGGCTGCGCGTCCGCTGACGCTGTTCTGCTATGCCGTTGGCGAGTGTTCTCCCGGGTGGGTACCGGAAACCCAGACCGAGGTGCTGCAGGCGCTCGGCAAGCTCGGGTTTCGGGTCAACCCCGAAGCCGCGTGCTTCGAGTCGCTGGATGATTGCGAGCGCTGGCTCGAGGCGCTGCTCGCGCGACGGCAGTCGCTGGGTTACGCCATCGACGGTGCCGTGCTGAAGGTCGATCGGCGCGATCAGCAGGCGCGCCTTGGCGCGGTGACGCGAAAGCCGCGCTGGGCCATGGCGTTCAAATACGCGGCAGAAGAGGCTACCACACGGCTCATTGCCGTCGAATTTCAGGTCGGACGAACGGGAGCGGTCACGCCGGTTGCCCGGCTCGAGCCGGTATTCGTCGGCGGCGTCACGGTAAGCAACGCCACGCTGCACAACATGGATGAGATCGCGCGCCTCGATCTCTGCGTTGGCGACACCGTGCTCGTGCGGCGCGCGGGCGATGTGATTCCGCAGATCATGGCGGTCATGCCGGGCGCGCGCGCGCCCTCGGCGGAACCGGTTTCCGCGCCTGCGGCCTGCCCGTCCTGCGGCAGCCCGATCGTGCGCCCCGAGGGCGAGGTGGTCGCGCGCTGCAGCGCGGGTCCCGCGCGCTGTCCCGCGCAGCGACGCGAGGGTCTGCGGCACTTTTCCTCGCGGCTTGCGCTCGATATCGACGGGCTGGGGGATCGCATCATCGAGCAGCTGGTTGCGCGCGACTGGGTGCGGGAGCCTGCGGACCTCTACCGACTCACGGCGGAACGGCTCGCGACGCTCGATCGGCTGGGCGATCGCTCCGCGGCAAATCTGGTCGCTGCCATTGCCGCGAGTCGCGAGACGACGCTGCCGCGTTTTATTTATGCGCTCGGTATCCGGGAGGTAGGCGAGGCGACCGCTCAGGCGCTGGCCCTGCATTTCGGCAGCCTGGACGCGCTTCTGAGTGCGGACCCGGCCGCGCTCGAGACCGTGCCGGATGTCGGGCCGGTGGTGGCCGCGGAGGTTCATGCCTACTGCTCTGATTCCGAGCGGCGCGCTGCCATCGCTGACCTGCTGGCCGTGGGGGTGCGCTGGCCCGATCCCGTCCGGCGTGAAGGAGAAGGACCGCTCAGCGGCGAGATCTGGGTGCTCACGGGGGCTCTGGAAACGCTGACTCGGGATGCCGCCCGCGACCGCTTGCGTCAGCTGGGTGCGACGGTAACCGACTCGGTATCCAAGAAGACCACCCGCGTGGTGGCGGGCCCGGGTGCGGGCAGCAAGCTGGCGAAAGCCGAAGCGCTGGGTATTCCGGTGCTGGATGAGGCAGCCCTGCTCGAGCTGCTCGAACGGTTCGATCCGGATCACGTCGGCGCATGATCGAGAGCGCGGGCGACGATGCGCTGCTGACCGAAGCGCTCAAGGAAGAGATTCAGCGTGCCTACCGCGGCTGGCTCGATGGGCGCGGTTTTCGACCGCGGCGCGGGCAGCGTGAAATGATCGCGGCGGTCGCGCGAACCGTGACCGGCGCCGCGCCCCGCCTGCTGGTGGTAGAGGCGGGAACGGGAACCGGCAAGACCGCGGGATATTCGCTGCCGGTCATCCCGATCGCGCGGGCACTCGGCAAGCGCGCGGTGATCAGCACCGCGACCGTGGCGCTGCAGGAACAGGTGGTGCTGCGTGATCTGCCGGACCTCGCCGAGCGTTCCGGACTCCGCTTCTCCTGGGCGCTCGCCAAGGGCCGCGGTCGGTACGTGTGCCTGAAGCGGCTCGACGATCGCCTGCGCGGCGAAACCCAGAGCGGACTGCCGTTCGCGGAGTCCTTCTCCAGCCCCGGGGCGGCGGCCGATCTGCCGGTTTGGCAGGCGATGCTCGACGCGTTCGGTCAACGCGCCTGGAACGGGGAACTCGACACCTGGGATGCGGGTGTCTCGGATACCGCGTGGCAGGGCGTGACTACGGATCACCGGGGCTGCGCCAATAACCGCTGCTCCTTCTTCCGCCAATGCCCCTTCTTCAAGGCGCGCGCGGAGCTCGACGGGGTCGACGTTGTGGTGGCGAACCACGATCTTGTGCTCGCGGATCTGGCTCTTGGCGGGGGCGCGGTACTACCCGAGCCGGAGGAGACCATCTACGTCTTCGACGAGGCGCATCACCTGCCAGACAAGACCCGCCAGCACTTCGGTGCGAATACGCGCTTGCTGGCGACATCTGCCTGGCTCGAGGGCGTTGCGACCACGCTCGGCACGCTGGCGCAGCGTTTCGGCCGGCCCGACGTGCTGCTCGACCTGGCTACTCGCGCAGGTGCGGAGGTTGCGGCGGCGCAGGTGGCGGTGCGCGAACTGCACGGGCTCGCGGAGCACCTCGAGTTTGTGCCGCGGGATGAAGGTCTCGAGACCTGCCGCTTCGTGCTGGGCGCGGTGCCGGAGTCGCTCGCGGTGCAGGCAGCCGTGGCGGTGGGTCCGATCCGCTCGCTGGAGGGCAGCGTCGAGCGGGCCCACGGGCTTATGCAGGATCTGCTTGCGGGTGATCTCACCTGGCCGGGCGGTTTCGAGGCGGAAGACTGGCTGCCCGTGCTCGGGCAGCAGCTGTCTCGGGCGGGCGCGGTGCGCGCGCTGCTCGACGACTACGCCGGCAATACCGAAACCTCGGGCGTCCAGGCGCGCTGGGTGAATCGTTACGCGACCGATCTGGAACTGGTCGCAGCCCCCATCGAACCCGGGCTGCTGCTGCGCTCACACCTCTGGTCGCGCTGCCATGCCGCCATCTGCACGTCGGCCACGCTCACCGCGGAGGGTCGGTTCGAGCGCTTTCAGGAACAGTCCGGTATTCCTGATGCGGCCACGCTGCGCATCGCGAGCCCGTTCGACTACCCTGCGATCGCGACCCTGACCGTTCCGCGCATGCGTACCGACCCCGGCGACGGAGCCGCGCATTCGGAAGAAGTAGCAACGCTCTTGCCGACGCTGCTTGCGGACGCCCCCGGCGCGCTGGTGCTGTTCACCTCATGGCGTCAGCTGCGCGATGTGGTCCGGCGGTTGCCTGCGCCGCTGCAGGCGCGGATGAAAATTCAGGGTGACGCCTCGAAGCAGGCGCTGTTGACCGCGCACCGGGAAGCGGTGGACGCCGGCAAGCAGAGCGTTCTCGTGGGACTCGCGAGTTTTGCCGAGGGCGTCGACCTGCCGGATGACTACTGCCGGCACGTCGTGATCGCCAAGCTGCCCTTTGCCGTCCCGGATGACCCAGTGGATCAGGCGATGGCGGAGTGGGCCGAGGCGCAGGGGCGCAATGCGTTCTTCGACATCGCGGTTCCCGATGCCGCGCTGCGTCTGGTGCAGGCCTGCGGTCGTCTCATCCGCCACGAGCGTGACTACGGTCGCATCACCCTGCTCGATCGCCGCGTGATCACGCGGCGCTACGGTCAACGTTTGCTGGATTCGCTCCCGCCGTTCCGGCGGGAACTCGACGTTTCTCTCTGACTGCCGCTCAGTCCTGCTGCTTCCACGCGGCCACGTCGCGAATGCGCGCGCCGCCCTGGGGAACAGCCTCGAACTGCCCCGGCGCATAGGTGAGCAGCACGCGGCGATCGAAGTCTGCGAGGATCGAGCCGATCGCCTCGGCGATATCCGCGCGGGTGAGCGTGCGGATATGCACGGCGAGCTGCTCACGGCTGTCAAAGTTGGTGAACCCCAGATCGAGATCGCGCCAGAGCCGGTCGCTGCGCTGGGCGAGATTGCGGTCGCGCTCGAGCAGCTGCGCGAGCAGACCGGCGCGAAACGCTTCGAACTTGTCGTCGGGCATGGCTTCGACCAGTGCCTTCTGCGCCGCGAGAAACTCGCGTGTGCGACGCTCAATCTCCGCGGTGGATGCCACCGGCGACTGCACCACGAACACGAGCCCGCCGCGGTCGCGCAGCGTCTGATTATTCGCGGCGACCACATAGCCCAGCTGCTGCTCGGTACGCAGAGCGGTGAAATAGGCCTGGCGAATCACCGCAGCAGTAAGCCCGGTGCGGGCGCGGTGGGTCAGGCTCGCCTCCGTGTCCTGCACGTACATGACGATCGCCGCGTCATTGTGGTCAACGCTGAGCGGATAGCGTGTGCGGCGGTCGAGGTCGCGGACGTCGGGCGC
>DMUF01000208.1:48946-51639 GCA_003476445.1 Gammaproteobacteria bacterium | reverse complement strand
GCCCACCTCGTGTATGCATTAAGACGTGATGCGGTGGTGCTGGGCATGTTCACCGGGCGCAAGCGGCTGACGGTGGCGCCGGCAGACCACCACCTCTGGCGTGCGGCGCTCTGGACGCTTTCCGTCGCCGCACTGCTCGCTGCGAGCATCTGGGCGCTCTAATACCCGGCGGATTGCAGACTCACTTCTTCCGGTATTCGTCGTGACAGCCCTTGCAGCTTTGCGCCACGGCCTGAAACGCAGGAAGCACCCCTTCACCGCTCGCCGTCGCCGTCTTTAGCGCGGCTGCAGCCTCCTCGAAACGACCAAGGCGTGCAGCGAAGTCATCTGGGTTCGCCCACACCCCCGGCAGCGCATCGCCACCCTCGGACCCAGCGGGGAACAGGGTTTTGGCCATGACCGCGAGATCGGCCATCGCGTCCGCATGCAGTGCCATGTGCGACCCGTGGGATACCTTCTGTTGCACGATGTCTGCCATCGCAGACATGTGACCGCCGATCGCCTTGTACACATTCTGGCGGTAGTCGACTTCGCCTTCCGCGGCGAAAGCGGGGGCAGTCAGCAGGGTGAGTCCAAGCAGGAGTACGCGTTTCATAAGAGGGTCCCGTGGTGCTGTTTGATCAAATCACGGTAGGCGAACAAGCGCACAGCGGCAATCAGCTTTATGCGTCGTGAGCCAAGCTCCGTTTCGTTTCGGGTAGACGATACCGAGACCCATTTGTTATGTTATAACTCCGACAAAACGGAGTGTCGTCGTGTATCGCAGTTTCGCTTCCGCGGTTGCCATTGTGGGCAGTTTTTCCAGTCTGGGGGCCTTCGCGCATACCGGCGACAGCCGTCCGTTGCTCGAGGAGGTCGTGGTACGCGCGCACCCGCTGCCAACGGAACAGCTTGCCCAGTCCTATCGCGTAGTTGACGGCGATGAGCTGCTGCGTCGGATGGATGGAACGCTGGGCGCAGTTATCGGTCAGCTGCCTGGTGTGACTACCACGTTCTTCGGTCAGGCCGTGGGTCGCCCCGTCATACATGGACTGGGCGGCACGCGCGTTCGGGTCATGGAGGACCATATCGCGTCGCTCGATGCGTCTGTGCTGAGTGACGATCACGCGGTCACGATCGAGCCAGCACTTGCTGACAGCATCGAGGTTCTCAAGGGCCCCTCGTCGCTTCTCTACGGTTCGGGCGCCATTGGTGGCGTCGTCGACGTGCACTCGGGACGGATCCCGGAGACTCTCCCCAATGTGCCGTTTTCCGGGCGCCTGGATACCCGGTTTGATGATGTGGCGGATCAGCGCAGCGGTGCGTTGCGGCTGGATGGCGCAGTGGGTTCTTTCGCGTGGCACGCGGACGGGTTCCGGCGTCTCCTTGACTCCTATGAGATACCAGGTTTTGCGGAATCGGCTGCCTTGCGGCGCGCCGAGGCCGAAGAAGCGGAATCCGAGGGAGAAGAGCCTGCGGAGGAGGCGCGCGGCGAGCTCCCAAACAGTGATCTCGACACCGAGGGCGGTGCTTTCGGTCTTTCCTGGGTAGGCCAAGGCGCCTATGCAGGCATCTCGCGCAGCGCATTCGACTCAGAGTACGGCCTGCCCGGTGGGCACGGTCATGAGCATGAAGACGAACACGAACACGAACACGAGTTTGACGCTCAAGCCGCCGATCCGATTGCCATGGCTGACGAGGGCGAAGAAGACGGCGTCCGGCTTGATCTGCGCCAGCGCCGCTGGGATCTCGCTGCGGGTGCCAGCGATCCGGCAGAAGGTTGGAACAAGGTCGATCTGCGCGTCAGCTTGAACGATTATGAACACAGCGAGATCGAAGCCCCGGGCGAAGTGGGAACGCGTTATTCGGTTGAGGCATGGGAGGCGCGTCTCGAAGCCGAACACGCGCGCCTGGCTGGCTGGCATGGCGTGCTCGGTGTTCAGCTCGGCGAAGAAGACTTTGCAAGCGTAGGCGAAGAGGCTTACGCCCCGCCCTACCAGACCCGCACGGGAGCGCTCTTTCTGGTCGAAGAGCGAGCGCTCGGCTCAGTCACGCTGCAGGCCGGTGCGCGACTTGAGCAGGTTGCGCACGACGCGGTTGGCTTTGACGATGATGACTTCGCCGCTGGCAGCGTGTCCCTTGGCCTCGTGGTACCACTGCCGGCAGGTTGGGAGCTGGGGCTCGCTGCGGACTTCGCACAACGCGCCCCCACGGCTGCGGAGCTTTATTCTGAAGGCCCGCATCTCGCCACTGGCGCGTTCGAGGTCGGAGATTCCGCGCTTGATGTGGAGTCCTCGGAAAGTCTTGCCGCGACGCTGCGCTATGCCCCGAACCGCCTGAAGCTCGAAGCGACGCTATACGCAAATCGGTTCCGCGATTTCATTTATCTCGCGGACACGGGTGCCGAAGAAGACGATCTCCCGGTACGTGTCTGGTCGCAGTCGGATGCCTGGTTCCAGGGGCTCGACCTCGAAGCTCGCTATGCGGTTCTGGAATCAGGTTCGATCGCCATCGACGTGCGCACCTTTTACGACCGCGTGCGGGCAGAGATCGAGGAGCGCGATGATGACCAGGCACCGCGCCTGCCACCGGACCGTTTCGGGATCGGCGTTGAAGCGAGGAGCGGTATCATCACGTCCAATCTGGACTATGTCCGGGCGATGGACCGCGACAGCGTAGCCGCGTTCGAGACTGAAACCGCGGCTTACAATGAC
>DMUF01000208.1:29409-48586 GCA_003476445.1 Gammaproteobacteria bacterium | reverse complement strand
TTCCTCGAGGGGCGCAACCTCACGGACGATGAACAGCGCAATCATGTATCCTTTCTGAAGGATGTCGCGCCGCTGCCGGGTCGATCGCTCATTGCCGGTCTCAGGCTTGAGTTCTGACGGATAGAGTCAGGCGCGTCGCCGTTTGATGTTCTGCAGGCTGCGGCTCGCGCGATCGCCTTTGCTCGGAAGTGACATGCTCGATGGAGAAAGTTCAGGCGCGGTCCCGGGGCCGACGCAGCGTCGGCGCTATGATCGGGTAGCGATCGGTCTTTCCATCGCCTGCCTGGTGCACTGCCTCGCGCTGCCCGTTGCGTTGCTACTGGCCCCCACGCTCGGTCCGCTCATGCTCGGAACCGAATCGCCCGTGCACTGGCTGCTGCTCGGCTTGGCTTTACCGGTCAGCGTTTACGCACTCTGGCACGGGTATCGAGCGCATGGCCAGCTGCTGGGGCTGTGGCTTGGCGCGCTTGGTCTCTTGATCATGCTGGTTGCCGTGAGTCACATCTTCGACCGCTCGCTTGAAACCGTGCTCACCGTGATTGGCGTCAGTCTGCTGCTCGTTGCTCACCTTTCCAATCTGCGAAACGAGTCCGCGCATCGGGCCAGCGCGCACTGAGTTGCCCGTCTCCATGGCTGTGTCCCTGCTGCGGTGGCTATGATGGGAGCGGCCAGAATGTGGCCGATGCAGAGGAGAACTCCATGTCCTACTTTCACGCTCTAAGCATGACTGCCAGCACCGGCGAAACGGTCGATTTTTCCGCGTTTGCGGGCCGTTTCTGCCTGATCGTAAACGTCGCCAGTCGTTGAGGGCTGACACCACAGTACGCAGGTCTGCGTACCCTTCAGGCCGACTTCGGCCCACGTGGTTTCACTGTCCTCGCCTTCCCCTGTAACCAGTTTGGCGCGCAGGAGCCGGGTAGCGACGCGGAGATACTTGCCTTCGCGACGAGCAAGTATGACGTCAACTTTCCGGTGTTCAGCAAGATCGAAGTCAATGGCAGCGGAGCCTGTCCGCTCTACAAGTGGCTGACGTCCAGCAGCCCTGATGAAGAAGGCAACGCCGCGATCGCCTGGAATTTCACCAAGTTTCTCGTTGATCGCGACGGCGCGATTGTCGCGCGTTATGGTCCCCGGGTGACACCCGAGGAAATCGGCGTGGCGCTCGCGGGGCTGCTCTAGCGACAGCCCGTTATCGGCGCGTGGTCACTTGGGGACCACGCGCACGATGCGGCCCTGGGGGCCATCGGTGATCAGGTAGAGAGCCCCGTCCGGCCCGGCCTTCACGTTGCGAATGCGCTCCCCGAGCTCCGCAAAGAGCGGCTCTTCAGCGACGACGCGTGAGCCGTCGAGCGCCAGTCGTCGGACTTCTTTATTCACGAGCGCGCCGAGGAAGAGGCTGCCCTGCCACGCCGGGAACAGTTCTCCCGTGTAGAACGTAAGTCCGGAGGGTCCGATGGAGGGCACCCAGTGCCGCAGGGGCGCCTCGGTCCCCGGCCAGGATTCATAGGGCGAGATGCGCGCCCCGGTGTAGTCGATGCCGAAAGTGGCAATCGGCCAGCCGTAGTTCGAGCCGGGGACCAGCAGATTCAGTTCGTCGCCACCACGCGGGCCGTGCTCGTGTTGAAAGACCCGCCCGGTCGCGCCGTCTACGGCAAGCCCCTGGGGATTGCGGTGGCCATAGGTGTAGACCGCCGCGCTCTTTGGCTCTGCGGGAAACGGATTGTCCGCCGGTGGTTGGCCATCGCGGCCAATGCGCAGCGTTTTGCCGAGTTCGTTCCCCCGATCCTGCGCGGCTTCGCGATAGACAAAGCCGTCTCCGGTTGTCATGAGCAGCGTTCTGTCCGGTAGCCAGGCCAGCGCCCCACCATAGTGTTGGGGTGTGTCCTTGGTGGGCGCGACGGTGTGCAGCACCTCAAGTGCTTCGAGTGATTGCCCCTCCAGCCGCGCGCGGGAGAGGCGCGTGCCGTTGGCCGCGCCATCGCCGTGGGCATAGGACAGATAAAGCACTTGATTGGTCGCGAAATCGGGGTCCAGCGTGACGTCGAGCAGCCCGCCCTGACCGGCATAGAAAACCGGCGGAACCCCGCTGAGCGCGGGTCCGACGATGCCGTCGGCAGAGACGCGGCGCAATGCGCCCACCCGCTCCGTGACGAGTAGCTCGCCGCCGGGCAGGAACGCGATACCCCAGGGGTTGTCCAGGCCTTCGGCGACCGTCTCCAGACGATATCCGGTGGTGTCGGCCCGCAGGGCAGATGTCATCAGAACGAGAACGATGCCGAGCGTGAGCGCAATGCGCATGGTGTGATCTCGCGAAGGGAGTGCCCGCTCTCGGGGCGGAACCGTTATGCTAGGGCATCTGCCGTGAGGATGTACGCGCTCATGTTGCGAAAACTCGGGGCCTGGCTTCTGGCGGTTGTGGTCGGCTACGCCGTCGGAACGGTCGCAGCGACGCAATTCGTGCTGGCGAAGCTGGGTGAGCTCGGCGTTGCGGTCCCTATTGGCGATCGGCTCGGCACAACCGTCTTTGATCTTGCGGGCATGGCGTCGTCCTATCTGCCGCTGGTCGCGGTCGCTCTGGCGATCGCATTTCCCGTCGCCGCGCTGGTGGTGCGGTTCCGGCCGGCGTGGCGCGCGTTTGGTTATCCGCTCGCGGGTGCCGTCGCACTGCTGGTGCTTCATCTAGCGCTTCAGCTCGCCATCGGCTTTGCGCCGGTCGCCGGCGTGCGTACCACGGCAGGCCTCGTGGTGCAGATGTTGGCGGGCGCCCTTGGCGGTTATGTGCTCCTGCGCGCACTGCCTGCTCCGCGGTAGATCGGACGATGACGGCAGGCACAGGCGGCTGGCTCGATCGTGTTGAGCGCGTGGGAAATCGCCTCCCCGATCCCGCGGTGCTGTTCCTCGCTCTGCTGGTCATCGTCTGGTTTGCGTCTGCGCTCTTCGCGCAGTTCGAGTTCAGCCACATAGACCCGCGCACCGGCGCACCGATCAAGATCGAGAACCTGCTGCGGGCGGACTCGCTCACCGCGTTTCTTGGCGCCATGGTGACAACGTTCGTGAGTTTTCATCCCCTCGGTGTGGTGTTGGTCGCCATGCTCGGAATCGGGGTGGCAGACCACACGGGTTTCATTCGCGCCGGGCTGCGGGCGCTGCTCTCTGCTACCTCGCCGATGCTGCTGACGCCCATGCTCCTGCTCGTGGCGATTGTCAGCCATACCGCGGCGGATGCCGGGTATGTCCTGGTGATTCCGCTCGGGGCGGTCATCTTCCAGGCCGCGGGGCGACACCCCCTCGCGGGTATCGCCGCTGCTTTTGCGGGAGTCTCGGGCGGATTCAGTGCCAATTTCGTGCCGTCGGCGCTTGATCCGATGCTCCAGGGTATTTCGCAAGCCGCAGGCCGTTTGCTCGACCCCGAGCTGGTGCTGAATCCCCTCAACAACTGGTTCTTCACGGCCGCCTCGACGCTGGTGATTGTCGGCGTGGGCTGGTACGTCACCGATCGCATTGTGGAGCCGCGCCTGCGCGGGGTGGATCTCGACGGTGATCAGGCTGACGCGCCGGCACTAGCGCCGCTGTCTGATGGCGAGCGGCGTGGGCTGCGCGCGGCGCTTGCGTGCATGATTCTCGGTATCGCACTTCTGATCCTGAGTGCCCTGCCCGAGTCGTCTGCCTGGCGCGCACCGGGTGGCGCGCTTGCCGATTCGGCGGCGCCGCTCATGAAGAGCGTCGTCCCGCTCATTTTTCTGCTGTTCCTGTTGCCGGGTGTGGTGTTCGGTTACGTGTCGGGCTCGGTGCGCACCCATCGTGATCTGGTGGCGGGCATGACGTCGGCAATGAGCGGCATGAGCTACTACATCGTCATGGCATTCTTCGCGGCGCTCTTCATTGCCGAATTCGGCCGCTCCAACCTGGGCGCGCTGCTTGCGCTTACGGGCGCCGCAGGGCTTCAGGCGGCAGCGCTGCCAACCGCGGTCACGGTCGTGGCAGTCACACTCATTACCGCGCTTGTGAACTTGTTCATTGGTTCATCGTCGGCGAAATGGGCGCTGCTCGCCCCGGTGTTCGTGCCCATGCTCATGCAACTCGGGCTATCTCCGGATCTGACCCAGGCGGCCTACCGCGTGGGTGATTCATCCACCAACATCATCACGCCGCTGATGCCCTATTTCCCGCTCGTGGTCGTTTTCTGTCAGCGCTATGTCACCCGCACCGGTATCGGTACCGTGGTGGCGATGATGCTGCCCTACTCGCTTAGCTTCCTGCTGGTATGGACGGCTTTTCTGCTCGGTTACTGGGCGCTCGGATTGCCCCTCGGCCTGCAGTCGAGCTACGGGTACGCCCCGCCCTGAGCGGCGACGGTCATGGATAAGCAGGAGCTCCGGCTCGCCCTCGTGATCTATGGCGGTGCTTCGCTCGCCGTGTACATGCATGGTGTCACGAAGGAATTCGCCAAGCTGATACGCGCCTCGAAGGTGCTGAGTGACACGCCGGCCGCGGCACGTGCCGGAGGGTTCGCTGGTGGCTCAGATCAGCGGCCCGCAGACACAGAACACGTCTATTACGAATGGCTGCGAACGATCAATGCGACGCAGGAATTTCGCGTCGTCATCGATGTCATTGCTGGCGCATCGGCGGGCGCCATCAACGGCGCGCTGCTCACGAGCGGGCTCGTGCACGATGCCGACCCGGATGCGGCGACGCCGCTCTGGCTTGCCGGTGCGGACAGCGACAACCTTGCCGCGCACCGGGTGCGTCCCTGGCACAAGTGGTATATGTACCCCGTGGTGCGAGCGCTCCTGCGCCGGCTGCCGGCGCATGCGGCGACGGCGGAAACCCGGCGCAAGCTCGCGCGTGTCATGCGCTCGCCGTGGTGGATGCCCCCATTTTCCGGGGAGCGACTTGGCGAACTCCTGCTCGATGCGCTGGACACCATGCGCCGTTCGCGACGGCCCGGAAGTTCGCTGGTGCCGGCGGAGCAGCGGCTCGATTTTCATGCGAGCGTTACTGATCTTCGGGGTTATCCCAGACCGCTTCGCGTTGCCGCGCCTGGCCGTGGGGCACCCCGGGTAGAACGGGAGCATGCGGTCTACTGCAGCCTGTCCCACGGCGCGGACGCCACGTCCGGCACCGACCTTTCTGATGACAATACGGCCGCCCTGGTCTGGGCCGCGCGCGCCAGCGCATCGTTTGCCGGCGCGTTTCCCGCGTTTCGCCACGCTGAGCTCGAGGGGCTTCTGCGTCGCCGCGGTCGCGCGTGGCCCACGGAGCAGGCGTTTCTCGATCATGCGCTCCGGCTTCGGGATGGGCGCCCGATGCGTGCTCAGGTTGATCCTCGCGACCGCGAGTTCATCGATGGCGGCATCGTCGATAACAAGCCGTTCCGGGCCGTGCTCGACACCCTGTATCGCCGGCCGGCCGATCGCCAGGTGTACCGCCGCGTGGTTTACATCGAGCCTAATCCGGCACTTTCGGCTCCTACACTGGGAAACGGTCGCGCCGGTGTCGCCGGCTATCTCGATACGTTGCGCACTGCTCTCGTCAGCATCCCGCGTCTGCAGCCGATTCAGGATGAGTTGGCGGCCTTGGCGCAGCTCGACGCGCGCGCGCGCCAGAATCAGCGTGTGCTCGCGAGTCAGCGCGGACGGATCGACGCGTGGGTAGCGGAGCTTCTGGGAACCGAGGCAGGGGTTCCGCTGAGCGCGCCGCTCGTGACCTACCTGCGCGAAACACTCGACGACCAAGCAGCCTTGCAGTCAGGCATTGCCTGGCAAGGTTATGCCGAGCGCCGGGCTTGGCGTCTTGTCGATGCGATCAGCGAACGCTGGCTGGAGCTCGGCGAGCACCCGTTCGCCACCCGCCTTGCGGCCGTGATCGCTGAGACCGCGGCACTTGATCCCGCCTCCCCGCACACCGGGGATCCCCGGCTCCGTCTCGGCACATTTCTCGATCGCTTCGACGTGTCGTATCGGATGCGGCAGCTCCAGTTTCTGATCAGGCGGCTTAATCAGCTGGAGGCCGACTCCGGTGATTCCCCGGCCCGTGCTCGGCTCGGGGCCCTCAAGCTGGATGTCTATCGTCACGCCGAGTCGCTGGAGGCGCTGCGGCGCCGCGAGAGCGGATCCGATTGGTGGAGACGCGAAAGTGGTGCTTCCCTGACTCCGGATGGAAGCGGAGATCCGGATCGGGTCCGCGACCTGCGATCCTCACAACCTTCGGCGGTAGAGGTCCGTGCGGCACTGGATGCGCTGGCGGCGCGTCTGACGCTTGGCGCTCGCGATCGGGCTTTTGACGAACTCCTTGCCGCGCACCTCGCCGATCCTGCGATGACCGAAGACATCCGCCGTGGACTGATCGGCGAATACGCCGGCTTTCCGCTGCTCGACCTTTTGCTCTTTGGTGACGCAGCCGATGAGGATCTGCCGGATCCACTGACTCCGGTCGCCATCGAGCGCGTAAGTCCTGATGATGCCGGATTCCTCGGCGCGCATTTCCCCGGACTGCGCAGTCGAGCTCTGTTCGGCTTTCTCGGGTTCTTCGACCGGTCACACCGCGAGCATGACTACCTGTGGGGTCGGCTCCATGGCGCCGAGCGCCTGGTGGATATCCTCGCAGAGGTTATTCCGCGGGCCCTTCCCGACCGAGATGCGGCAAAGCGAGCGCTGGTCCTGCGTATCCTCGATGCGGAGGAGCCACGCCTGCACACGCTCGCGCCGCTCTTTGCGACGCTGCGCGCCGCGCTTCGGTAACCTGCGGGTTAAGGTTGGGGGTCAGAGCGCTGGGCGTCTAAAGGCTCGGCGGCAAAACGCTGGACCAGATCGATCATGAATTCGGTGCCCTGAACGAGCGTCTCGGCCCTGATGCGTTCGTTATTGCCATGAACGCCGCCGCGATCCGCGGCGGGTATGACCACCGGGCTGAAGCCGTAGCTGGCGATCCCCCGATCCCGAAAGAAGTGGCTGTCGGTAAACCCGGGAGACACGCTGGCAACGACCAGTGCCCCGGGATGGCGCTCGGCAACGCCGCGTTCGATATCGCGATAAAGCACGGTGTCTGCGGCCGTGCTGGCTGGAGTGAAGGACATCAGCGTTTCGATTTCCACCGCAGGATCGCTGATGACGACGGCGAGGTCATCGATGAAGGCCTCCGGATCCTGATCGGGCAACAGCCGGCAGTCGAGTTCGAGCGTCGCCTCGGTGGGTACCACGTTGATCTTGTCGCTGCCCGACAGCCGCGTCAGTGAACAGGTGTTGCGCAGGAGCGCGTGCGCACCTGGATTGCTGAGCTGGAGTGCGCGCAGAAAGCCGTCGTCTCCGATCGCCGTGGTGAGATTCGCATACCGGCCGCGAAGCTCCTCCGGCTGAAACGGCGCAAGCCCCTCGAACATGTTTGCGACAGCGGGCACGACCCGCGGCGGAAAACTGGTTTCCGCGATGCGATGACCGGCCTTCAACAGGCGTGTAACAGCCGAGACCGATTGGGGTGCTGAGCCGTGGCCCGGGTTACCGCGGGCGGTGAGGCGCAGCCATAGGGGAACCTTCTGCGTCACTTCCACGGAGAAGATGAGCTGCTCACCGAGCAGCATCCCGTTGCCGCCCTCGTTCAGGAGATATCCTGCACCCTCGAAGACCTCCGGGTGGTGTTCGAGCAGCCATCCCGCCCCGTAGGCGCCACCGGCCTCCTCGTCGGCGGTGGCGACCAGCACGACGTCCCGCCGCAGGGGAACTCCCGCCGCGTGCAGAGCCAAAAACGCCTGCAGCTGCATGATGCCCGCGCCCTTCATGTCGAGCGCCCCGCGGCCGATGATGTACCCGTCCTCGATCACCCCGCCCAGAGGATCGGTCTTCCAGTACCGTGCGTCGGCCGGCACCACATCGATGTGGTGCAGCAGGATGAGCGCGGGTTCATCCCCGCCTTCGAGCCGCGCCCACAGATTACCGCGCCCGGGCGCAGATTCGGCGCTGCTTGATGGAATGCCTGCCTGGTCCAGCAGACCCTTCAGGTACGCAACACCCCGGCTCTCGTTACCGGGTGGATTGACAGTGTCTACGCGCAGATAGGCCGCAAGACGCTCGGGAGCCTCGGTCGCGAACGGCGACGGCTCCGCCGCGGCGCGCGGTACGGCGGTGGTGAATGAAGCAAATACGAAGAACAAGGCCGTGGTAATGGCGACGCGCATGACAACCCCCCGGCATGATGATCGCTGGCGCGAGTCTAGCAGTAAGCCCGGGGAGGGCACGGCAGGCTCCTTGCCTGGCTAGCCGTGCCCCAACAAGCAGTCTCGACCTAGCCGCTGACGGCGATGCGTTGGCGCTTTGCCTGCTCGGCTTTAGGCAGTGTGACTTCCAGCAAGCCATCCTTCAGCTTCGCGCTTGCGCGGTCCGCGTCGACGTGGCTCGGCAGTGACAGCGTGCGTGTGCTGGCGCCTTCGTGGATCTCCCGCTGCCAGTAGTCGCCTTCCTGTCGCGTCTCCTCGTGGGAACAGGTGCCTTTGATGGTGATGGTGTTGTCGGACACGGAGACTTCGACGTCCTTTGCCGCGACGCCGGGCAGCTCCGCGCGGACGGTGAACGCGTCGGCACCGTCCACCACGTCCATGCGGGGCGCGCCGTTCTCCCGCGAGAGGCCTGGCAACTGCGGCCAGTCGAAACTCAGCGCCCGCGGCCAGCGGCGGCGGAAGAAATCATCGAATACGCGCTCGAACTCGTGCTCGAACCGCTGTGGAAACGACTCCGCGCTACGCAGAACCGGAACCTCTTTCTCCTTTCCCATGGCTGTACTCCCTAGCAGTGGTCGAGACATTCTCGTGGTCGTCAGTCTCAACCGACTATCCGGTCAAGCCGCGAGGGCTTTAGCGGAGAGTCGCGAGGTTGCAGCAGGTGCTAGGGCGCGTGAATCAGGATATCGATGCGACGGTTGCGGCGGCGGCCCTCCGGCGTTTCGTTGCTCGCTACGGGCCGCGATTCACCGAAGCCGAGCGCGGTCGAGCTTACAGGCGAGATGACACCGGCCGCCGCGAGATACTGCAGCACGGCGTTAGCGCGGGTTTGAGACAGACTCTGGTTGCTCGTATCCGAGCCAAACGAGTCCGTATGTCCCTCGATCACGACGGTGGCTTCTGGAAACTCGCCGAGCGCCGTTCGCACCTTCGCGAGCAGGGCCTCGTGTTCGGGGCCAAGCCGTGCGCCACCGCTGGGAAAGGCGAGGCCAATGAGGCGCAGGACGACAGCGTCGTCCTGTCGCAGCACCGTGCCCTCTGCCGGTGTGAACAGCGCCTGCAGTTTGGCGACGCGCGCGCGCTGGCGTTCCTGTCGCGCCAGCACCTGATTCACGCGCTCGAGATTGGCAGTGGTGCCGCCGAGCTCCTGCCGCAGGCTGGCGATTTCCTGATCGCGCTCGGAAACGCCCTGACGCAGGTCTGTCACCTCGGACTGCAGCGCATCGATGGCGCGCTTCAGCGTTACCACGGCCGTTTCCGGGCCGGTGTCGAACTGCACCGGGACTTCGAGCGGATCGGCGACGGCGCGCAGCGCATTCTCCCATTCAATCACCAGCGCTTCGACCGAGTAGTCGTCATCGCGGATGCGACGTTCGACGTCGGCGACGTATACCGCCTGATAAGCGCTTTCCTCCGCCATACGTGCCAGGTTGCGCGGACGATCGGTGTCGTAGCGATCTTCGTTGAGCGCCGCTTCGGCTTCGGCAAGCAGTTCGATGGCGCGCGCGTAGGCAATTGGCGCCACGCGCCGCGCGCGCATGTCCTCTGCCTGGGCGAGCAGGTTCCGCGTTTGCTGCAGGTAGTTCGCCTTGATCGCGGCGAGCTCGGCCGCGCTGTAGCGCTCGATGATGTCCGCCGCTGCCTTGGCTGCCCGCCCGGCGGCCGAAGCACGCGACCGTTCGGAGCCTGCGCGCTCGAGGCGCGCGGCAGCGTTGGCGAGAGATTTCTCAGCGTTCTGCCACTCTTCTTCGGCGAAACGGTTTGCGCCAGAGAACTGCGCTCGCTGGCGCGCTCGCAGCGGCTCGACGAAGTAGCGCGCGGTGCCGCTCGCGCTCACAGTGGACTGAGCGAAGGATTCGGTGGCACCAGTCAGATTGCGCTGGATGGACTCGAGATTGCCCCCGTCGTTGAGCGTCTTCTCCGCTTTTTCATAGAACTTGGCGCCGCGCTCGAAAGACTCTGGTGCGAGTACTTCAGCCTGTGCGGCGCGGGCGGCGGCGAGGGCCTGATCCGTCGTTTCGAACAGGGTTGCCCGAAGGGTCGAGGGATCGCTTGCGGCATGCGCCCCCATAGCCAGCAGAAGGCTGGCGAGCAGCAGCAGCGGGCGTCGGATCATCGCGGTTTTCCTCGGCGTGAGCGGGCGTGCCACCTTACCGCGTCGCTCGGGTCGGGAGTAGAGTGAGGTCAGTGGCGGCGGGGCATATGAGGAGGGGCGGGCATGGAATATCCGGGCAGGGTGGTCGTTATTACGGGGGGCGCGAGCGGAATCGGGCTCGCGACCGCGAAAGCCATGGCGGCTCGGGGAGCCATACCAGTACTCGTCGACCGCGAGCGCGAGGCGCTCGACCGGGCGACAGAGGCGCTGCGGGCGCAGGGCGCCACGCAGGTGATGCCTGCCGTGTGCGACGTCACCGACTTCGACGCGATGCAGGCGCTGGCGCGGGACGTGATGACCCGATTCGGCCGAGTGGACGTGCTGTTCAACAACGCGGGTGTCGCGGTCGGCGGACCCATCGCCGAAATGCGGCACTCCGACTGGCGTTGGATCATCGATGTCGACCTGTGGGGGCCGGTCCACGGCGTGGAGGCTTTTTTGCCGCACCTGCTTGCGAACGGGTCGGGCGGGCATCTCCTCTTCACCGCGTCGTTTGCTGGCCTGGTGCCCAACGTCGGTCTCGGACCTTATTGCGTTGCGAAGTACGGCGTGGTCGCACTGGCGGAAGTGCTGCAGAAGGAACTGCGCAGCGCCGGCATCGGTGTCTCGGTGCTGTGTCCCATGCGGGTCGCCACCAATATCGGGCACTCCGACCGCAATCGCGATGATCGTTACGGCGGCGCGGTCGATTCGCCCGCGGTGGCCGCGCAGGACGATGACAATCCCGATCTTGCGGGCAGGGTGCTCGACGTGGAGAGCGTGGCCGCGGCGGTGCTGGATGGCATCGAGCGCAACCTGCTCTACATCCTGCCCCATCGGGAAAGTCGCGCGTTCATCGAGCGCCGTTTCAACCGAATTCTGCGCGATCTCGACGCCGCTCTTTGACGCCGCGCTTTGAGGGCATGGAGCGCGTAACCGTGCGCTGCCGCGGTGCGCGCTTGCCCGCGATGGTGCGCCGGGGCTGCGGCTCCGGGCACCAAAGCGCTCCCAATTGACTCGAATGACCCGTGTCGCCGCGGCTTAGCCTGCGCTTTTTCGTCCGATTCCTTCTTGGTATGGGATTTGCTTTTTCCAGCCTGAGTCGGTGTCGCCGGGCCGCCGTTCAGGCGCGTCGCCCGTCCTCCGGCTCGCGTCGATTGGTCAGCCTCTAATCAAGCAGCAACGGAGGTCAGCATGCATACGCAGCACGTTACGGCCGCTAGCCTTGGCAGCGGTGCGACCGATACCTCAGTTACCGTAGCTTCCCAACCCGCAGCGCCCGAGTATGCGGGCCCGCACCCCTGGCAGATCGCCCCCTGGGCACGTGTCGTTCGACGCGTCATGCGCCACCGGGCGTACTCGCGGTATGTGGAGCAGTATTGCCGCCCGCTTCACGTGCACGGGCTCGAACATCTGGACGGCCTCGAAGGTCCTTTCATCATCGTGGCGAATCACCAGAGCCACATGGACACCCTCGTGTTGCACGAGGCGCTTCCCGAATGGCTGCAGGACAATCTCTTTTTCGGCGCGGCGCAGGATCGCTGGTACGTAAAAGGTAAACCCAAGCTTGAGCTGCAGCCGTGGTACCAGTCGATGGTGCTCGGTAACTTTCCGATTATGCGCGGCGGCGGCTACAAGTCGCTGGACTATGCGGGCTGGTTGCTGCGCCAGGGCTGTTGCCTGGCCATCTTCCCCGAAGGGACTCGCGCCACCGGCGAGCGGCTCGGAGATTTTCGCCACGGTGTCGCGCGACTGGCGCTGGAATGTGGTGTTCCCGTGCTGCCGATTTATCTCGACGGTTTGCGCGCGATGCGACCGAAGGGGCAGCGGCATGTCGCGCCAGGACCCGCGGCGGTGGAAATCCTCGCGCCGCTCCACTTTGCGCCGGGAACACCCGTTGCGGAAGCGACCCTGCGGATGTGGACCGCCTTGAACGACCGGCATTCGCATCCGCGGCCGCTGGCGCCACCGGTGCGTCGCTCTGCGCCGGCGCCTCAGGTGGTGTGGCCTTTGGGCGTGATGCCGCAGGGGGCTTGAGGCCGCGCTGCACGGGTTCGACAAGCGCGCCGACATTGGCACCTTGCCGCCGTTCGGGGATCATGCGCTCCTTGGGTTTTACCAGCGCAAGGAGCGCAGCATGTCGATCAAGCGTCTGCATATAGGGCCGCGTCTCTCTCAGGTGGCCGTTCATGGTGGGGTGGTCTACACCGCGGGCATCGTTGCCGATGACCCGTCGGCTGACACCGTGGGTCAGACCCGGCAGATTCTCGACCGCATCGACCAGTACCTCGCGGAAGCCGGCTCGGACAAGACGCGGATCCTGAGCACCACGATCTGGCTTGCCGACATGGCTGATTTCCCCGCCATGAACTCGGTGTGGGACCAGTGGGTGCCAGCAGGGGCGACTCCGCCCCGCGCGTGCGTGGAAAGTCGTCTGGCAACGCCGGCATACCGCGTCGAAATCCGGGTCATCGCGGCCGTCGCCTGATGCGGCTGCGCGACCTCAGCGCTATCGGGCTCGTGCTCCTCGCCGCGGGTTGCGGCGAGGGCGCGACGCCGGAACCACCGGTCCGCGAGGTCAATTTCTACAACTGGTCGGACTACATCGATGAACGGGTGCTGGAGCGTTTCAGCGCCGAGACCGGCATTCGCGTGAACTATGACCTGCTCACGTCGAACGACGAGCTCGAAAGCAAACTCGTATCCGGTCGCTCTGGTTACGATCTCGTCGTTCCCACCGGGCACTTCTTTCATCGCCAGCGCGCGGCGGGCTACTTCCAGCCGCTCGACCGAACGCGGCTTACGCAGTACGAAAATCTGGACCCCGAGCTGCTCGCGCGCATTGCCGAGCGTGATGATCCCGGCAATGCCTATGCCATCCCGTATGCGTGGGGCACGAATGGCATGGGAATCAATCCCGACGCGATTGCGCGGCTGCTGCCGGATGCGCCCCTCGATTCATGGGCGCTGGTATTCGATCCGGCTAACGCGCGCGCGCTCCAGTCGTGCGGCATTGCCATTGTTGATGCCGGCGACGAGATGGCGGAGATCGCGCTCAACTATCTCGGTCTCGATCCTGCTTCGACCGATCCGGCAGCGCTGCGTCGTGCCATGGCGCTCATTGCCGAGATTCGACCCTATGTGCGGTATTTTGACTCCGGGCAATACATCGATGACCTCGCGAACGGTGAAATCTGCGTGGCGCTTGGCTGGTCCGGCGATGTCTACCAGGCTATTGCCGACGCGCGCGACGGCGTGACGGTCCGTTATGTGGTACCGCGCGAAGGCAGCATCCTCTGGTTCGATCTGGTGGCAATGCCGAGCGATGCTCCCAATGTCGACGCCGCCTACGCACTCATGGATCACTTGTTGCGACCCGAGGTCGCGGCGGCGTTCACCAATGCGACTTACTACCCGAGCGGCAATCGCGCCGCAGAAGCGCTGGTCGACCCGGCGATTCGTGGGAATGGCGATGTCTACCCGGACGCGACCGTGCGCGAGCGACTCTTCCTTCACGCTCACCAGAGTGCTGAGTATGTTCGGCTGCGTAATCGGCTCTGGACCGCGGTGAAGGCCGACCGTCCGCTGCCGCCGTGACCGACCGAGAGCGTCACGCGTGACCCGCCCAACCATACTGCTGCCCTGTGATGTGAAGGCGATCGGACCCGGGCATTACCATTGCGTGGGCGAGAAATACATCGATGCGGTGGCGCACGGCGCCTCCGCGTGGCCGCTTCTGGTACCTGCGTTTGGGGCGGGGCTCGACCTTGAGTCGCTCTCGGGGCACGTCGATCTGCGTCGTTTGCTCGAAGGCGTGGACGGCGTCTTCTTGCCGGGCAGCGCGAGCAATGTGCATCCCGCACGCTATGGCGTGGAGGATCCCGAGCCTCACGCACCCGACGTCCAGCGCGACGAGCTCACCTTTGCGCTGATCGAAGAAGCGCTTGCGATGGCCATTCCGCTCTTCGCCGTGTGTCGCGGCATGCAGGAGCTCAATGTTGCGCTGGGCGGGACCCTGCATACGGCGCTGCATGAGGTCGCGGGCTATGACGATCACCGCGAAGATCCAGAGTCGCCGCGGGAGGCGCAATATGCGCTGGCTCACGCCGTGGAGGTTCGCGCGGGCAGCCTTCTCGAACGGCTGGCGGGTGCGCGAAGCTTCGCCGTGAACTCGCTGCATGGGCAGGGTGTTCGCGATCTTGCATCCAGGCTTGCGGTTGAGGCGACGGCGCCGGATGGCGTGATCGAGGCGGTGCAGGTTCGCGATGCCGCCGCGTTCGCGTTCGGCGTCCAGTGGCACCCCGAGTGGCGCTGGCGGGAGCAACCTGTGTCGGTCGCCCTGTTTGGAGCCTTTGGTGAGGCAGCGGCGGCACGCGCCGAGGCGCGCCGCCGCTGACAGCTTTCAGCGGCCGATCTCGCCGCCGTCAATGCGGGTGATGACAACCGTTGCGGGACGCGGACGCTTGCCGCCGCCAAACGGCCAGCTGCTCACCGTCGCCGGGTTGGCGACCGTCGGCGCACCGAACTGGTTGTTCCAGAACGTGGTCGACTCGCCCGGGTGCTGCACGTTGACGAACATGGTGCGTCGATCGGGTGTCATGATCACCCCGGTAATCTCGCAACCGCGCGGTCCGGTGAGGAAGCGCTTGATCTCGCCGCTCTCCGGGTCAGCCGCCAGCATCTGGTTGTTGCCGATGCGGTCGTAGCCCCGATCCGCCCGGTTCTGCGACGAGTTGGAGATATCGGTCTGAATCCAGACGATGCCGCGGTCGTCGATCCAGAGGCCATCGGGCGAGCCGAAGACCGGCTGGTCTGCGGGCACGTTCACCGAGTCATACTGGGGATCGCCCGCCACGATGAAGATATCCCACTGAAACGACGTGTCGTCCGTTTCAGACTCGCTGAACCGCACGATGTGTCCGTACGGGTTCGGGTCGCGACCGCTGTTGACCGCCGCGTTGTTGCCCGAGCCGTTGGTCAGCGTGACGTACACGTCTCCGGTCTTCGGATGCACGGCAACCCATTCAGGCCGATGCAGCTTGGTCGCGCCAACCGCGTCTGCAGCCAGGCGGGTACGAATGAGAACATCAGCCTGATCCACCCAGTTGTTAGCTGTGGTGAGCGGTCCTTGGCCATGGACCAGCGGCAGCCATGCACCGGTGCCATCGGCGTCGAAGCGAGCGACATAGAGTGTGCCGTGATCGAGCGGGCTACGACCCTGAGCGCGCAGGCGCCGCCACGGAGCGCTGCTGACAAACTTGTAGAGGTAGTCGCCGTTCTCGTCGTCGCCGCTGTAGACCACTACCCGCCCGTTCCGCTCCGTGCAGGTCGCTCCCTCGTGCTTGATACGACCCAGCGCGCTGCGCTTGACCGGCGTCGACTCGGGCTTGGCGGGGTCGATTTCCACCACCCAGCCGAAGTGGTTGAGCTCGTTGCGGTTCACGTTGAGGTCGAAGCGGGGTTCGGCGACATGCCAGTTGTAGCCAAAGCCGGCCCTGGTGATGCCGTAGCGCTGCTCCAGGGCCGTGGCGGTCCAGCTAGCCTCAGCGGTACCGAAGTAGCCGTTCCAGTTCTCCTCGCAGGCGAGATACGTGCCCCACGGCGTGACCCCGTGGGCGCAGTTGTTCAAAGTGCCGCGCGGCTGGGGCGTGATGGTCGACTGCATGAGCGGATGGCTCATGGTTACCGGGCCCGAAAAAGCCATCGGCGTGGTACCGGTGACGCGGCGGTTACGCGGATCGGTGACGACTTCCCAGCTGCCGGAGCGGTTGCGATGAATGGCGATCACGCTCACGCCGTGCCCGGCGAGCGCCTTAGCCACCTTCTCGCGTCCGGCCGCATCGTTGGTGATCGTGCTGCCCTGTGCCGCCGTGTAGATCTGGCTTGCGTCGGTGTACTCGTGATTCATGACGAGCAGGCCCCGCGTATTGCCAAAGGGCTTCAGAGGGAAGTAGTGCAAGCCGTCGTGGTTGAACCCGACCTGAAGGGCTTGGTCGGCCGCCGTGTTCGAGGCGTCCTCCGCGAACGCGGGCGCTCCTGCGATAAGCGGTGTTCCCCAGGGAGCGATCACCTGCGTGCGATAACCCTTCGGCACCACGAAGGTGTCGGCGGTGCTGGTGGGAACCGCCTCGAAGCGCAGTTTGCGCACCCGTGATGAGTTCGCTGCCGCGGGAGCGCTGCTCAGCAGTGCGCCAGGGACAAGACCAGCCGCAGCCAGCGCGGCCGCACCGGTGAGCAGATTACGGCGCGAGATGCGTGTGGCAATAAGATCTTCGATGTGCGCGTTGCTCGAATTGTTCGAGCCGATGTCATCTGTGTCTAGCATCCTGTTTGCTCCCGAATGGATGGCGGATGGCGCCCCGACAGGGGTTCCAGCACACCCATTCCAGAGCGCGAGTGTGAAGCTCGGGTGACCGCGAAATGAACATTGGATGACGTCTACGAACCCAGACGGGCAACGCGTAGCGCCGCGCGCCAAGCGTTTGTGTGGGGCGAGAGCCGCGGCTCAGCGGTCCGTGCGACCGCGCCCGAGCAGTAGCAGAGCGACCGTTCCCAGCGCGGCAACGGCCAGAATCATCAGCGTGGCGAGCGCGTTGATCTCGGGTGAGAGCCCGAGCCGCACTTCAGAGAAGACCAGCATGGGCAGTGTCGTCGCGGCGGGTCCGGAGACAAAGCTCGCAATCACCAGATCATCGATCGAGAGGCTGAAAGCCAGCAGCCATCCGGCGATGAGCGCGGGCGCGAGGAGCGGCACGGTAACTGACAGGAATGCCCGCACTGGGGTTGCCCCAAGATCGAGGGCTGCTTCTTCCAGCGCGCCATCGAGCTGGGCGAGCCGTGCCTGCACGACCACGGCCACGTAGGCGCTGCTGAAAGTCATGTGTGCGAGCGTGATCGTGGTGGCACCCCGCGCCATCGGCCAGCCAAGGCTGTCCTGCAGGGTTACAAACAGCACGAGCAGCGAGAGTCCGGTGACAACTTCGGGAACTATCAGCGGCGCCGCTAACATGCCGGCGAACACTCCGCGACCGCGGAAGCGGCCGTGCCGCGCCAGCACGTAGCCGCCGAGCAGCCCGAGAAACGTGGCGCCGAAAGCGTTCACCGTTGCCACCTGCAGCGTCAAGGCGGCGGCTCGAAGGAGGCTGGCATCCTGCAACAGCGCGCTGTACCAACGCAGCGACCAACCGTCCCACACCATCACACGATCACTGGCGTTGAACGAGTAGACGATCAGCGTGGCGATGGGCAGGTAAAGGAATGCGTAGCCAAGTCCGGCGAGCGTCAGCAGCGTGACATGGCGCTTCACCGTGACGTGCCTGCGGAATTGCCGCTCTGCATGTTCCCGGCGCGGGATTGCAGAAGCGCTACGGGGACGACCACGATCAGCAGCATGGTGATCGCAAGCGCCGCTGCGACCGGCCAGTCGCGATTGCCGAAGAACTCGGTCCAGAGGACCCGCCCGATCATCAGCGAATTGGCCCCTCCAAGAAGCTCCGGTATGACAAACTCACCGACGGCGGGCACGAAGACCAGCAGGCTTCCGGCCACCATCCCCGGAGCAGCCAACGGCAGCGTGACGGTCAGGAACACACGCCAGGGCGGGCACCCCAGATCAAGGGCGGCTTCCGCGAGCGCCGGATCCTGGCGCGCGAGCGCGGCGTAGAGCGGCAGCACCATGAAGGGCAGATAGGCGTAGACGATCCCGATCTGCACGGCAAAGGGCGAGTAGAGCAGCGCGAGCGGCGTATCGATGATGCCGAGCTGCAGCAGTATCGCGTTCACCACCCCGTTGCCCTGCAGCAGCACCTTCCACGCGTAGACGCGCAGTAGGAACGAGGTCCAGAACGGGAGTATCACCAGAATGAGGAGCGCTGCCTGCGCACGCCCGCGCGCGCGGGCGATGGCAAGCGCGATGGGCCAGGCGATGAGCAGGCACCAGAGCGTTGCGAACAGTGCGGTCGCGAGCGAACTGAGATAGGCGTCGGCGTACAGCGAGTCGGACAGGATGAATCGGTAGTTGTCGAGGTGGGCAAGGAACGTTATCCCGCCGTCAGAGTCGGCTTCGAGCAGTGGACTGTACGGCGGCTGTGCCTCGCGCGCCGTCGCGAACGAAATTCGGAGCACGAACAGCAGTGGTGCGAGCAGAAACACGCCGAACCACAGCAGCGGTGGCAGCAGGAAGATGCGAGTGCCGCGCATCATGCCGGCAGCACCCGCTGATCCTTGGGCGACCATTCCGCGATGGCGGTTGCTCCGCGTTCGAGCCCGGCAGGCAAGGTGCCGGCGGGCACCGCGACGGTGAGGGTCAGCGTTGGCGACACCTCGAGTTCGCAAAGCAGCTGCGCGCCGAGATAGACCACCGCGCGCAGTATCCCGGTCGCTCGATTCACACTGTCCGGGGTCATGTCGCTTGAACCCGACGCCTCGATGCCTGCGGACGGTGCACGCAGGCGCAGCCGTTCCGGGCGGATCGCGACCACGCGGTCTCTGGCGTGAGAGGCATCTGTCCGGGAGAGGCGCGAGTCGTCGGTCAGAAGTGGCGCGCCGAGCGCTGGGCAAAGCAGCCCGCCGGACGCTGAGATCGTGCATGGCAGCAGATTCACCGTTCCTACGAAGCCTGCGACAAACGCGTTCACGGGCTCCTCGTAGATGTCGTACGGCGTGCCGACCTGCACCAGCGCCCCGTCTCGCATCACCCCGATGCGTGATGAAAGATTCATCGCCTCTTCCTGATCGTGGGTCACCATCACAAAGGTAATGCCGACCTGACGCTGAATCGTTGCCAGCTCGAGCGCGGTGCGCTGCCGCAGCCGTCGATCCAGCGCGGCAAG
>DMUF01000208.1:20480-29070 GCA_003476445.1 Gammaproteobacteria bacterium | reverse complement strand
CGCCGCCGCGCGAGCGCCTCGATCTCGAACTGCGTGAGCGCTTCCGTCACCCGGGTACGGATCGCCGTGCGCGGCAGCCGCTCCTGGCGCAGACCAAACGCCACGTTGTCGAACACGCTGAGATGCGGGAACAGCGCGTAGGACTGGAACATCATGTTGACCGGTCGCTGGTACGGCGGCAGCGCGGTCATATCGCTACCGGCGATGGTGATGCGCCCGCGGTCGGGCTGCTCAAAGCCGGCGATCATGCGCAGCAAGGTGGTCTTGCCGCATCCGGAGCCGCCGAGCAGAGTGAAGAATTCCCCTGCCCGAATATCGAGCGATACCTGGTCAACCGCGCGCACCGCGCCGAATTGCCGGCTCACGCCTTCTATGCGCAGAAACGCTTCATCAGGGCCTGCTGCTTGAGGGTTCGGGGACTCACTCGCATTCACGGACTGTACGCATCGGCGCTCGCGCGGGTTCGGCTATCATAGGCGAGAGCGCGCGGCTTACGCGCGTCACTCGAGGGTCGTAACCGTGCGAACGATTACCCGGCGCGCGTTTTTGCAGGGTATGGCCGTGCCGATCGCTGCGCACGCGGTGCCGGGCTTTGCCGCCGCGACGGGTGCGCCCTATCCGCCGGCGTTCACCGGGCTTCGCGGCGCCCATGAAGGGGCATTCGAGGTGGCGCATGCGCTCGCGCGCGAGGGCGCGCGCTGGCCGCGACCGCGCGGACGCACCGATTCCGTCTATGACCTCGTGGTGGTGGGCGCGGGTATCTCCGGGCTCTCGGCGGCGTGGCTTTTTCGGCAGCAGATGGGTGCAGAAGCCCGCATCCTGATTCTGGATAACCACGACGATTTCGGCGGTCACGCCAAGCGCAATGAGTTCGACATCGACGGCCGCACGCTCATCGGGTATGGCGGCAGCCAGAGCATCGACGCGCCGGCGAGCTATTCTCGCGTGGCCCGCCAGGTTATTCGTGCCGTGGGCGTCGACGTGAAGCGGTTCTATGACTATTTCGACGCTGGATTCCAGGCGCGTCATCACCTGGACCAGGGCGTGCTGTTCGCGAAGGACACGTTTGGTGTGAACCGGCTGGTCCGCGATGCGGTCACCGCAGCGAACGCGGACGAGCGTCGTCGGCGTCTCGCGGCGTATCCGGTGTCTGCCAAGGCTCGAGCTGCGCTCGAGCGTCTCTATGCGGGCCAGTTTATCGATAGCCCCGCTCTGCGCGAGCGTCTCGACGAACCCGAGCGCCTGCCCTTCGAAGATTTCCTGCGTCTTGCCACAGAGATGCCGGAAGATGGTTTGCGCGTGCTACGAGACCTTACGCGCACATTCTGGGGGTTTGGTGCCGACGCCCTCTCGCTCCGGGAAATGCTCGATTTCCCCGTTTTTGGTGCCGGGTTGTCCCAGGGTGTGGCGGCACTGTCGGGGCACCGGTCAGCCTCCGGGTTCGAAGCAACGGACGCAAGCGGCGAAACCGATCTCGGCGCTGGCCTCTATCCCGAAGAGCCTTACATCTTCCACTTCCCCGACGGTAATGCGGGTCTTGCCCGGCTCCTCGTGCGTTCGCTTGTGCCCGACGCCATTCCCGGGCAGACAATGGAAGACGTGGTGCTGACGCGCGCGCGCTATGATCGCCTGGATCGAGCGGAACAGCAGGTGCGGATCCGACTCGCGAGTACAGCTGTCGACGTGCGCAATACCGCTTCCGGTGCCGAGGTTGTCTATGTGCGCGGCGGCACAGCGGCGCGGGTGGAAGCCAAGCACGTCATCCTTGCGTGCTGGAATAACATGATTCCGCACCTTTGTCCGGAGCTCGGACCCGCGCAGCGGGAAGCGCTCGAGTACCCAGAGAAAATCCCGCTCGCGGTGATCAACGTGGGCCTGCTTAATTGGCGCGCCATAGCCGACTCCGGTATTGGCGAGGTGCACGCCCCGGGCGGCTTTCTGTCACGCCTCGGGCTCGACTTTCCGGTGAGCATGGGCGGCTACCGCTACAGCGCTAATCCGGACCAACCGGTCGTGCTCGACTGCTGGCATGCGGGCGCGACGCGCGAGACGGGCACCGATCCGCGGGAGCGTTTGCGCAATGGGCGCCACGCGATGCTTGCGCTGCGGTTCGAAGATTACGAAGCCGCAGTGCGGGCGCAACTGGACGCCGCGTGGGGCAGTCATGGCTTTGATCCCGATCGCGACATCGCTGCCATCACGGTAAACCGCTGGCCCCACGGCTATACGTGGGAGTACACGGATCTGTGGGATCCCCCGGCAACAAGTCGTGGCGCGGGCCCGCATGTGATCGGCCGCCAGCAGATCGGTCGCATTTCCATCGCGAACGCCGACTCCGAGGCGTTCGCCTACGTCAATGGCGCCATCGATGCCGCCTATCGCGCTGTGCATGAGCAAACCGCCCGCTGACTGGATTCGCGGCGCTCTCGCCGACGCGTACCGCGCTCTGCAGGCAGGCGACCTCGAGCGCTCGGGTCGTCTTTGCCGGCGCGTGCTGGATGCCGCGCCGGACCTGGCGGAAGCCCATTTTCTGGTCGGCATGGTTGCGCTCGAGTTAAGCGATCGGCCCACCGCCCGTGCCGCGTTCGTCACCGTCACCCGGTTGCGCCCGCAGCACGGCGCTGCATGGGCACACTGTGCGTGGCTCGAGGCCCGCGCCGGGCGCATTCGCGAAGCGCGCACGCACCTTGCGCACGCGATGGCGCACGCTGGCGATAGCGCCGCAGTGGCAGATCTGGTGGGGACTACGCTTGCGCTCTGCGGCGATCACGATGCCGCGCGCGGCTGGCATGAACGGGCCATCGCAGCCAATCCCGAGCGGATCGACTATCGGTTGAACGGCGCGAATGCGGACCTGGTGACCGGCGCGCTCGATGCTGCGATTAACAAGCTCAAGGACGTGCTCGCGCGTGCGCCCGGTCATGTCCGGGCGCACTGGCTGCTCGCGGGCCTCGCTCCGGCGCGGGATCGAACCCATGCGGATACGCTGGGAAGTCTGATCGAACAAAGTCCGCCAGGGACTACGGCGCGTGCTGCGCTTGCCTATGCGCGGGGCAAGCTCCTCGAGGACCTTGGCGATTGGCCGGGAGCGTTTGCGGCCTACAGCGAGGGCGCGGCGGCGCGACGCGCGACTCTCGCGTACGACGAAGCAGCGGAGGAAGCACTCTTCGCGGCGCTGCGCACGACCTATGACGCACAGTGGTTGAGCGCGCGCTCCGGCGGAATTGTCGATGCGTCACCCATCTTCATCATCGGTCAACCACGCACCGGCACCACGCTGATCGAGCGCATGCTTGCGGCGCACCCTGAAGTACACGCCGCCGGTGAACTGCAGTTCTTTGGTCGCGTGCTGCGACAGCTTGCCGCCCGTTCGTCGACGAGCGTGATCTCGGCATCCGCGCCTTCCGGAGCGCGGTCGGTGGGCGGACGCGCGCGTTCCGCGCGTCTTTCCGGAGGGCTCACCGCTGAGCTTGTCACCATGGCCGCAGCGATCTCACCGGGCGAGCTTGGTCGCGCGTATCTTGAGGCGGTTGCGCCGGTGCGCGGTGGGCGCGCGCGGTTCATTGACAAGCTGCCGGGAAACTTCGTGCATGTGCCGCACATTCTCGCCGCGCTGCCCCACGCGCGCATCGTGCATGTCACACGCGATCCGCTCGATGCCTGCTTCGCGAGCTTCAAGCAGTTATTCGCGGATGCGTATCCGCACAGCTACGACCAGGTTGAGCAGGCGCGTCACTTTGTCCGTTACCACGCGTTGATGGCGCATTGGCGCGAGCAGTTTCCCGGGCGCTTTTTCGATCTTGCCTATGAAGAGGTGACCGCGGCGCCGGCCATAGCCGCGCGGCGGTTGCTCGAGTATCTCGATCTGCCCTGGAACGATGCGTGTCTCGATTTCCACGCGCAGTCAGGCGCGGTTGCGACCGCGAGCGCGGTGCAGGTGCGGCAGCCGGTGCATGTGCGCTCAGTGGACCGCGCGCGCTCTTTTGGTGCAGCGCTTGACCCGATGCGCGCGGTGCTTGCGAGTGCGGGATTGCTGAGCGCGCGTGCCGCCAGGTCAACGCCGGTCTGACGGGATTTCTTGTTGCAGTGCGGGAAATGCTGTGCTTCCATCGCGCCGTTTTTCCGGCTTGTTTGCCGCTACCTGCCTGGAGGACCGCGCCTCGATGTCGAGCTCTCTCAAGTCTCTCCCTGTTGCGCTTCCGGGGTCCCCCTTATCTGAGCGAGGGCCGTCTCTTTCAGGGTTGCCTCTGTCAGGCAGAGGCCGGCTTGCGCGTGCCGTCGCGCTCGCGCCGTTCGCTGCGCTGAGCGTCCTGCCGCTTCCGCTGCATGCGCAGACTGGCGCGATCGAGGAGATCGTGGTTCAGGTTCAACGCCGTTCCGAGACGTTGGCGGAGGTACCCATCGCGGTGACGGCGGTGACCGGCGAGTTCGTGCGTGACGTGAATCTCAACGATGTGAAAGACCTCGTGTCGTTCACGCCAGGGCTGACCGGCAATTCGAAGGACAGCTTTATCGATGCGCTGAATATTCGCGGCATCGTGACCAACGATTTCGGTGTGGGCGGTGATCCGTCGATCGGTATCTTCAAGAATAATCTCTATCAGGGCCGCAACGGTGCGGTGGTGACGAGTCTCTACGATCTCGACCGTGCCGAAGTGCTGCGCGGGCCGCAGAGCTTTCTCTTTGGCCGCAATACCATCGCAGGCGCGATCAGCGTGCACACGCGTCGCCCTGAGCTCGGTGTAGTGAATGGTTACTTCGACCTCGATCTCGCCGAGCGCGGTCATCGCGTGGCGGAAGGTGCGATCAACGTGCCGGTGAATGATCAGGTGGCGGTGCGCCTCGCGGGCTACAAGTCCGATGAAGACGGCTACGTTGGCAACGCCTTTGATCCTGAGCAGGATGATCTCATCGGTCATCACAAGAGCGGCGCGCGCGCATCGGTGCTGTGGTCAGGTGAGAATACCGAGGTGAACTTCCTCGCCGAGTACGAGACACGGCGACAGTCCGGCTCCATCTATCGCGCGACCGAGAAGGGGGCCGCCTGGGACAATCTGCAGGAGCTGTTTCCAGAAGAGCTTGGCGCCGGCCTTGCTGGCGGCGATCTCGATTCGGATAGCGACATGGGGCTCGGCGAGTCGGATGACGCGGACATTCTGAGCTATGGTCTCGAGATCGAGCATGATCTCGGCTGGGCGACCTTCAACTCGAATACCGGCTTCAAGGACCACGAGTACGACTACGCCGAAGACTTCGACGGTACCCCGCTGCGCATCAACGACTATGCCCAGCAGCAGGAAGGAGATTATTTCGAGCAGGAGTTCCGGCTCGTCTCCCAGAACGATTCACCCCTGTCCTGGTACGGCGGCGTGTCGCTCTACCGAGAAACGCTCGACGCCACGTTCCGGCAGGCGGCGGACGAGGATGTCATGTGCATCTACTACTTCGGGGTCACCTGTGCCGAGGAGTTCGACGGTTTCGCCTATACGCCCACGGGAACGCTGCTGGAAAGCAACCGCGTGCGTGGCCGGTTCGAGGGCTGGGCAGCCTATGTGGATCTGACATACGCGTTCACGGACACCGTGGATGCGAGTCTTGGGCTGCGCTATACCAACGACAAAAAGGATTTTCGCCTGCAGGCATATGAGGTGGAGAGCGAGCTCGGCCCGTTCTGGGCAATGGGGTTCACCACGGACGGCTATCTGCAGGACAACAAGGAGTGGAACGATCTTTCGCCGCGGCTCCTTGTGCGCTGGCAACCGGATGACGCCTCCATGTTCTACGGCAGCGTCACGCGCGGCTACAAGTCGGGCGGTTATGGCAGTTTCGCGGTGTTCCCGGACCTTGGATTCGGCCTCACCGGTCTTAACCGCGAAGACGCGCGACCTGACGACTTCGATCCTGAAGAAGTGCTGTCCTACGAGGTGGGTCACAAAGGTCGCTTCCTCGACGGCCGCGCTCAGACCGAAATCGCTGCGTATTTCTACAACTACACCGATCTGCAGACGGTGGTGCAAGGCAATGGCGGTGGCATCCTGGTGGACAACATCGGTGACGTGGATGGCCGCGGCATCGAGGGCTCGGTCAACATCATCCTGAACGATTATCTCGATCTGTATCTGGCCGGCGCATGGGCAGACACCGAGGCAAACGACGTCCAGGCCGCGTGCAATCTCGAGGATGTGAACGGCTGCGAGGGCAACGGTTTGCCCGAGCTGCCCGAGTTCTCCTACTCCGCCGTGCTGCAGGGGCGGTATCCCGTCGCGAGCGGTGACTGGGTGGCGCGTTACGAACTCTTCGGACAGTCAGAGACCGGTGGTGGTCTGGAGCAGGACCCCGCAGGTGAACTGGACGCCTGGTCAGAATCTGCGCTGCGCGCGGGGTTCCGCGCCGCGTCGGGCTGGGAAGTGCTCGCCTACGTGGAAAACCTCACCGACGAGGAGTACTGGGACGCCGCCGTGCCGCTCGGCGGTATCCTGCCGGCGCACTACTTTGGACCAAGCCGTCCGCGCACGGTGGGTGTGAGCATCAACTGGACCTTCGAGTGATCCGCTGAACTTCTTCCGCAATCTCCGTCACCGGAGTCCTCGGCCCGATCGCGGGCTTGAGGACTCCTGGTACTTCGCCACCGCCCGCGGCCTTGTCGAGCGTGAATCCCTGACGGGTGACATACGCGCGGACGTTTGTGTGGTCGGCGCGGGTTACACCGGTCTTTCGGCAGCGCTTGAGCTGGCAGCGCGTGGCTACCGCGTGGTCGTGCTCGAAGCCTGGCGCGCCGGAGCCGGGGCGTCCGGACGCAATGGCGGCGTGCTGGGTATGGGTCAGCGCCGCGATCAGGACGAACTTGAAGGCTGGCTGGGACACGAGTGGGCGCGGGGCCTCTGGAATCTTGCGCTCGAAGCCAATGCGCTGGTGCGCGAGCGCGTGCGCCGCTACGACATCGACTGCGATCTGGTGGATGGCGAACTGCATGCGGCCCACCGACCGCGATATCTCGATGCCTGGAATGCGTACGCGGGCCGGCTGGCGCGTGACTATGGCTATGACCGTATCCGCGCCGTTGGGCGCGATGAGATGGTGGCCATGCTGGGCACCGAGGCCTACCACGGTGGTTATCTCGACACGGGCGCGGGACACCTGCATCCGCTCAACCTGTCCCTCGGGCTGGCCCGGGCGGCGGAGAGCCATGGCGCGGTGATCTATGAGCGGTCCGCGGTGGTGAGCTACCAGGGCGGCACACGCGCGGGGGAGCCGGTCGTGGTGCGCACGGCGGCCGGCTCTGTTCGTGCCGACTATCTCGTTCTGGCCTGCAACGGCTATCTCGGGCATCTCGAGCCGACGCTCGCGCCCTGGCAGATGCCCATCAACAACTTCATCCTGGCCACCGCTCCGCTCGATCCTGCGCTCGCGCGCCGCATCAACCGGGACAACGTGGCGGTCGTGGACTCGCGCTTTGTCGTGAACTACTTCCACCTCTCGCCCGACCGGCGGCTGATCTTTGGCGGTGGGGAGAATTACACCACCCGCTTCCCGCATGATCTGAAGGCGTTCGTGCGGCGGCGGATGCTGGAGATTTATCCCAGCCTCGGGCAGGTGACCATTGACCACGCCTGGGGCGGCACGCTCGCCATCACCCTGCGGCGCATGCCGCATTTCGGGCGCAAGGGGCACGGCGTCTGGTGGGCGCAGGGTTACTCCGGGCACGGCATTGCCATGGCCAATATGGGCGGCAAGCTGGTCGCAGAAGCGATTATGGGTGATGCGGAGCGGTTCGATCTGCTGGCGCGACTGCCGCACGTGCGGTTTCCCGGTGGCACCCTTTTGCGCTGGCCCGCACTGGTTGCCGGCATGCTCTACTATTCGCTCCTCGACCGGCTGTGAGGAAGGATGGTGGCTGCCGCAAGTCCATCGCTGCAGGAGTCTCTCACCCGCCCGCTCATCCTGTGCGGGGGTAGCCTGCTATGCGGAATCCGCGCCCGCGCCGTGACCACTGCGCTGGCTCTCGCCGCATTGACTCTGAGCCTTGCAGGTTGCGAGAAAGCTGAGCCGGCGGACCTGGTGCTCGTCAACGCAGCCATTTACACCCTGGATGATGCCGACAGCCGGGCGACTGCCATCGCCCTTCGTGATGGTCGCATTCTGGCAACCGGCAGCGATGCCGTGATCACCGCAGCCTATTCGGGGCCGGTACGCGATCTTGGTGGCCAGATGGTGCTGCCCGGGTTCCACGACGCCCACGCCCATCCCATTGGCGGCGGGCTCCAGCGCCGGCGCTGTGACCTTGCGCCCCACGAGAGCGTTGACGCGATTGTCGCGGCGGTTGCGCGCTGCGCTGCTGCGCTGCCGCCCGGCGCCTGGCTGCAGGGGGGTGGCTGGGACCTTTCGCTGTTTCCGGAGGCCCGAGCTGACAAGGCGCTGCTCGACGCGGTGGCACCGGATCGTCCCGTCTTCCTGCGCGGTGCGGACGGTCACAGCGCGTGGGTGAACAGCATGGCGCTGTCGGCCGCAGGCATTACGGCAGACACCCCAAACCCGCCGCTCGGCATCATCGAGCGTGATGCGGCGGGCGAGCCGCTTGGCACGCTGCGGG
>DMUF01000208.1:3413-20223 GCA_003476445.1 Gammaproteobacteria bacterium | reverse complement strand
GGGCGGGGGGGGAGCCGCTTGGCACGCTGCGGGAATCGGCGCAGGCGCTGGTGGAGGCGGTGCTTCCGCCCACGACTCCCGCGGAACTTGAGGCGGCCGCGCTCGCCGGGCTCGGCGTTGCGAACGCGTTCGGCATTACATCCATCATCGATGCTTCGGTAGATGCGCCGCTCCTCGCGACCTGGCGTGCCCTTGAGGCAAACGGACGACTGACCGCGCGCATCGTGGCGAGCGTCAGCACCGAGGGTGGGCTCGAGGGCGCGCTTGCCCTGGCCGACCCGTCGAGCCGCGGATCGGCGGCGCTCGTGCGGGCCGATGCGGCAAAGATCTTCCTCGACGGTGTTCTCGAGGGTGAGACCGCGGCGCTGCTTCAGCCCTATCTTGGTCGGGACGGCGCGCGTGGCGCCCTTCTGCGACCATTTCCGGAGCTCGAGGCGCTGGTCGTTGGGCTTGACGCTGCGGGCCTGCAGATTCACATGCACGCCATTGGGGACGCCGCGGCGCGCGAGGGTCTCGATGCGCTCGAGGCCGCGCGCCTGGCGCACGGCGATCGCGGCAACCGGCATCACATCTCGCATCTGCAGCTCGTGCACCCGGATGATTACGCACGCTTCGGCGCATTGGATGTGGCCGCGAACTTTCAGGCGCTGTGGGCGTTCCCGGACAAGTACATTCGTGATGTGAACCTGCCCGTGGTGGGTGCGGAGCGGGTTGCGCGCATGTATCCGCTGCGGTCGATCGAGGCGGCCGGGGGAACGCTGGTATTCGGCAGCGACTGGTTTGTTTCGTCCATGAATCCGCTGCTTGCCATCGAAACCGCGGTCACGCGTCAGAACCCGCTGGAGGATGCGGAAGACCAGGTGCTGAATGAGGCGGAACGGATCTCGCTGCGTGCGGCGCTGCTGGGCTTCACGCGTCACGGCGCGCGACTCATGCATCAGGAAGGTCTGACCGGTAGTCTCGAGCCCGGCAAAGCCGCCGACCTCGTCGTGCTCGAGCGCGACCTGTTCGCCGTGCCCGCGCGTGAGATCGGCGCGGTGCCGGTGACGCTCACCCTGTTCAATGGCGCGATAGTCTATGAACGCGGGGCACCAGTGAACGGGGCGCCCACGCATCCGACCGCAACGGAGTAACGGAAGAGCTCTGATGAGTGCCCACGCGCCGCATGGCATGAGCGTTGAACGTCTGGAGCGTCTGGGACGCCACCTTGATCGCTATGTGAGCGAAGGGCGCCTGCCGGGGTACGCTTGTCTGGTGTCGCGTCATGGCACCGAGGCCTGGTTTGGCGCGGGCGGTCAGCGCGACCTTGCCCGCGCGCGGCCGCTGACGCGTGACACGCTGTTTCGCATTTATTCCATGACCAAGCCCGTGACCAGCGTGGCGCTCATGACCCTGTATGAGCAGGGGCTGTTCCAGCTCGATGATCCTGTGGCGCGCTACATTCCCGCATGGCGCGACTTGCGCGTGTTTGCGGGCGGCGACGCGGAATCCTTCAGCGTGTGTGCGCCGGATCGGCCGATGCTCATCAAGGATCTGTTTACCCATACCTCGGGGCTCACCTACGGCTTTCTCCACGCGCATCCGGTGGACGCGATGTACCGGGCGCGAGGGATTGGTCTGTTGGCACCGCGGCAGACGCTCGCTGACATGATCGACGCGCTGGCTGAGCTGCCGCTGCAGTTCTCGCCCGGTACCCGCTGGAACTACAGCGTAGCGACCGATGTGCTCGGCTATCTGGTCGAACTGTTCGCCGATCAGGATCTGGACGATTACATCCGCACCACCATTACCGCACCTCTTGGCATGGTCGACAGCGCGTTCGCAGTGCCTGCCGGCGCCGCGGAACGTTTTGCCGCCTGTTATGAGCGCGCGGCCGGGAATACGCTGCGTCTGCAGGATGATCCGGCCACCAGCAGCTATCTCTCGCGACCGTCGTTTCTCTCCGGAGGCGGCGGCATGGTGTCGACCATCGATGACTATCACCGGTTTGCCCGCATGTTGCTGGGCGAGGGCGCCCTTGATGGTGTCCGTATACTTGGGCGCAAGACGCTCGCCTACATGACCAGCAACCACCTGCCGGGCAATTGTGATCTGGCGGCCATGGGTCAGGCGGCATTTGCCGAGACGCCGTTTGAGGGTATTGGCTTCGGGCTCGGGTTTTCCGTGGTATTGGATCCCGTTGCCGCGAACGTGCTCGACTCGCCGGGGGAGTTCGCGTGGGGTGGCGCCGCGAGCACCTACTTTTTCGTTGACCCGCGTGAGGACCTGGTGGTCGTGTTCATGACGCAGCTGCTGCCGTCTTCCGCCTATCCGATCCGGCGGCAGCTGAAGACACTCGTGTATCAGGCGCTTGTGGATTGATGCGGTGACTGACGCCGAACTAAAGCAATGGCTCGAAGCCCGGCTGGGCGCGGTACACGCGCGCCAGCGGCTGGGTCTCGAACGGGAACACGAGGACGACCTGTTTCGCGGATCGGGGACCAGTGCGCGCAAGTTCTTTCATCCGGAGAACTGGTACGCGATGCAGCGCTTCATCCCGTGGGTGCTGAAGCTCACCGGCCTCTGGGGTCGCGCGCAGCGTAATACGCGCGATATTCGTGTGGTGCAGAACCGTATCGCGCTGCCGGGTCTGCCCGCCGGCCTCGAGGGATTGCGCATCCTCCATCTGTCCGACCTGCATATCGATGCCAGCGAGCCTCTGGTCGAGGCCATCATTCAGGCCGTGCAACCACTGGAACATGATCTTTGCGTGCTGACCGGCGATTACCGGTTCGAAACCCATGGCGACCCCAGTCGCGCGATCCGGAATCTCGAGCGGCTGCGTGCCTGCCTTGCGGAGCCGGTCTATGCAGTGCTCGGCAACCATGATCCGGTGGCGCTCTTGCCCGCGCTCGAGGGAATGGGCGTGCGCGTGCTGATGAACGAGCACGTGTGTGTGCAGCACGGGGGTGACCGCTTCATTCTGGCCGGCATCGATGATGTGCACTACTTCGGGCTTGGTAATGTCGAGAAGGCGCTGACGGGTGCGGACGGCGATCTGCCCCTCATCCTGTTGTCCCACAGCCCCGAGATCTATCGTCAGGCAGCCCACGCCGGCGTTGATCTGATGCTGTGCGGGCATACCCATGGCGGTCAGATCTGTCTTCCGGGCGAAGTGCCGCTGATTCTCGAGGCGCGTATTCCGCGCCGGCTCGGACGCGGCGCCTGGCAGTATGGCCTGCTGAAGGGGTATACCTCTCCGGGAGCAGGGGCGTCCGTGGTCGAGGCGCGTCTGAACTGCCCGCCGGAGGTGACCGTGCACGCACTCACCTCTACAATCCCGCTTCTTTGACAGTTGAGTCCGGGTCGGCGCAACGCCGGCTCGCGGGAGGGGATCTCGTGAATGCACCGCTTGCCGGCGTGACCGTGATCGAGGTGGACAACTACATGGCCGCCCCCAGCGCGGCGGCTATCCTTGCGGACCTGGGCGCGCGCGTGGTCAAGGTGGAGCCGCTCGGCGGCGACCCGATGCGGGGTATTGGTCGACCGGCGAAAATCGAAGGCCCGCTCAAGGGGTACGATTTCGGCTTCGATGTCGACAATCGTGGCAAGGAATCCATCGCGGTTGCGCTCGATACCGAGGCGGGCGCGAAAGTCGTGCAGCGTCTGGTCGCAGGCGCGCAGGTGTTCCTGTGCAATCTCCTGCCACAGCGTCAGGCGAAGTTCGGGCTCGATCCGGAAACGCTTATGGCCATCAATCCGCAGCTCGTTCATGCGACGCTCACGGGTTACGGAACCGGGGGCCCCGATGCCGGCCGGCCGGGTTATGACGTCACCGCGTTCTTCGGCCGCTCTGGTCTCTATGACGCCATGCGCGAGGGCGATCATGGCGCCGTGCCCATGGCGCGACCAGCGCAGGGTGATCACACCACCGGTCTCGCCCTCGTCGGCGCGGTGCTCGCCGCCCTTCGGCTGGCGGAACGTACCGGCCAGGGTCAGGTGGTCGAGACCTCGCTGTATGAAACCGCCATCTGGACGCAGGCCTCTGACTTCGGCGTGACCGCAGTGGATCAGGCTCCCGTACGGCGGCGCGCGCGACATGAGCAGCTCGCGCCCGCGGCCAATCGGTATCCCTGCGGCGACGGCAAGTGGGTGGTACTGAATACCATGGGTGGCAGCGCGTGGGACAAGCTTTGTGCTGCGCTGGATCGTCCGGACTGGCTTGCTGACCCCCGCTTCAAGGATGCCAGCAGCCGCTATCGCCACATGCGCGAGCTGGTCGATGCCATCGACGGTATTCTTGCGGCGCGCAGTCGCGATGAGTGGGGCGAGATTTTTGATCGCGCGGGGCTCATCTGGGGCCCGGTGCTCACCCTCGAAGAAGTCGCTGCTGATCGTCAGGCAGCGGCTATTGAGATGTTTCCCGAGATCGCGCACGAGACCCTCGGCACCTACCGCAGCGTGCGCATTCCCATGCGCTTTCGCGACGCAGATGTCGGCCCGCGCGGACCCGCTCCCCGGCTGGGTCAGCACACCACGGCGGTGCTCGCTGCGGCGGGGTACGCCCCGAACGAAATTCACGCCCTCGCCGCCAGCGGCGCGGTGCAATCGGCTACTGAGGAAGACAAACCATCGTGACGGCAAGGATCATTCACACGCAGCTGCGCGGACATGCGCTTCTGCGCGACCCGCTGCTCTACAAGGGCAGCGCCTTTACCGAGGCTGAGCGCGATCTGCTGCAGCTTCATGGCCTGCTACCCCCGACCTTCAACACCCAGGAGCAGCAGGTTGTTCGCTTCTACCAGCGCCTGAGCGCGGTGACCGATCCGCTTGCGCGCTATCGCGAGCTGGCGGGTCTTCAGGATCGCAATGAGCACCTCTACTACCGCCTGCTCATGGATCATCTGGCCGAGTTCATGCCCATTGTCTATACGCCCACGGTGGGGCTCGCCTGCCAGAAGTTCAGCGAAGTATTTCAGCGCGGGCGCGGCGTCTGGATTACGCCGGGCGACCGCGGACGCGTGCGCCAAATCCTCGAACGCGCAGCCGATGGTCGTAATATCCGGCTGTCGGTGGTCACTGACAACGAGTCCATTCTCGGCATCGGCGACCAGGGCGCCGGCGGCATGGCAATCTCGGTCGGCAAGCTCGCGCTCTACACCGCCGCTGCCGGTATCGACCCGTCGGAAACCCTGCCCGTCAGCCTCGACGTCGGCACCAACAATCGCGAGCTGCTACAGAATGATCTCTACCTGGGCTGGCCCCGGGAGCGGTTGACCGGCAGCGCTTACGACGACCTGGTCGAGGAATTCACGGTCGCCTTTGCTGAGCTCTTTCCGCAGGGCCTGCTGCAATGGGAAGACTTCCGCAAGGACAACGCGCTGCAGGTGCTCGAGCGCTACCGCCATCGCTTCCTGTCGTTCAACGACGATATTCAGGGAACCGGCGCGGTCACGCTGGCGGGCGTCTTTTCCGCGCTGCGGCGCAAGGGCGAGCGGTTGTCGGACCAGCGCATCATCATTCACGGAGCGGGCGCGGCCGGGCTTGGCATCGCGCGTCAGATCAAGGCGGCGCTGCGCGAAGAGGGCGTGGCCGAGGCGGACCTCGCACGCTGCATGGCGCTGCTCGACAGCACCGGGCTGCTTGTTAACGACCGCAGTTATGCAGACAGCTACAAGCGCGAGCTCGCCTGGTCGCCGGAGGCGGCGACCGCGGCCGGGCTTGATGACGACCGATCGCTCGAGGCGGTGGTGGCGCGTTTCGCGCCGACCGTGCTGATTGGCACCAGCGGACAGCCGGGCGCGTTCGGGGAAAGTCTCATACGGTCCATGGCCTCCCAGTGCGCGGAGCCGGTGATCTTCCCGCTCTCCAATCCGACCTCGAATTGCGAAGCGCATCCTGATGACCTCATCCGCTGGACGGATGGGCGCGGGCTTGTGGCCACGGGCAGCCCGTTCCTGCCGGTGCGCTATGCCGGCCGCACCATTCATGTGGGGCAGGGCAACAACGTGTTCGTGTTCCCGGCCATCGGCCTGGGTGCGCTCCTCGCAGGGGCGCGTCAGGTGTCGGATGACATGATTTCGGCTTCTGCGTCGAGTCTGGCTGCGCAGGTCACCAATGACGAGCTCGAGCGCGGCCTGCTGTACCCGGACATCTCGCGGTTGCGAGAGATCACTGCCCATGGCGCGGCGGCGGTCGCCGCCCAGGCGCATCGCGAGGGGCTCGCCACGGTGCCGGCACCCGCGGACTTCCTGGCAGCAGCCCAGGACGCGATGTGGACGCCCGATTACCCGCGTTTCGTGTGACCATCCGGCGTCGCGTGTCGCGACGCCTGGCGCTCGCGGCGCTGGCCCTGCTCGCCGCCTGCTCCAGCTCTCCCCTGGGTCGCGGTCAGCTCATCCTCTATCCGGAAGCGGATATGGCGCGGATGGGCGCGGCCGCTTTTGCAGAAATGCAGGCGCAGACCCCCGTCCTTCGTCAGGGTGCCAAAAGCCGGCATGTGGAATGCGTGGCGGCACATGTCATTCGCGCGCTGCCGGGTGGTGATCCGGCGCAGTGGGAGGTGCGTGTATTCGACGACCCGGCGGTCAACGCGTTCGCTCTGCCCGGTCGCAAAATCGGCGTCTACCGCGGACTGCTGGGGGTAGCGACAGACGCCGATCAGCTTGCCGCTGTCATCGGTCACGAGATCGCCCACGTGACGGCGCGACATGCCAATGAACGTGTGTCGACCCAGAGCCTGGCCAGTTCCGGGTTGCAGGTGGTGCAGATCGCGACGGGAACGGGTTCGCCCGCGCAGCAGGAGCTCTTTGGCCTGTTGGGTCTTGGCGCGCAGGTGGGGCTGATTCTTCCCTTTGGCAGGGCGCAGGAGACCGAGGCCGACCTGCTGGGCCTTGATTACATGGCGAATGCGGGCTTCGACCCGCGCGCAAGCGTCACGCTCTGGCGTAGCATGAGCCGTGTGGGTGGAGAGCGACCGCCCGATTTTCTGTCGACCCATCCTTCGAGCAGCGCACGCATTGCCGAGCTCGAAGCACGCATGCCGGCGGCGCTTCGACGCGCAGAAAGCGCGCGGTCTGCGGGGCGCCGTCCGGACTGCCCGCGCTAAGATCGGGACCGCTGCAGCAAGCCCCGACATCGAAAGAAAGAACCACAGAGAACAGCACATGAACAACTCGGCGAACATATGGCTCGGTGCGCTCATTGCCGTGGGTCTTGCCACGGCAGGCGCCGGTATCGGCAAGGGTTTCGTGGATGCGCGCAAGCTTGATCGCAGCGTCGAGGTAAAGGGGCTCGCGGAACGCGAGGTCACCGCGGATACGGCGATCTGGCCACTCCAGTTTGTGGTGGCTGGCGATGATCTCGACGCGCTGGTCGCCGCTATCGAGTCGCAGCGCAAAGCGGTCTTCGCCTTTCTTGAAGCGCGGGGGTTCGCCAGCGAAGAAATCAGCGTCAGTGCGCCCAGCGTGCTCGACCGGCTGGCCCAGCCTTACGGTGACAGCAACGTGCGCTTTCGCTACTCGGTATCGCAGGTCGTCACCGTGTTTACCAACAAGATCGACGCGGTGCGCGACGCGGGCAGCGATCTCCTAGAGCTCGGCAAGGCCGGCGTGGTGCTGAACCAGGAGAACTTCGAGTTTCGCACCCAGTACCTGTTTGGCGGGCTCAACGCGATCAAGCCAGAAATGATCGAGGAAGCGACACGTAATGGTCGGGAAGTGGCGGCGAAGTTTGCAGCCGACTCGGAAAGTCAGCTCGGCAAGCTGCGCGCCGCGCGCCAGGGTCAGTTCATGATCGAGGATCGCGACAGCAACAACCCGCATATCAAGAAAGTGCGGGTCGTCTCGACGCTCGAGTACTACCTCATCGACTAGGCGATGTGCTGAAGCGTCCGACTTCGTTCTGCAGTTCGTCGATCGCGCGCAGCAGTTGTGCAGAAGCGGCGTAAAGGCGCTCGGAGGACTCACCGGAGCCTACAGCGACCTCGCGCAGTTGCATCATCGCGTCGTTGATCTGCCCGGCGCCGACCACCTGTGCCTGCATGCTCTGCTGCGCCTGTTCAAAACGCGGGCCTAGCCCCTCGACACCGCCGATGATGGTCGACAGCTCCGTGCTGATGCGCATGGTTTCCTGCACACCGGTGCGGACCTGCTCGTCGAAGCGGTCCATCTCCATCACTCCGCTGCTGACCGAGCTTTGCATTTCGCTGACGATGCGCTCGATATCGAGTGTCGCGACTTCGGTCTGATCCGCCAGGCGGCGGATTTCGCGCGCAACGACGGAGAAGCCCAAACCGTACTCGCCGGCCTTTTCCGCTTCGATTGCGGCGTTGAGCGAGAGCAGGTTGGTCTGGTCCGCTACGCGGGTAATGGTGGTTACGACCGTACCGATGTTATTCGCACGCTCGGAGATCATGGCGAGCTTGGCTGAGATGGATGTGGTGGCAGCCGATAGCTGTTGCATGCTTGCCTCCATACGATCGATGTCGTCACGTCCGCGGTTGGCGACGTCGGCTGTTTCGATGCTGGCGGCAGATACGTCGGTCATGGTGGCGAGCAGCTCGCGCGAATTGGCGGAGATCTCGTTGGTCGACGCTGCGATTTCGCTGGTCGATGCGCCGAACTCGCTGCTGGTCTCACGTTGCTGCTGCGCCGCTGCAGTAATTTCGGAAGCCGCATGCGCGACCAGCTCTGTGGCTCCGGCCACTCGCGCGACAAGGTCACCGACGCGCTGCAGTGTCCGGTCGAGGGCGCGTGCCAGCACCCCGAGTTCGTCTTCGCGCGTGTTATTGATGCGGCGCGACAGATCGATCGCGCCGGTGCTGATCTCTTCGAGGTTTTGCGATACGCGACCGATCGCCCGGATTACCGGCCGCTGCGCAAATTGATGGTTCAGCCACAACAGGGTGACGATGAGCGCACTGAAGGCAATTGCCGCCCCGATCAGCGCGTTCAACCTGCGCGTCAGTTGCTCCACCGCCGCCTGGGTCCGCTTCGATACCATGGCGGCGGACTCGGCGATCGGCTGCATGATGAGCGCTTTCTCTTCGTGGTAGCGCTCGTCGTGCATGATGCGAACGGCATACGCGGGGTCGGGTTCCGCGACCCGTACATAGTCGTCTGCATTACGGCTCGGGGGCTGACCCTCGGGCATGAAGCGCCCACTGATGGCCTGGAAGGCGGCGGTTTCGATGGCCACCAGCGCATTTGAATTCGCCTCGGCGCGCGCAAGCAGCTCGAGCTCGGCCTGCGTGAAACCCGTTTCGACCATGAGCGCGCGGAGCGCGACAGTGCTTCCGTCCGGGCGCGGAGACTGACCGTTCCGCACGGCAAGAACCTGCCAATAGTCTGACTCGTGCTGCGTATCCCCGGTTACGACATAGGTGCGTGCCAGTCGCGTCAGCTCGTCGGAGCTCAGTTTGAGTTCCGCCGACAGAGCGAGTGATTCGCGCTCGCGGTCGGTCGCCTCGCGCAGCGCAGCGCTGCCGAACCACAGCGCCATCATGACGCCGAGCAGGCAGATCACGAAGAGGCTCGCAACAAGCGAGGTCAGGCGAAAGCGGTTTGCGAACGTCACGGTTCGAGGGTCCTCCGTCCCGTCTCAGTCGCGGCAAGCGATGAGTTCGGAGCGGCGAGTATACGCTCAGAACCTGATCTCGGTGACAGGCGCGCGGCAGTACTGGCCTGCCCGCGCGAGAGGTCGTTGAGCCGTCGCCGCTTCGCGCGCTAGCATGTCGTCGCACGACGACTTTTCAGGAGGGGTTTTCATGAAGCGCGTAATCGTTGCCGGCCTCGTGCTTGTCGGCTCGGTCCTGGCAGCACCGGTCAACGCTGTCGAACTCGATCTTTCCGGCTGCTCAATCCCAGTGCTCCCGACAATGCCGGACGGCAGCAAGGCAACGCAGGAGGAAATGGTTGCCGCGTCGGGTGCGATCAAGGCCTACCTGGCGGAGAACGACAAGACGCTGAAGTGCATGGAGTCGGCGCGAGCGGCGCTGGGCGAGGCAACGCTCTCGGAAGAGCAGTCCGCCAATTACACGACCCTCTACAACGGCGTCGTGGACGCAGCCCACAAGGTGGGCGAAGGTTGGAATACGGCTGTCCGCGCGTTCAAGGCGCAGTAACGGACCTGAATCAGCGAGGGCGCCGTTGCGCCCTCCGCTCCGTCCACGTTCATCGTCGCACGCGTGCCATAAGCACCCGCCGCATAAGCCCGCTCCCCGACAGCGGTCGCACGCGTCGCACCTCGCGCAGGTGTGGCAGGAACACCGCAATCACAAGGGTCCGCACGACCGCCGATACCACCATGGCGCCGCACAGCGGCGATACCCAGTCCCACGTTACAGGGCCGAGTTCGAGGCGCTCGGGGAGCACGCTGCCGAGCCAGCCGCCCAACGTGGCGCCGAGAAAAACGGCACCGGCCGCGATGACGTTATGCACCGCCATGAGCGCAGCGCGCTGGTCGCGGGGTGTCAGGTCGAACACATAGTTGGAAGCGCTGAGGGCGAACCCTGCCCACAGCAGCCCCGATACGGCCTGCACTCCGAGCAGGTAGACGTAGTTCGGTGACAACAGCCAGAGCACGGGCATTAACGGGATGAGTACACCCGTTGTGACCAGGATGAGTCGATTGCCAAACAGGTCCGAAAGCCTGCCCCAGCGCGACAGCGTAAGGAACTGCACGCACACCGAGGCGGCCGTATTGAACATGAACTCGACGTAGCTGAAGCCGAGATCGCGCAGCATGTAGAGCGCAAAGAACGGCCCGGCAATGGCGACGGCAAATTGCATCGCAGCAAAGAAGAGCGTGAACGGCAGCAGTCCGGTGTCGCGCAAGCCCGTGGTGAGCGCCTGATGCCACGGGCTGGCAAGCGCGATGGGTCGGGCGGGCGGATCATACATTTGCGCCAGGTGCCAGGCAGAAACGAGGCGCAGGGCCGCCGCGCCAACAAAGATTGCTACGAACCCCCAGTAAGCGAAGCCCAGCGTGTCGAAGCCCTCGAGAATAAAGCCGGCGATGATCAGCGCGCTGAAGTTCGCGAGACTCGACAGCCGGGTACGCAGTGCGAAGAAGCGTCCGCGATGGGACTCTGCCACCAGGTCGCCCATCAGACTGCCCCACTGGGGTGACCCGAGGTTCGGTCCCGCGAAATAGATGACCGCACAGACGATGAGCACGGGCACCGCGATTGCCGGTGTGATGAGCGGCAGCAGCGCCAGCAGCGGAAGGATGGCGGCCTGCAGGAGCGCCCCAAAGACAATGATCCCTCGCCGTCGCCCAAGGCGGTGTCCGATCCATGCGGAGGCGAGCTGGGCGAGGGACCCGAGCAGCGGCGGCAATGCCGCGAGCAGTCCTACCTGCGCGGTCGTCGCCCGCAGCAGAACCGCGAACGCGGAAAAATAGCTTTCCGCGGCGCCCATCATGGCAGCATAGGTAATGCCGTCGCGGAGAGAGTGCCGCAGCGACCGATCCACTTTCGGATCCTTGTCGAAGCGTGCCGGCGGAGTCTGCCCCATCAGTCTTCGTGCCCCCTTCTGCGACGTTCGCTCTGCGGTCGCTTCAGTCGAGGCGGTAATCGGAAATCTGGACCTCTGCACCGATATCCGCGTAGTCACCCGCAGCCCGGCGTGCGCGAAACTCGCCCCAGTTGATGGGGCGGTAGCGCGGTGGGGTCACCGCACGAGCGCTCGGCAGCGGTGCGTAGTACGCCTCCGCGTTTGGATTCAGGAAGAACGGCACGCTGAAGCGCGGCAGGTTCGCGTTAGCGAGCACCCGGTGTACCGGCGCGGCATAGCGATCATTGGACCAGACTTGCACCACGTCACCGATGTTCACGGTCAGCGTATCCGGTGGGGCTTCGACCAGGTACCAGCGGCCGTCGCGCAACAGCTGCAGTGCCGGCGGCCCGTCCTGCAGCAGAATCGTCAGCGCGCCAGAGTCCGTGTGATGGCTGATCGCGAAGGTGTGATCGGGATGACCACTTTCGGCGTCGTGCGCGGCAGGCGTGGGACATGGGGGGTAATGGTTCAAACGCAGGAAGCTCGTGTGCCGGTCGAAATCGGCATCGAGGTAATTGCCCGGCATGCCAAGTGCGGCAGCGAGCGCGCGCAGCAGCGGCTGCGCCAGGCTCTCGCATGCAGCGTAGTAAGCACTTACCGCATGCTTGAAGCCTGCAATAGCGGGCCATTGGGGCTGATTCCGGCCGTCCGCCGGTCCGACGTCGAAGATCTCCTTCCAGTCTTTCGTGTTCTTGGTGAGCTCGCGGTCGAAGTAGCCCCACGCATTGTCCGCCGTGCGTTCGATTGCCTGTTTGACGGCGTGGTCCCCGGCAAAGAACGCATGCATCGCGGCGCGAAGTTCGGCGATCACGTGGTCGTTCAGGGTGGATACCGCGGCATGGCCGCGAACATGAAAACAGCCCCAGGTGCGGCATGCGGCGTCGATGGCTGCGAGCGCCATGGGGTCGTCGGGCAGTCCCGATATATCGATGATGGCAAGGTCGGCACGAGGTGCAGCGGACATGGTGAAGCATCGACGACAAGGCGTCCGGCATCATCACACGCGCGTCCGACCTGGTCGACGTCTCAGGCATAATTCGCAGCCTCGCGTGGCATTGGCGTGGCCTCGATGCTGCATTGGCGCCCGCTGCGCGTGCCGCGAAGGCGTGATCTGTCCGACTGCGCGGACTTGAACCACTGTTGCTGGAGAAGCAGTCCATGAGTGACCTCGTCACCGCATCCAAGAGCGACCTCGCGGCTCTCGAGTCGAGCACGCGCTCGGGTCCGATCACCCACCTGCCGGTCTGGCCGCTGCTCAGCGCGGATCGGGTCGAGGGCGGGTTGCGCCAGCTCCTCGCGGAAACGGAGTCCGGGTTCGATGCTCTGGAAGCCGGCTGCCGTGATGGTGCCGTACGTGATTGGGCCGGGCTTATGGACGGGCTCGAGCGCTTGCAGGATCGGCTGGGGCGGATCATGGGCGCCGTGCTCCACCTCACGAGCGTCAAATACAGCGACGCGCTGCAGGCGGCCTACGATGCCATTCGCCCGGAGTACGTGGCCCTCGTCACGCGGATTGGTCAGAGCCGACCGGTCTACGACGCCATGATTGCGCTGCGCGAGCATTTTCCAACCCTCACGCCCGCGCAAAGGCGCATCCTCGAAGAATCGATTCGCGCCATGGAACGGGGCGGCGTGCATCTCACCGGGGCTGCGCAGGCGCGGTATCAGTCCATTGGCGAAGCGCTGGCGGAGCTTTCCAACCGCTTCCAGACCAATCTGGTCAAAGAAGAAAAAGCCTCGCGTCTGATCGTGACCCAGGCGGAAGAGGTTGTCGGAGTCCCAGCGCCCATTCTCGTCATGGCAGCCGCGACGGCGGTCGAGGACGGTGCGGCTGCTGCCACCGCCGATGCCGGGCCGTGGCATTTCGTGGTCAGCGCGGTCAACTACATGGCGGTCGTGCAGCATGCGCGGCATCGCGGCCTGCGCGAACGCTTCTATCGTGTTTTTCGCGCCCGCGGCGTGAGGGGCGAGTTCGACAATCGCCCGGTGCTCGCCGAGATTCTGTCGTTACGCCAGGAACAGGCGCAGCTGGTCGGCTTTGCAAGTCATGCCGAACGCAGCATCGACGCCAAGATGGCGCCGACACCAGCGTCGGTCTGGGACCTGCTGGCGCGGCTCGAACAAGCCGCGCGTCCTGCGGCGGAGCGCGAATTTGCGGCGTTAACGGCTTTCGCGGCAGCGCAAGGCGGTGCCGATGCCTCTGTGCTCGAGCCTTGGGACGTCCCGTTCTGGAGCGAGCGGCAGCGCGAAGCGCTCTATGACTATGACAGCGAGGCGCTGCGCGAGTATTTCCAGATGCCGCGGGTGATGGAGGGGCTCTTTGGCCTCATTCACAAGCTCTACGACGTGGAGATTCGCGAAGTGCCTGTCGGTTCGGTCCCGGTCTGGGATGACAGCGTCGCGTTTTATGAGGTGCGTCGCCACGGCAAGGTCATCGCCGGCTTCTACATGGACCCGTACGCGCGATCCGGGGAAAAGCGCGGTGGTGCGTGGATGAACACCGTGGTCGATCGCACCCGCCTGCTTGCGAGCGAGGGGCGCGATGCATCGCTGCCGGTCGCGCTCTTCGTGATGAACGGGCGACCGCCCGCAGCCGGGGAACCGGCGCTCATGTCGCTCGATGAGGTCCGCACGCTGTTCCACGAGTTCGGGCACGCAACGCAGCATATGTTCACGCTGGTGGACGAGGGCGGCGCCTCGGGCATGAATCTCGTGGAGTGGGATGCGGTCGAGCTCGCCAGCCAGTTCAATGAATACTGGATGGATCACAAACCGTTCCTGCATGCCATGACCCGTCATTACCGCACGGGCGAGGCGCTGCCGGATGCGCTGCTCGATCGGGTCATCGCCAGCCGCAATTTCATGATTGGTAACGCCACGCTGCGGCAGCTGTTCTTTGCCAAAACCGACATGCGACTGCACGAGTGCTGGGGGCTGCCCGATGCACCGCACGATCAGTCGCCCTTTGCGATCGAGCGCGAGATCGCGCGCACTACGCTGCTGGTGCCGCTGTTGCCCGACGAAAGCCAGCTGCCCGCGTTCGGGCATTTGTTTGCGGGCGGCTATGCAGCCGGGTACTACTCCTACAAGTGGGCCGAGGTGCTGGCGGCGGACGCGTTTGCGGCGTTCCGTGAAGTCGGGCTCGACGACGAAACGGCGCTGCGGCAGGTCGCGGAACGCTTCCGCGAGACCGTGCTTGGTCTCGGCGGAAGCCTGCCGGCCATCGAGGTGTATCGCCTGTTCCGCGGACGCGACCCGAGCCCGGATGCCCTGCTGCTCGATCAGGGTCTGCTCGATGTCTGATCGCTGCGATCAGAACGTCGGCAGAACCCGCAGGAAGAAGGCTTTCAGATAGGCCGTCTCCGGCATCGCTGGGTGAACCGGATGGTCGGGTCCCGCGTGTCCGGTTGCGAGGCACTGCAAGCTGCGGTCGTTCGCGCGCGCGGCGGATTGTGCCGTGCGCAGAAGATCCTCTTCTGCGAAATGATGCGAGCAGGATGCTGACACCAGAAGCCCATCGCGGCTGAGCAGGGTGAGTGCCGCGTCATGCAGGCGCCGATAGGCGAGCTGTCCCTCTTTTGCATCCTTGCGCCGCTTGATGAACGCGGGAGGATCCAGCACCACGATGTCGAAGTGCTTACCTTCGGCACGTAGCGCACGCAGCACCTCGAAGGCGTCACCGCGCAGGGTTGAAACACGATCTTCGACGCCATTGCGTGCCGCGTTGGCCGTGAGCCAGTCGAGCGCGCGCTCGGATGCGTCGACTGCGGTCACGCCGGTGGCGCCGGCGAGCGCGGCGCGAATGCCCCACCCGCCCGCGTAGGAAAACACGTCGAGTACCGTTCGGCCCTGCGCATAGCGCGTGAGCTGTTCGCGATTCGCGGCCTGATCATGAAACCAGCCGGTCTTCTGCCCCTCGAGCGCGGGAACTTCGAAGCGGGCAGCGCCCTCGTGCACAACGAGATGATCCGGCGCCTCGCCAAAGGCCACCTCTACCCCGGTAGGCAGACCTTCAAGCGTGCGGGAGTTGACGTCATTGCGCAGGATGACAGCCTTCGGCCGCAGCACCTGATCCAGCGCCCCGATCACCGCCTCGCGCATGCGGTCCATGCCCGCGGTGGTGAGCTGGGCCACCAGCACATCGCCGTAGCGATCCACCACCAGCCCCGGCAAGCCATCCGCTTCGCCGTGAACAAGCCGGTAGTACGGCTGTGGATACAGACGCTGCCGCAACGCAAGCGCGATGTTCAGCCGATGCACGATCAGCGAGCGGTCGAGCGGATGCTCGCGGTCGCGGCTCACAATGCGCGCGGCAATCAGGGTGTTCGGATTCACGTAGCCGTGCCCGAGCCATTGCCCGCGACTGCTCATGACCTCGACGGCCTGCCCTGGCTCCAGACCGCGCAGCGGCGAGCGGGTGATGTCGATCTCGTTGCTATAGATCCAGACGTGTCCGGTACGCAAACGCCGTTCTTCGTCCTTGCGCAAATGCAGGAGCGTGGTCATGAAGCAGTCCTCGGGCGGGCGGAAAGCGTCGCCATGATGGCCGCCCGCGACGTCTCGGAGAGACGTGGCCAGGCGGCAATTTCCTCGGGCGTCCGTGCGCACCCTGCGCACAAGCCGGAGTCGGGATCCATGCGGCAGACGCGGATGCAGGGCGTCAGTGGGGCTGTCTCCGGCATGGCTTCGGTCCGCAAGGAATTGGGGGGCAGGCACTATACAGCGGGGCTTCCGCGGGCGGGTCACAGGTCTGCTCCCGCTCGTGCAGAAAAAATTTCCCCGCCATCTATGCAGGGGGGGGGTTCGATCCTACCATGCCCGCGTTTTTCATCTGACTAGCGGGGAGACGCTCGACCAGTGACCACTGCCATCACCGATTACTATGACGCTGCGACCTTTGAACGTATCAAGGCTTATGCAGACACTCGGGAGACGCCCTTTCTGGTAGTCGACACGGCTACGGTGGGGCAGCAGTACGACGAGCTTCTGTCCACGTTCCCTTACTCCAAGATCTATTACGCCGTAAAAGCGAACCCTGCGCCGGAGATCATCCAGCTGCTCCGCGACCGAGGGTCCTGCTTCGATATTGCCTCGATCTATGAGCTCGACCGGGTGATGAGCCTCGGCGTGGGCCCTGAGCGGGTGAGCTACGGCAACACCATCAAGAAGGCGCGAGACATTCGCTACTTCTACGAGCGCGGCGTGCGCATGTTTGCCACGGATTCGGATGCGGACGTGCGCAATATCGCGAAGGCGGCGCCCGGTTCCAAGGT
>DMUF01000208.1:0-3039 GCA_003476445.1 Gammaproteobacteria bacterium | reverse complement strand
ATGATCATGGCGCGGGATCTCGGGCTCGAGCCCTATGGCGTGTCGTTCCACGTCGGCTCACAACAACGGGATATCGGTACCTGGGATAGCGCCATTGCGAAGGTGAAGGTCATCTTCGAGCGCCTGCTTGAGGAAGACGGCATCCGGCTCAAGATGATCAACCTGGGCGGCGGCTTCCCGGCGAATTACCTGACTCGGGCCAATGAGCTTGCCACCTACGCCGCCGAGATTACGCGCTACCTGCGCGAAGACTTCGGTAACGAGCTGCCGGAGATCATTCTCGAGCCCGGTCGCTCGCTCGTCTCCAACGCGGGGGTGCTGGTCAGCGAGGTGGTGCTCGTCTCGCGCAAATCCCGCACCGGTCTCAACCGCTGGGTGTACGTGGATGTGGGCAAGTTCTCCGGTCTCATCGAGACCATGGGCGAGTCCATCAAGTATCCCGTGTACTCGGAAAAGCGCGGGGAGCTCGAGGAAGTGGTGCTGGCCGGCCCGACCTGCGACAGCGCGGACATCATGTACGAGGACTTCATGTACCCGCTGCCGCTCAATCTGGCGATCGGCGATCGGCTCTACTGGTTCTCGACCGGTGCGTACACCACCAGCTACAGTGCGGTCGAATTCAACGGTTTTCCGCCGCTGAAGTCGTACTACATCTAAGCCGGAGAGGGCCATGCTGCAGGCCATTGCCGAGCATTACGGGCATCTCTTCGGCCCGCTGCGGCTGCTTGGCAGCTATCTGTTCCTTGCCGGGTTTGCGAGCGGCGCAAGCCTCATCGTGACCTGGTTCCTGCTGCCGGCGCTGTGGGGTCGGCTGCCGCGGGATCAGGGGCGCGCTTTTGCGGTAGGGGCGGAGGCGAGCATCGGCAAGCCGATGGGCGCAGGGATCATCTTCGTTCCCGTGTTTGCCGTGGTGATGCTGCTGACAGTGCCTGCCACCTGGCCTCATCTCACGCTGATCGGCTGCGTGCTCGCCAGCATGGCGGTCGGCTTTCTGGATGACCGCAAACGCGGCGGTTTCAGCGAGTACACGCTGGGCGCCTTCGATCTGGTGATCAGCGTGCTGGTGGCGGGCGCGATCTGTCGCTGGATGCCGTTCGATGTCTGGCTTCCGTTCCTCAAGTCGCCGCTGACGGTGGAGCCCGCGATCTTCGTGCCACTCGGTGCCGCGCTGGTATGGTTCACGATCAATTCGACCAACGCGACCGACGGTGTCGATGGTCTTTCCGGCAGCCTGTCGACCCTTGCGCTCGTGTTTCTCGGGCTCATTCTCTACGGCATCGTCGGCCATCAGGCCATCTCGCGCTATTTGCTGGTGCCGCACTACGCGTCTGGTGCCGACTGGTCGCTCTTCGCCTTTGCCATGACCGGGTGTCTCGCCGCCTACCTCTGGTACAACGCCAGTCCGAGCGTGGTGCTCATGGGCGATGCGGGTTCGCGCCCGGTGGGTCTCGTGATTGGTGCTCTGGTGCTCGCGAGCGGCAATCCGTTCCTGGTGTTCGTGGTGGCGTTCGTCGTTTTGCTGAACGGTGGCACCGGTCTGCTCAAGGTGGCGCTGCTGCGGTTCTTTCGCATCGGGATCTTCCGCAATGTGCGCTATCCGCTGCACGATCATGTGCGGCATCGCCTGGGCTGGTCGAATACCCAGGTCATGGTTCGGTTCATGCTACTGCAGGCCGTGGCGACACCCCTGCTGCTCGTCCTTTTGCTCAAGTTGCGCTGATACGATGAGCGTGGTGAGGCGACGGCTGCGCTCGGGCCTGCTCCTCCTCGGGATCTCGCTCGCTGTTGGCGCCACGGCTGCTACGCCCAACACGATCATGCAGGGCGCGCCCCCCGTGACCGCCGATGTGGTGACTGCGCGCAACTGGCTCACACCGCCCCACCTCAGTTGGGGGCTCGAGCACCTGGAGCAGATTGCGCGGGTCAGCAGCGTCGATCGCGGTGACGCGCCGGCAACGCCGCTCGGGCCACTCTGGCTTGATCTCGGCAAATTCCTTCTCGCTACTCGAGACGGGCGCACCCTCTCCCTCGACGCGGCGCTCGAGGCGCTCTCGATCAATGCCCTTCTGGTCTGGCAGGACGGCTCACTGCGTCTGGAACGCTATCGCGGCGCGCATGGGCCGCGCACGCGGCAGGCACTACTCACGGCGTCCGCCTCGGTCACTGGACTGCTTGCCGAGATGCAGATCGACGCAAAGGCGTTCGACGACATGCGTTTGGTGAGCTTCTACCTGCCCGAGCTCAAGGGCAGCGCGTGGGACAACGTGTCCGTACGCGAGACGCTCGATATGGAGGTAGCGCTCGATTTCCGCGAGATCTACGGCGACCCCTGGTCGGATTTCAGCCAGCTTCTGAACGCGGGTGGGTTGCTCGGACCCGAGCCGGGTTTCACCCCCGCGCCCTCCTTGAACGAGTATCTCCACGGGGTCCGCGGTCAGGGCGAGCATTCAGCCCAATATCAGTACGCGAGCGCGAATGTCGAAGTGATCGGCTGGATCATGCAGCGCGCGACTGGAAAGTCGGTAGCGGCGCTCTTTGCGGAACAACTCTACGGAGGGCTTGGCGCGGAGCGGGAGGCGCTTTTCGCCACCGACGCCGCTGGCATGACGGTCGCAAGCACAGGGCTTGCGCTGACCGCGCGCGACTGGCTGCGCCTTGGCGTGATGCTGCAGCAGGGTGGGCAGGCAAACCTCAATCAGGTCGTGGAGCCGCGGGTGGTGGAGAAGATCTTCGCCGGCGGTCAGCGTCGCCACGCGATGCCGGGTCGGGAGGATGCGCCGTTCTTCTCTTACCGTGGCGGCTGGCATGTGGATCATGCCTCCGGAGCCATCGGCGCGTGGGGAATCCACGGCCAGTTTCTCTTCATCGCGCCCCGCGCGAAGGTTGTGGTGGTGATGCAGTCAGCCCATCCGGAGCCGTACGGGCCGCACTGGGGGCTCGCCGAAGAGCTCTTTCAGGCCTTGGTCGAGTATCTGAACCGCGGGTTGTAAGCAGCGGTTTTCAACTCTCGGGTTTTACCCGCGGGGTTTACCCGCGGAT
>DMUF01000005.1:6373-20423 GCA_003476445.1 Gammaproteobacteria bacterium | reverse complement strand
TGATTTTCATATCTCTTGTTATGGCTTTTTTGGCTGCAGCTACTGATTCAACCGACACTTGGGGGACAGTTTTTATGCGTGGAAGACAATTCAGGGAGGAGAGGTGAAGGGCAATCGCATCGTGCGTGAGAGTTACGGCGTGGTCTACCAGGAAAAGGCGGCGTTCAAGGATACCTATGGCGGCGAGCCGGGTTCGGTCTTCATCGAATGCATGCGCATCATTCCGGAGGGGGTGCCCTCCCGCACTGTGTTCGTGTTCAGCCATCCGGTCGGCGGCGGCGCCTTTCTGCCGATCATGAACCAGCTGGCGCGTACCGGTATCCACGTGCTCTACGTCAACACGCATTACCGCGGTAACGACAGCGCGCTGATCATGGAAAAGTGCCTGCTCGACTTGGGCGCCGGCATCCGTGATGCGCGCGAGCGATTTGGCTATGACAACGTGATCTTGGGCGGCTGGTCGGGCGGCGGCTCGCTTGCGCTCTTTTATCAGGAGCAGGCGCAGTCGCCGACGCTGGACACAACCCCCGCCGGCGATCCGGTAGACCTCAAGGGCGCGGGGCTGCTGCCGGCGCAGGGGATTGTGCTGATGGCGGCCCATGTCAGCCGCTCGGTCACGCTCACCGAATGGATGGACCCCTCCATTCTCGACGAACACAACCCGGATCGTAGAGACCCCGCGCTTGATCTCTACAACCCGCGTAATCCGGCGCAGCCACCGTACTCAGCGGACTTTCTCGAACACTTTCGCGCGGCGCAGATAGCGCGCAACCGGCGCATCACCAACTGGGCGAAGGAACGGCTCGCGGCTCGGATTGCCGCAGACGGGCCCGGCGCGGAGGAGGGTTTCGTGGTGCACGGCACCATGGCGGACCCGCGCTGGCTCGATCCGAGGGTCGATCCTAACGATCGCTTGCCTGGCACCTGCTATCTCGGCGATCCGCGCGTGGTAAACATGGGCCCGGTCGGGCTGGCCCGGTTCTGCACGCTGCGCAGCTGGCTGTCGCAGTGGAGCTTCGATGAGTCCCGCGCGCACGGCCAGAAGAATGGAGCGAATGTCCGCTGCCCGGTTCTCGTGATCGGGAACAGTGCTGACAACGCGTGTACGCCCAGCCACACTGCGCGGCTTTTCGAGGCGATCGGGCACCCGGAAAAGACGCGTATCGATATTGCCGGGGCGACCCATTATTACGCGGGCCAGCCCGAGCAGAGCGCGCTCGCCGCGCGCCACTGTGCCGAATGGTTTACCCAACGTGGCTGGCAGTAACGCAGCGCAGACAGGACATTCTCATGAGCGACCCGAAACCGAGTCAGGATCAAGCAAAGGCCCCGGAACCCGATTCTTCCCGCTACGAACCCGCGAGCCAGTGGCTGATCTGGGTCGTGATCTTCGTCGCGCTTCTGATTGGATTTCTGCTCTCGTAAGAGCGCGGTCAGATCGCATGCGATCAGATCGCGGGTGCGGGCATCCGCTCACGGCACCCATGCGCGGGAGCGTCTAACATCGGCCCATGGGCGTTAGGTTCGGTGGCGCAATCGATGCCCCCGGCTGTGCCCCCTGTTTTCATCGTGAGGAGAATGTCATGAGCGAAGCCGATACCGAGATTGCGCAGCGCGAGCTCTATCGCCGATCGAATGCGGAAATGCTTGCCGAATGGGCGATGGATCCGCTCGTGGATCCCTATTCGGTCCCGCTCGCGGATATGAATCCTGGCCACCCGCTCTTGTTCGAGGCGAATACCGCGTTGTCCTGGTTTGAGCGCCTGCGCGCTGAAGCTCCGGTGCACTACTGCGCTAACAGCCAGTTCGGTCCTTACTGGTCGGTAACGCGCTTCAACGACATCATGCAGGTGGATTCAAGCCACCAGATTTTTTCCTCCGATTCACGCCGGGGTGGCATTCAGCTCGGTGGTCGCGCTGATCCGAACCCGGATCCCATGTTTCATTTGCCCATGTTCATCATGGAGGACCAGCCCAAGCATGATTTGCAGCGCAAGGTCGTTGCCCCCATGTTCACGCCGCGCCACCTGTCCGACCTGGAAGGGCTGATCCGCCAGCGGGCGGGTGAGATCCTCGATGCCTTGCCGCGTAACGAGACGTTCAACTGGGTTCGTCATGTCTCCGTGGAGCTCACCGGTCAGATGTTGGCGACCATTCTGGGTGTGCCGCAGGAAGATCGGCACAAGCTCATCTATTGGTCGGACGCCACCCAGAACATCGGCAACCCGGAGTTTTTCGCGACGCCGGAGGAAGGCTTCAAGGAACTGTGGAACTGCTGGGCCTATTTCGATGGGATCTGGAAGGAGCGTCAGCAGCGCAACGCGCCCGCGGACGACCTGATCTCGATGCTGGTGCAGGGCGAGGCGACCCGTGACATGCCGCCGAACGAATATCTCGGCAATGTGCTGCTGCTCATCGTTGGCGGCAATGACACCACGCGCAACTCGATCTCCGGCGGTGTGCTGGCGCTGAATCAGCATCCGGAACAGTACGACCGGCTGCGGGCGAACCCGGGCCTCGTGGCGACCATGGTTCCAGAGATCATCCGCTGGCAGTCGCCTGTCGCGCACATGGCGCGAACCGCGCTCGTTGACACGGAGCTCGGCGGCGCGAGCATTCGGGCGGGCGACAAGGTGGTGATGTGGTATGCGTCCGGAAACCGCGACGCGAGCGAAATCGAATCCCCTGACCAATTCATTATCGATCGCGCCAACCCGCGCAAGCACCTCTCGTTCGGCTTCGGCATTCACCGCTGTCTCGGCAATCGCCTGGGCGAAATGCAGTTGCGCGTGCTGTGGGAAGAAATACTGAAGCGGTTCCCGAAGATCGAGCTGGCCGGCGATCCCGTCTACCTGCGGTCCAACTTCATTCGCGGCATTCTGGAGCTGCCCGTGCGTATTCCCGCCTGAATGTGCGTCAGCAGCAGCGCGCCGTGTCGGCATGCCCGGGGTTGGCTCGGGTGGTGGTCGACACGACACGCTTCAGTGCGGCGGCAGGTTTTGTCATAATCGGCGCACGCGAGGGTGTAGGCGATTTTGCTGCACCCTCTGGTGACCTCTCTGCGGGACTAGCTCATCTGGTAGAGCGACAGCTTCCCAAGCTGTAGGCGACGGGTTCGAGTCCCGTGTCCCGCTCCATTCTCCCCATCACCTCTGCTGCGCCCAAACTTGTGGAAACGCGGGATCAGCGAACGCGGAACCCGGCGCCCTGCGGCGCATGCGTGTGAGCGGATGTTCACCGGGGCGAGGAAGCTCCGGCTCGTCGCGCTCGACCGCAACCATTCCGGGTCGGCGTGCCACGCGCGCGTCCTCGCCGAAAAAGCGCAGCGACAGCGTACGTCGGCGCATGCCCGGCAGGGTCGGGCCGCCGCCGTGCAGAATCGAGGGGTGAAAGACGACGACGTCGCCCGGCTCGATGTCCCAGGCAACGATGTCCCAGGATCCTCGACCGCGTTCGATATCCGGGAGCAATGGCAGCTCGCCGTTGCCATAGAGCGGTGCGGTATCGTCTGCGGGATCAAAGCGCGAGCCGTCGAAGAGCGGGCCGCGATGGGATCCGCGCACGAATTCGAGCGCGTGTCCGGCGGCAAGCGGTTCGAACGTGATCCAGAAGACCGCCAGATCGTTACCCTCCACGGGAAGATAAGGCGTGTCCTGGTGCCAGGGCGTGCGCCGCGTGGTGCCGTTCTCCTTGAGAAAGACCTGCTCGTACATGAACCACGCGCGTGGTTGCCCGAACAGATCGGTAACGATATCGGCGAGCAGCGTATCCCGTAACAGCGGTGCGTACTGCGCGAGGGCGGCCGGATTCGCGAGGTCCTGATAGAACGTGCCGGTGCCATTGGAGGGCAGGCGTGATGCGCCCGGTCCCGGGTTGTCGATGCTCCAGTTGTAGGCGGCCAGGGCAGCATTGAGCGCCTTGTCATCAAGGAGCCCCGGCAGATGAATGACACCGTCGCGCCGGTAGCGCTCGCGGTGCTCGTTGACCAGACCCATGGACTGCTCCCCCCAGACCCCAGCGCAGTATAGCGTGATCACCCCTGTCAACGGATTGTCGCATCCGCCAGAATGAAGCGATGGGGGAATCGCGCATCTACTACGGCTGGTGGCTCGTAGCCGCACTCTTTGTGGTGCTTGCCGTTAGCTCCGGCTTCGGCTTTTACAACATGTCGGTCTACATGAACGTGTTGGCCGCAGTCCATGGGCACGGCATTGGTGAACTCTCGCTCGCGGTGAGCCTGTTTTTCCTGGTCGGCGGCGTAGGCGGCATGTGGGTCGCAAGCCTGCTCGAGCGCTTTGATGCCCGCGTCATCATGGCGGTAGGAGGGCTGATAGCCGGCATTGCGCTCGCATTCAGCGGGACTGTGACCTCCTTGCCGGGCATCTACCTGCTCTTCAGCCTGTTCGGGTTTGGCAATGCCGCGGTCTCCATCGTCACCTCGACCACGCTGGTCACGCGCTGGTTCCCAGGTCGCGATCGTTCCATTGCGTTATCCATTGCGTCCACGGGTCTTTCCGCCGGTGGAATCCTGCTCACGCCGTGGTCTGCTCGTATGCTGTCGACCCACGGACCAGAACAGGCGATGACCTGGTTCGGTATCGCGTTCGCTGCGATCATCGTGCCGCTCTCGATCCTGTTGGTGCGTGATCGCCCCAGGCTTCTGGGAAGGGGAGGTGCGCCGGCGCCGTCGAGCGCGCGCTGGAACTACGACGCTGCTATTCGCACGCCTTTCTTCATCCTGCTGACGTTGGGCTATCTCTTCGCCATGGGCGCGCAGGTGGGCGGCATCGCGCACCTGTATAACCGCGCGGTCGGGATCGCCGGGCTCGATACCGCGACCCTTGCGGTACAGGCTCTGACCCTGTGCAGCATCAGCGGACGGTTTCTCGGCGGGTTTCTCGTAACCCGCGTGCCGATCCGGTTGTACACGCTCGTCAATCTGCTCGGGCAAGGGCTCGGGCTTGCGATCATCGCTGGGGCCGACAGTGCGACCGGTGTGCTTGGCGGCGCAGTTATCTTCGGTTTGACGGTTGGAAATCTGCTCATGCTGCATCCCCTGTGGCTCGCCGAGGGCTTTGGCGTTGAGTCTTATGCGCGAATATTCTCGCTGTCGAACGCGGTGACGGTGATCGGTGTGGCGGGCGGTCCGGCCCTGCTGGGTGGCATCTTTGATGCGGGCGGCTATCCGCTTGCGTATGGCGTGGCGGCTGCTTCCTCGGTGCTTGCATTCTTTGCCATGCTGGCGGCAGGATCCGCGCCCCGACGAACGGAGTAGCTCCATGCGTAATGCGTTCGGTCCGCTGATTATTCTCCTTGCACTGATGGGCGCCACGCCGGCGACGGCAGCTCTGCCCTCCACGCTGCCCGGCGGTGAAGCGTTACCAAGCCTTGCTCCGATGCTCGAGGGCGTGACACCGGCGGTCGTGAACATAGCGACTTACACCACGGTGCAGGTGCGCAATCCGCTGCTCGAGGACCCGTTTTTCCGCCGCTTCTTTAACGTGCCCGATCGTGAACGGCTGCGCCGCACGCAAAGTGCCGGATCGGGCGTTGTGGTGGATGCCCGGGGTGGTTACATCGTGACCAATCACCACGTGGTCGAGCGCGCCGACGAGATCAACGTGACGCTTGCAGACGGCCGCACGCTGAAGGCGACGCTCGTCGGGTCTGATCCGAGGGTCGACCTTGCGGTGCTCAAGGTCACTCCGGATGCGCTGGTCGAGATCACCTTTACCGATTCGGCAGCGCTGCGCGTGGGCGATTTCGTTGTGGCGATTGGCAACCCGTTCGGTCTCAACCAGACCGTGACCAGCGGCATCATCAGTGCCCTGGGTCGCAGCGGCCTCGGCATAGAAGGCTACGAGGATTTCATTCAGACCGATGCGTCCATCAACCCAGGCAACTCGGGCGGCGCGCTCGTGGATCTGTCGGGGCGACTCGTCGGCATCAACACCGCCATTCTGGCGCCTGCCGGCGGCAACGTGGGTATTGGTTTCGCGATTCCCGCCAATATGGTGCAGGCGATCATGGGCGAACTCATCAAGCACGGTGAGGTGCGGCGCGGCTTTCTCGGGCTCGCGGTGCAGGGTCTCAACCCCGATCTGGCGGAGGCGTTCGGCGTCGAAAATCGCGAAGGCGTGGTCGTTGTGGAAGTGCAGGCGGACGGCGCGGCAGCGAAGGCGGGGCTGCGCCCGGGCGACATCATCACGCGGGTGGAAGACCGGCCCATTCGCCGCGTGACCGAATTCGATGGACAGGCCGCGCTCATGTTTGTGGGGGAGCGGGTGCCCGTTGAGATTCTGCGTGATGGTCGCGTGCGGCGCGTGACACTGGATATTCGGGACGAGCCGCTCGAAAAAATTCAGGGTGAACGTCTCGACCGGCGCCTGCTTGGCACCACGTTACAGAACTTCCGCAACGATACGGAGGTCAGCGATGACGCCGGGGTGCTAGTGACCGAGGTTGCGGAAGGCAGCGTGGCCTGGGACTTTGGGCTGCGCCCGGGCGACATCGTCGTGGCGTGCAATCGTCGCGGGGTGCGCAATCTGGAACAGCTGCAGTCTGCCGTGGAGCGCTCCGGGGACCAGCTGTTACTCAGGGTTTATCGCGCGGGTCAGTACGGCTATATCGTGATTCGTTGAGGAAGCGCGCCGCGGACCGAAAGTTCGCGGCGTATCTTCTCGAGGCTGAGGCCGCGGACCGAGAGCCCGCGGCGTATCTCACATCCAGGGCTGCGGACACCTGGCGGTGCCCGCGGGCGCCCAGGTTCAGTCGAACATGATCACGCTGCGGGCGACCTCGCCGGTCTTCAGCGCCTCGAAGCCTTCGTTCACGTCCTCGAGACGGATGCGGCGCGAGATCAGGTCGTCGAGGTGCAGGCGCCCCTGCAGGTAGAAGTCGACGAAGCGCGGCATGTCGACGCGGAACCGGTTGGACCCCATGTTCGATCCCTGGATCTTTCGCTCCATCAGGAACTCGGGCCCGTGCAGCTCGATGTGGGTTCCGACAGGGATCATGCCGATGATGGTGGCTAGTCCACCGCGGCGCAGCATCTTGAAGGACTGCTCGGCTGTCTTCTTGAGCCCGATGGCTTCGAAGGAGTAGTGCACGCCACCCTGAGTCATCTCGACGACGGTACCGACCGCGTCGACCGCGGCTGCGTTCACGACGTCCGTGGCGCCGAACTTGCGCGCGAGCTCGAGCTTGGAGGGCACCATGTCGACCGCGATGATGCGGGCCGCGCCCGCGATCGCGGCGCCATTGATGGCGGAAAGACCCACGCCGCCGCAGCCGATCACGGCAACGGTGGAACCGGGCTCAACGCGCGCCGTGTGGATGACCGCGCCGACGCCGGTGGTGACGCCGCAGCCAATGAGCGCGGCCCGGTCGAGCGGCATGTCGGGGCGGATCTTTGCGATTGTGTGCTCGTGAACGAGCATGTACTCGGCAAACGAGGACAGGTTCAGGAACTGGAAGAGGTTCTCGCTGCTCTTGGCCAGCCGCGAAGGCTGATCGGGCGCGCGCTGCAGCTCGGGCTCCTGACACAGGGACATGTGCCCGGTCAGGCAGTATTCGCAGTGGCCGCAGAAGGCGGAGAGGCAGGTGATCACGTGATCGCCGGGCTTTACGTAGGTGACGTCCGCGCCCACCGCTTCAACGACCCCTGCGGACTCGTGTCCCAGCACCGCCGGCAGCGGGTAGGGGTAGGAGCCGTTCTGGAAGTGCAGATCGGAATGGCAGACACCGGCAGCAACTGTGCGGACCAGGACTTCTCTCGGTCCGGGTTTGCCGTGCTGTATGTCCTCGATGACTAAGGGCTTGTTGATCTCGCGCAAGACGGCGGCTTTCATGTGAGCGCTCTCCCTGATGAATTCTGGTGCCCTTCTCGCGCGGGGCGGACCCTTCTGGGCGCGCACGCGTTAGAAAGCGATGGCGGTCCCTGCGAGTGTGCCAAACGGCACCCGCGAAATCGACCCTGCGGATCCCCGCCCGCGCTGTCGAAACCGCCCGGCGAGCGGTTACCATGCGTCGAGATGCGAATAATCGGGCCAGACAGACCGGAGCAGTATGGTATTGGTAGGCCTCGGCTCGAATCAGGGGGAGTCCGCACGGATTCTCCAGGCGGCGCTTGACCGGCTCGCGGTGTTCGCCTCTGGACCGGTCACATGCTCGTCGTTCTGGCGCCCCTCGCCCGTCGACTGCCCCCCGGGATCCGCCGATTTCGTCAACGCCGTCGCGGTGTTCGCACCGCAGGCCGCGCTGACGCCGGAGGCGCTCCTCGCAGCGCTCAAGATGCTCGAAGCCGAGTTCGGTCCGCGCGAGAGCGAGGTTCGCCACGCTCCCCGGGCACTCGATCTTGATCTTCTGCTGTTCGGCAGCGAAGAGCGCGCAACGGACGACTTTTCCCTGCCGCACCCCCGGGCGATCCAGCGGCGATTCGTGCTGGTGCCGGCCGCCGAGGTTGCACCTGCGCTGGTCTGGCCTGGGACCGGGCAGACGATTGCGGAACTCTGTGCCGCGCTTGCTACGGACGAAGAGCTGTCTCGGCTGGAGCGCGCTCGTGGCTGACGGAACATGGGCGACGCGCAGTCTGCCGCGCTCGTTCCTGTTCGCGCTGTTGTGCTGCGTGAGCCCGTCGCTCGTTGCCTATGACGCGTCGGTACACCAGTCGCTCACCTTCCTCGCAGCGAAGCAAGTACAGCGCTGTCTGCCGCCCGAGGCCCAGCCGTTTACGGCCTTGGAGGTGCGTGCCATTGCCGCGAGCGCGGCAGACGAGGTGGGCGGCGGTGCTCTGGGCCGCCCCTTCCGCTGGCAGTATTACGACCTCATCGAGCGTGAAGAGGGGTGGCTTGATCTCGCCGTCAGCACCCGACTCAATGGCGCCTTTGCTGCGGATCTCGAGCGGCTCGCGCGACGTCCGGTACGCGAGCGCGCGCTGCGCGTGCTCGGGCGGGTGGTCGGCCGCATCCAGCTGGTGACCGCGCCGGTGCGGGCGCTGCCGGTTTTTGCCCCGCGATTCTGGCGCGGCAATCTTACCGACCGGTTTGAACAGTACCCGGTGCGTGAAGCGATGCTGGAAGCCCGGCTCGCTGAGTTCTGCGGCGAGCTCGAGCAACCGCTGCCCGATCTTGATTCTCTGCTCGCGCAAACCGCGGCGGAGACCCGCAGCGCCGTCGATGCCCCGCTCGGCGGATTTCCAGCCACCTGGCGTGCGTTCTGGACGCCTGCCGAGACGCTTGGCGACTTTGGCAGCTACGGACCTGCAGGTAACAGCTTTGGTCGGTACGTCGAATTTTCCTGTGGCAAAGCGCCTCTGCATCGGTGCGTGCTGATCACCGATGATCCTGCCTACACCGCCTTTGCCGACGACCGCCATCTTGCGGCGGTGCGTGCAACGGCTCGGGCCATGGTGTTCTTCGCCGCCGACCAGCCGCCCCGGGCATCCGGCGCTGCACCGTGAGGCTCGGTATCACGCCGTGGCAGCTCGGCGAGCGCCGCGCGACAGCTCTTGCGGCCCAGGCGCGGTACGCGGAGGCGGTGGGCTACGACTCGCTCTGGGTACCGGAGAGCCATTTTGGCGCTGATGCCCTGCCGGAGCCCTTGTTGCTGCTCGCGGCGATGGCCGCCGTCACCGAGCGGATCCGGCTTGGCACCACGTCTTATCTGCTGACCTTGCGCAATGCCGTTCAGGCCGCGGAGCAGGTGGCGGTACTTGACCAGCTGTGTGGCGGGCGGCTGATTCTCGGCGTGGGCCGCGGATTTTCGGCTCCCGTGCTGCGGGCCTTTGCGGTCGATCCGCGGGACAAGCGGGCGCTGTTTGAAACTCGCCTCGCGGACATGCGTAAGCATTGGGCTGGACAACCCCTCGACGCGGGCGATCCGACGTCCGTGCGGCTCGAACCGCTGCCGCTGCAGCGGCCGCATCCCCCCGTGTGGGTAGCAGCGTTTGGTCCGAAGGCGCTGGCTCAGGCCGGTCGGCTTGGACTGCCCTATCTCGCGTCGCCGGTGGAAACGCTGGCGGAGCTCGAGGCGAACTACGCGCTGCATCGATCCGCTTTGGTCGAAGCCGGCCACACCCGCGCATTGGAAGTGCCGGTGATGCGCACGCTCTTTGTCACGCGCGATCGGGCGGAGACGGCTCGGTTGCGCGCGGACGTCGCCGCGGCCGCCGCGCGCAGCGGCCGGCTTGCGAGCGACCCGGATGTCGAATCATGGACGGTGATCGGTGAGGCGAGTTACGTGCGCGAGCGCGTTGCCGAATACCGCGAAAGACTCGGCGTCACCGAATTCATCGTCACGCGTCTGCGTATCGAAGGGATGGCGGCTGAGCGTCTCGAGCAGTCGGCAGCAGCGGCACGCGCCATATTGTCCTGACCGAACGCGCCGTTCCGGCGCGCGCGCCTGCCCCGAAGCAAACGCTCGCTCTTTGGATCGCGGGGTCAGCGCTCCACTTGGCCGAGGTTCGCGTGGATCACCGCGCCATTGATCACCGGGCTGTCCGCCGCCCAGGACAGCGTTGCCGCGATCTCCTCGGGGTCGATCAGTCGCCCGAAAGCCGACATGGCGCTGATCGCACCCATGGCCTCCGATGGCACGTGGTCGCGCAGCATCTCTGTGTCGGTGAATCCCGGGCAGATGCAGGCTGTGTGAATGCCGGTGCCGGCCAGGTCCTGACAGGTAGCGCGCATCATGCCAATCAGAGCGTGCTTGCTCGTGACATAGGAAAAGCTGCCCGGCACGGCCTTTTCCGACAGCGTCGAACCCACGTAGAGAATCGCTGACCCGCTCTGCGCATTTGCGGTGCGCATATGTGGCAGCAGGAAGCCGTTCAGCGTGTTCGGCGCCACCAGATTCACCTCAAACACCGCGCGCAGCGCGGCATCGTCGGTGAAGGCGGCAGTGTCACTCAGCATTCGCGCCGCATTGTGGATGACGACCAGGCGCGTTGCCCCGGTCACCGCTGCATCGAGCGATGCGCGGATGGCCGTGACGCTCGCCGGGTCGCCAAGATCTGCGGTCAGCTGCACCACGCCCTGCGCCGGGCACGGGCGACGCGAGATGTTCACGACCCGAAACCCGGCGGCGAGGAAGCGTCGCGCGGTCGCAAGACCAATGCCGGCGCTGGCACCCGTGATCACGAGACAGTTCATGGCGAAACCTCCGGCGTCAGGGCAGCGGATGACCAGGTGGCGCCCGCCCATTGCCCTGGGCCGGACGAGACGCGAATGAGTATCCGGGAGATATCGAGCGCCGCGATCACCGGGTCTTCGCGCAGCCGCGAGAGGAACCAGGGTGCGAGTTCCTCGACGGTGACGTTGCGCACGGGCAGTAGCAGAACATCACGCGGCAGGAAGGGAATGCGTTCGCCCGCAAAGCAGGCGATCACGTAGCCGTCACCCTCGGTAATCTGCAGAAAGGGCGAGTGCTCGGGGAGCAGCACCTTCTCGTCCAGATGATCACAGAGCGCCGCGAGGCGCGTCTTCATCACGTTGTAGTCGAAGGCGAGCCCGTCTGTGCCCACGGCGCTGTCGACCGTTGCCGTCACGTAGAAGGTGTGTCCGTGCAGATCCTCGCGCGCACTCTCCGAGAAGATGGTGAAGTGCGCCGAGTTGAAGTGCAGGTACTCCTTGCTGATCTCGATCGTCGTGACGGTCGGATTGCTCACGCCGTCAGGCTCTTGAGATCGGTCGCCGGGTCGGCGAGACGGTCCTGATCGACCACCTGGCCGATCAGCTGTTTGCAGACCATGAATTCCTTCGGGCTGTTCACCGCATCGACGGATACGACGGCCCCGCCCTTGAGATAGAAGACGGCGAACTGATTCTTCGACATGTCGCCGCGCACCACCTGACTGTCGCCGTCAGCGGAGAACCCGACCATCTGCAGCTTGAGTTCGTACTGATCGGACCAGAACCACGGCATGCTCGCGTAGGTCTTGCTGCCGCCGCACATGTTGGCTGCGGCCACGCGGGCCTGTTCCATGGCGTTCGGCACCGATTCCAGCCGCAGCCGGCGCCCAAGCAGAGGGTTGGGGTGGTTCGTGCAGTCTCCCGCCGCATAGATGTCGGCGACTGAGGTACGGCAGTGTTCGTCGACGATGATGCCGTTGCCGCACTCGATTCCCGCGGCCGAGGCGATCTCGAGGTTCGGGATGATGCCAATGCCGACGATGACCAGGTCGGCGGGAAACTCGCGATCCCCGCACAGTACGGCGTGCACGCGGTCGGTGCCGCGAAAACCAGTGACACCGGTGGAGGTGTGCACGTGAACACCGCGGGACTCGTGCAGCGCGTGGTAGTACGCCGACATCGTTGGGGTCGTGACGCGTTGCAGGATGCGGCTTTCCATCTCGAGTACATGCACCTCAAGCCCGGCGGTGACCGCGACCGCCGCCACTTCGAGACCGACATAGCCGCCCCCGACGATCACCAGGCGTCGACCGGGCGCCATGTCGGCCCGGATCCCGTCGACATCGGCAAGGGTGCGCAGGTAATGAATGCCGGCGAGGTCGCTGCCAGGAATCGAGAGCCGACGCGGTCGACCGCCGGTGGCAAGCAGCAGGCGTTCATAGCTGACCGTTTCGCCCGCGTCGGTGGTCACCGCGTGCGCCGCGCCGTCGATGCCGGTCACGCGCGTGCCGAGCTTCAGCGTGACGCGCTGGTCGGTGTAGAACTTTTCTGGTCGCAGCAGGATCTTGTCGAGGGATTGCTCGCCGGACAGGTACTGCTTTGATAGCGGCGGTCGCTGATAGGGCAGCTGCGGCTCATCGCCGATAAGCGTGATCTCGCCGCTGTAGCCGTCCTGACGCAGGCTGGCACAGGCCTGCGCTGCGGCGTGCCCGCCCCCGATGATGACCATTGCCATCGTGTTTCCCCTCGAATGTTTGATCGAATTCTAGCGTCAGAATCCCGCGCTCGGTCAGCTGCACAAGCGTCAGTTCTTGTGAACGCTCGTCCAATACGGCGCCTTCAGGCCTTCCTTGTAGATCTTGCCCGTCTGGTGGCGCGGCAACTCGTCGTGGAAATCGATACCGCGCGGGCATTTGAGATGGGCAAGCCGTTCTCGACAGAACGCGATGAGCGTCTCCGCAGTGACGGCGCGAGGCGCACCATCTTCGTCCCGCACACACTGGACGGCGGCTTGTACGGTCTCTCCGAATTCCGCGTCGGGAATGCCGAAGACCGCCACATCCGCGACCGCCGGGTGCATGAGCAGCACGTCCTCGACCTCGCGCGGATAGATGTTCACACCGCCGGAAATGATCATGTGTGACTGGCGATCGGTAAGGTACAGATAACCCTCGGCGTCGACATGACCGATGTCGCCGAGTGTGGACCAGCCCTGCGCGTTGTACGCCGAGCGGGTCTTTTCCGGGTCCTTGAAGTACTCGAAACGCGGGCCGCCCTCGAAGTAGACGAGCCCGGTTTCCCCTGGCGCGCAGCCCGCGCCGGTGTCTGACAGGATGTGCACGTTGCCGAACACGGGCCGGCCGACGGACCCCGGGTGGGAGAGCCACTCCTGCGGACTGATGGCGGTCTGGCCGTTGCCCTCGGTGCCCGAGTAGTACTCGTAGACGATCGGTCCCCACCACGCGAGCATCTGCCGCTTGATCTCGACCGGGCAGGGGGCTGCCGCGTGAACCGCGACCCGGTGGCTTTTGAGGTCATAAGCCGTGCGAGCTGATTCCGGCAGCCGCAGCAGCCGCACGAACATGGTGGGTACCCACTGGCTGTGGGTGATTCGATAGCGTTCGATCAGCCGGAGGCTTTCTTCGGCGTCGAAGCGCGGCATGATCACAGACATGCCGCCGCAGCGGTGCACCATGGCGTTGTAGCGCAGGGGCGCGGAATGGTAGAGCGGCGCCGTGGACAGGTAGACGGTATCGCGACCGATGCTGTGCAGGGCAACGCGGCGCTTGAAGAGTTCGGAGACTGTGCCGAGCGGCGCACCCGGGCGGGTGACCCGAACGCCCTTCGGGCGGCCGGTCGTCCCGGAGGAATAGAGCATCTCGGCGCCTTCCGCGGCGTCCGGAATCAGCGTTGCCGGCTCC
>DMUF01000005.1:0-6056 GCA_003476445.1 Gammaproteobacteria bacterium | reverse complement strand
TCGGCCTTGTCACGCTGGCGGCTGCTGGTGACGACCAACTGCGCTTCACAGTCGGCGAGGATGTACTGCACCTCGTTGCGCTGGAATTGCGCGCTGATCGCCGTATAGGCAAGACCCGCGTGCTGCGCCGCCCAGTACAGGGCAAGCACGTCCGGATGGTTTTCGGTGAGCACGGCAATGCCGTCGCCGGTGCGAAGCCCCAGGCTGCGCAGGAAGCGGGCGCCGCGCAGCGCCAGTTCGGCGAGTTCTGCGTACGAGGTGGTCTCGTCAGCGAAGACGAGTGCAGGCTGGTCCGGCGTGACCTCCGCCCAGTGCAGGAGGCCCGCCCAGGGAACGGCGGGGCTCATCAGCGCAGGTCTCAGTGCCGACCGCGATCACCCGGCATGGGCAGGGGAAACGGCGTGACGTTGCCACCCTTGCTGTCCGTGATCTTTGCGATGCCTTCCTTTTCGACTTCGTCGATACGGATGATGGCGTGCATGGGAATGAAGCTGCGCTGAACGCCCTCGAATTCCTTGCGCAGACGATCTTCGCTCGGGTCGACGAGCAGCTGGCTGCGGCTGCCGAAGACGTAGTCTTCGATCTCCACGAAGCCGTACAGGTCACTCTGGAATATGCCCCGCGCATAGACCTCGTAAACCTGTCCCTGGTTATGGAACAGCACTCGGAACATTTCGCGCGGATTGTCGGACATGGTGGTCACCTGCGATGTAGCTCGGTCAACAGCACACCTTGTTTCGGGGTGCGCCGCTAAATTTCAACCCACTATAATGGGCGACCGGTGAAAGTCGGACGCTCACTATCTGGGGATTCGTACCCGTGCGCAAGAAGTTGTTCATCCGCACCCATGGCTGTCAGATGAACGAGTATGACTCGGCTCAGATGGCGGGTCTGCTCGCGGACAGCCACGACTATGAACTCGTGGATGCGCCGGAAGAGGCGGATCTGATCCTGCTCAATACCTGTTCCATTCGGGAGAAGGCGCAGGAAAAGGTGTTTCACCAGCTGGGGCGCTGGCGCGAACTCAAGGCTGCGCGGCCAGAGCTTCTGATCGGGGTGGGCGGGTGTGTCGCGAGTCAGGAAGGTGCGGGCATCAAGCGGCGGGCGCCGTACGTTGATCTCGTGTTCGGTCCGCAGACGCTGCACCGTCTGCCCGAGATGATCGACGCGGCGCGCTCGACAACGCCCGAGGCGCGGCGCGTGCCGCTCGTCGATATCAGCTTTCCCGAGATTGAGAAGTTCGATCGCCTGCCCGCGCCCCGCGCGGAAGGTCCGAGCGCTTTCGTTTCGATCATGGAAGGTTGCAGCAAGTACTGCACGTTCTGTGTCGTGCCCTATACCCGCGGCAGGGAGGTCAGCCGCCCGGTAGCCGACGTGATGCGCGAGATCGTTGCGCTCGCGCGCCAGGGTGTGCGCGAAGTAAATCTGCTCGGCCAGAACGTGAATGCCTATCGCGGCACTATCGACGATGACCGTGCCGACCTTGCCGAGCTCATCCACTACGTGGCGGAAGTCGAGGGCATCGAGCGGATCCGGTTCACCACGTCCCATCCGGTGGAGTTCTCCGACGCGCTGATCGAGGCGTTTCGAGACGTGCCGAAGCTCGTCGACCATCTGCATCTGCCGGTCCAGTCGGGCTCGGATCGGATTCTCGCCGCCATGAAGCGCGGGCATACGGCGGCTGACTATGTGGCCAAGATCGCGGCGCTGCGCGCGGTGCGCCCGCAGCTGAGCCTCTCTTCCGACTTCATCATCGGCTTTCCGGGGGAAACCGAAGAAGACTTTGCCGCTACGCTCGATCTCATCAGAACGGTGGGTTTCGACCATTCGTTCAGTTTTGTCTTCAGCGCGCGCCCGGGTACGCCGGCGGCTGGCCTGCCTGACCCGGTGTCGCAATCGGAGAAGGAAGCCCGTCTTACCGAGTTGCAGGCGCTGATTCGCGCTCAGGCCGACGCTATCTCGGCGGCCATGGTGGGCTCGCGGCAGCGCGTGCTGGTCACCGGGCCGGACAAACTCGGGCGCGGGGAACTCGCTGGCCGAACGGAGAACAACCGCGTAGTGAATTTCGCCGGTTCAACCGCCCTCATTGGCGATTTTGCCTGGGTGACCATTGACGCTGCCCGGAGCAATTCCCTGCGCGGCACGTGGGTTGATGACGCGGCGGCGCGCCGGATCGCGCATTGACACGTTGTCCCCGCCCGCTGCTATGCTCCATCAGTAGTCCCCTCCGGGAGCCCGTTTGAGCGACGACCCTTCGCGCGTGGTGGCCATGACCACCACCGTCACACTGATCCCCGATAACGCCGAGCGTCTGTCCGTCTTGTGCGGACCGCTGCAGGAAAACCTGAAACACCTCGAGCGCCGCCTGGGCGTCCACATTCGCCATCGTGGGAACGTGTTCCAGATTGCGGGTCCCGAGAGCCGGCTGCGTCCGGCTACCGCCGTGCTCAACCAGCTGTATCGCATGACCGACGGGCGCGACGCGGTGGAGCCGGACGAGGTGCACTTACTGCTACAGGAGTCCGGTGTGGACGCATTGCTCGCGACGGAGCCCGCGCCTCCCCAGGAACTCGTGATCCGGGCCGGCCGCAAGTCGGTGATGCCACGCGGCGTCAATCAGGCGAGCTACGTGCGCGCGATTCGTTCCCACGATGTGAATTTCGGAATCGGACCGGCAGGCACGGGCAAGACCTATCTGGCTGTTGCCTGCGCCGTGGAGGCGCTCGAGACGCAGCGTGTGGCCCGGATTCTGCTGGTGCGTCCCGCGGTTGAGGCAGGCGAAAAGCTGGGATTTCTGCCCGGAGATCTGGCGCAGAAGATCGACCCCTATTTACGCCCGCTCTACGACGCGCTGTGGGAAATGCTGGGCGTTGATCGCGTCGCCAAGCTCATCGAGCGCAACGTGATCGAGATCGCCCCGCTCGCCTACATGCGCGGGCGAACGCTTAACAACGCATTCATCATCCTCGACGAAAGTCAGAACACGACCGTCGAGCAGATGAAGATGTTTCTGACCCGGATCGGCTTTGGGTCTACCGCCGTGATCACGGGTGACATCACGCAGATCGACCTGCCGCGCGGCCAGCGCTCGGGTCTGATCAACGTGCGTGATGTGCTGAATGGTGTGGAGGGGATTCATTTCACCCACTTCAGCTCCCGGGATGTGGTCCGGCATCCGCTGGTGCAGAAGATCGTCGAAGCCTATGCGGCATATCAGGATGAAACGGCGGCGGGGCGGGATTGATCATGTCGTTGGACGCATCGGTCATAGACGAGGGCGTGCGAGCGGATATCGAGATCCAGCACGCCACTGGGGCGGCGACGCCCCCCGATGACGAGGTCACGGCCTGGGTGGCGGCGGTGCTGGCCACGGCGCCGTCCGCGGAGGCAGTCGCTCGGTCCAATGCGGAGCCTGCAGGGCCGGGCGCGGTCTGCGTTCGATTTGTCGATGACGAAGAGTCGGCCGCGCTCAATGCGGCGTACCGTGGTAAGGAAGGTCCGACCAATGTGCTCAGTTTTCCCGCCGAGATCGACCTGCCCGAGCTGCGGGTCTGGGGCGATCTGGTGATTGCGGCACCGCTCGTGGCGCGCGAGGCGCGAGACCAGGGCAAGGCCGTTGCCGACCATTGCGCCCATCTGGTGGTGCACGGGGTACTTCATCTGCTCGGCTACGATCATCAGGACGCGGCGGAAGCCGATCAGTTCGAACACCTGGAGCGCGGCGTGCTCGCGCGCTTCGGCGTTGCCGACCCGTATGCCGCGGAGAACGCAACATGAGCGAGGGCAACGGTGCTTCCCGCCGCTCGCTCAGGGAATGGATTGCCGATCTGTTCGGCGACGAGCCCGAGGATCGGGACGATCTGATGGCGATACTGCGCGATGCCGCTGCCCGCCAGATCATGGACGCCGAAGCGCTGAATATCATTCATGGGGCGCTGCAGGTGGCGGACCTGCGCGCGCGGGACATCATGATTCCGCGCTCGCGGATGGTGACGCTGCCAATGGGTGCCCCGCTCGAGGAGCTGCTGCCCGTCATTATCAGCGCCCAGCATTCCCGCTATCCGGTGGTCGGTGATGAGCTCGACGACGTGCGCGGCGTGCTGCATGCGAAGGATCTTCTGCCGCTCGCCCTGCGGGGTGAAGCGGTTCCGTTCGACATCAAAGACTATATCCGCCCCGCCACGGTCATCCCGGAAAGCAAGCGCCTCAATGTCCTGTTGCAGGATTTCCGCAACGCGCGCAACCACATGGCGATCGTGGTGGACGAGTACGGTCACGTGGCCGGCATCATCACCATCGAGGATGTGCTCGAGCAGATCGTCGGTGAGATCGAGGACGAGCATGATGTCGATGGTGAGAACGGCATTCGGCAGATGGACGCCGATACCTTCAACGTGAAGGCTGATACCCCGCTCGAGGATTTCAACGCCTATTTCCGGGTCGCGCTCGACGAAACCGAGTTCGATACCGTGGGCGGACTCGTGCTCAAGTCGTTTGGCGAGCTGCCGCCGCGTGGTCGCTCCATCGATCTGGGCGGCTTTCGGTTCCGGGTGATGAGCGCTGATTCCCGCCGGCTGCGCCTGTTGCAGGTGCGGCGTCTCGGCGGCTGAGCGCCGCCCCGTGTCCTACCTGCTTGCGCTCATCGCCGGCGCGCTGCTGCCGCTTTCACTCGCCCCGTTCAACCTCTGGCCGCTCGGGCTGCTCGCCGTGGGGCTCTGGTTCTGGACGTTCGTTCGCGGCAACGGTCGCGCCTGGTTGCTGGGTTGGTGGTTCGGCGTCGGCAAGTACGCCGTTGGTGCGTCCTGGGTGTATGTGAGCATCCACACGTATGGTCAGGCACCGGCGCCGCTGGCACTGGGTCTTGTCGCGCTGTTCGTTGCGTTTGTCGCCGGCTTTGCCGTGCTGAACGCCGTCATTTTCGTGCGCCTGCGTTCGGGTGACGTGATGGTGGACGCATTGTCGTTTGCCGCGGTGTTCGTGTTCTCCGAATGGGTGCTTACCTGGCTACTGACGGGTTTTCCGTGGCTTTACGTCGGGCATGGCCATCTCGATACCGTGCTGCGTGGCTTTGCACCGGTGGGCGGCGTGTTTCTGGTCAGCCTCGCGGCGGTGCTCTCGACCACGCTCACGGTCGCGATGCTTGTGCGCCTTGGCACTGCGCGCGGGCGGAGCGCCGTGGTGCTGGCGGCGTTTGCTCTGTTGCCCTGGGGTCTGGGCGCGCTTCTCACCCCGCTGGCGTGGGTGACACCGGGTGCAATGCAGAGCGTGGCACTGGTCCAGGGAAATGTGGATCAGTCGCTCAAATGGGAAGCCGGAGAGCGGGAACGCATCGTCGAGATCCATCGTGATCTGACGGCTGGCGCCTGGGATGCCGGGCTTGTGATCTGGCCTGAGGCCGCTGTGACCGCGTTCGAGCACGAGATTCCGGAGCTCCTGGATGCGCTCGAGGCGGAGGCCACCGCCGCTGGATCCACGCTCATCTTCGGCATTCCCTGGGCGACTCGGAGTCCTGGCGGCGGGGTGGAGTACTTCAACGCCGTGCGCGTGCTCGGGCTTGGCGACGGCCGCTATCTCAAGCATCACCTGGTACCGTTTGGCGAGTACGTGCCGCTCGAGTCCTGGCTGCGCGGTCTCATCGCGTTCTTCGATTTGCCGATGTCCGGCTTCAGCTCGGGTCCCCGTGACGTGCCACCGCTCGATCTGGGTCGCGGGCTTCGCGGCGCCATGGCCATCTGCTACGAGATCGTCTACCCGGAACTGGTGCGACGATCGGCCCGCGATGCCGACGTGCTGCTCACGGTGTCCAACGACACCTGGTTCGGGCGCACCATCGGCCCGTTGCAGCACCTGGAAATGGCGCAGATGCGGGCGCTTGAAAACGGTCGCTGGCTGCTGCGCGCGACCAACAACGGTGTAACGGCGATCGTTGACGCCGAGGGGCGCGTGCGCGCGCGGCTGCCGCAGTTTGAGTCCGGCGTGCTGCGTGGCGAGTGGCGGGGGGTGACCGGGGCCCCCCCCCCTGGGCGCTTCGGGCTTCTGCCCGTCGTGCTTGCGGG
>DMUF01000149.1 GCA_003476445.1 Gammaproteobacteria bacterium | reverse complement strand
CAATTCCAGTTCATCGGTGCAAAAGATAGAAAAGTCAGCGCTTTGTCTGAATACGGGAAAACCGTATAGAGCAGATCCGCAGGCGCTATCGGGCAGCGACTGCGGAAATCCTCCTTCTTGCTGGCTCAGGCGGTGGCGGTTGCCTGATCCATCACCAGCTTCATACGGACCAGGTCGGCGAGTGTGCGCGCTCGCGTCTTTTGCATCACCTGGCTGCGATGAATTTCCACCGTGCGCTCGCTGATGCCGAGTTCGATCGCGACCACCTTGTTCGCCTGCCCGGACGCGACGCGCTCGAACACCTCGTGCTCCCGCGGAGTGAGTGAAGCCACGTGACCGCGTATGCGCTCGAGGTTCTGCCAGGCGCCGCGCTGCCCGCGATCCTGCTGCAGAGCATCCTGGATGCGGTCGAGCAATTCCTGGTCGCGGAACGGCTTGCGTATGAAATCCACCGCCCCACGCTTCATGGCTTCTACCGCCATAGGAATGTCGCCGTGTCCGGTAATGAACACGATAGGGATTGGCGCGTTCATTGCCTGCAGGTGGGACTGAAGCTCGAGACCGCTCATGACTGGCATACGAATATCGAGTACCAGACAGCCGTTGCGATCTGGGGAGTAGGCGTCCAGAAAGTCCTGGGCGCTGCCGTAGGCCTCGTGCCGCAGATCGACGGTTTCGAGCAGAAGCGCGATGGCATCGCGCACGGGCTCGTCGTCGTCGACGATGAAAACGGTCGGCTGCGTTTCAGATTGAATCATGGTTTGCATCTCTCGCTGGCAGTGTGAATTGGAAGCTCGCGCCGGGTTCGGGGGCGGCATGATTGTGAAAGCCGAGTTCTCCGCCGTGCTCGGTGATGATGGTGCGACAGATGGACAGCCCCATCCCCATGCCGTCGCGCTTGGTGGTGTGGAACGCGCTGAAGATCAGATCTGACTCTTGTTGCGGAACGCCGGGGCCCTGGTCATCAACGGTGACGGTCACGCCGCCATCCGGCAGCGCGCGCGTGCTGACGCGGACCTGATTGCCGTGCTTGCGGTGAATCTCGTTCATGGCATCGATGGCGTTGCGGATCAGATTGAGTGCGACCTGCTGGATCTGCACGGGATCAGCGCTGACGGGTGGCACATCGGGGTCGAGCTCAAAGCGAAGCTCAATGTTGTTGAGGCGCGCATCGCCCTCGGTCAGCTTGAGCAGATCGGTGAGTAGTGTGTTCACGCTGACCAGTTCACGTTCAGCGGGGTCGGCGCGGGTGAAGCGCTGAATGCGTTCGATGATGGCTCCCGCGCGAAGCGACTGGGTATTCAGCTTGTCCAGCATCGCGGAGAGCTTGTCGATATCTGGCGCCCCTCGCTGCAGAAGCTTGAGACCCGATTGCGCATACATGGCAATCGCGGTGAGCGGCTGATTGATTTCATGGGCAATGCTGGCGGTCATCTCGCCCATCGTTGACAGCCGCCCGACATGAGCCAGACGCTCGCGTTGTTCGGCAAGCATTTCCTGGGTTGCACGCTGTTCCGACAGGTCGCGCAGAAAACCGGTAAAGCGTCGACGCCCTGCAAGTTGCACTTCGCTGACAGAGAGATGCACCGGAATACGTCGACCGTCCCGAGTGACTGCCTCCAGTTCGCGCCCGATACCGATGATGCGTGCCTCGCCCGTTTCGATGTACCGGCGGATGTAGCCGGTATGCTGATGGCGATGCTCCGCGCCCATGAGCACGTCGACCTGCGCGCCATTGAGCTCGCCCGATGCATAGCCCAGTAGTTTTTCTGCCGCGGCGTTGACCATTTCGATACGACCGGTTTCGTCGATCAGAACGATGCCGTCGACCGCGGTCCGCAGGATCGCCATGATCTCGGCTTCGCGTCGGGTCTGGTCGGTCACCTCAACCAGAACGCCAAGCGTACGGGGGGATTGTTCTTCGCCCTCGAGCGGTTGGCAGTGAACGTCGAACCAGCGCGGATCGCCGTTCCCGAGGCCCGTCAACAGACGCGCTGGCATGGTCGGGTCGTCGTGCCTGCTGGTCAGGTGGACCTGATCTGGGGCATCGATTTTGAAATCCCGGGGCCAGCACTTGCCGGTGTCGTTGCCGAAGAGTTCGATCCAGCGGCGATTGACATTGGTGACATCCCCGGTCGCGCTTGCAACAAATGCGGGCAACGGAAGCAGATCGAGGAGAGGTGTGACCATGGTTCGCGCTTCTTACTCTTAACCATTTTTGCGCAATCATTACAAACGAGGGGAATTTGCGCCAGAGAATGTTAATGAAAAGTTTAGGCGCAGCGGACTACGTGGTTTCCGAAACCTGCCAACGGGTTAATAGCCGGGGCATTGACGGCGACTGACGGGTGGTCCCGCCGGGGTTCCATGTGTACGAGGCTGGTGGCGTTCATTGTTGGTCGCTACATTCCATGTTTGGGGGCATTGGCGCTCGTTACCGGGCTCTTTGGAGGGAATGTGCTCAGAGAATTCAACGGACGCACGGCTGTTATCACGGGTGGCGCAAGTGGTATCGGTCTTGCTTACGCGAGACGTTGCGCGTCG
>DMUF01000184.1 GCA_003476445.1 Gammaproteobacteria bacterium | reverse complement strand
CGCGTTGATCTCGGCGAACGCTCGACTTGGCCTTGCCCTGTCTGCGGACGAGCTTGAGTATCTGCGCGACGCGTACCAGGGCTTGGGCCGCAATCCCACGGATGTGGAGCTCATGATGTTCGCGCAGGCGAACTCTGAGCACTGCCGTCACAAGATCTTCAACGCGAGCTGGGACGTGGACGGCGCGCGGCAGTCGCATTCGCTCTTCGACATGATTCGCAACACCTACCGCCACATCAATGGGGCGGGAATCCTGAGCGCCTACGCGGACAATGCGGCGGTGATCGAAGGGTTCGAGATTGATCGGCTCGTGCTCGATCCGGCGTCGCGCACGTACCACTTCGATCAGGCGACAAATCCGGTGCTGATGAAGGTGGAGACACACAATCATCCCACCGCTATTGCACCATACCCCGGCGCGGCGACCGGGTCCGGCGGCGAGATTCGCGATGAAGGCGCGGTGGGTCGTGGATCCAAACCCAAAGCAGGTCTGACCGGGTTCACCACGTCTCATCTCAATATCCCCGGCTATCCCCAGCCGTGGGAACTGGCAACCGGCCGACCGGCACGCATGGTTAGCGCGCTGGATATCATGCTGGAAGGGCCCATCGGCGCCGCGGCGTTCAACAACGAGTATGGGCGTCCCGCGCTGGCGGGCTATTTCCGCACGTTCGAGATGCAGGATCCGCGTCGACCGGAGCGCGTGCGTGGGTATCACAAGCCGGTGATGATTGCTGGCGGCGTCGGTAATGTACGGCCGGAACACGTGCATTCGCTGCCGTTCCCACCGGGAACACCGCTCATCGTGTTGGGCGGTCCTGCCATGCTCATCGGTTTGGGCGGGGGCGCGGCCTCGAGCGTAGCCTCCGGCGAGTCGGCATCGGATCTCGACTTTGCCTCGGTACAACGCGACAACGCCGAAATGGAGCGGCGCTGCCAGGAAGTGATCGACCGCTGCACCGCTTTGGGTGACGACAACCCGATCCTGCTCATTCACGACGTGGGTGCGGGTGGACTGTCGAATGCGTTGCCCGAACTGGTCAAGGACGCGGGAACGGGCGGACGTTTTCAGCTGCGTGCCATTCCTTCGGCGGACCCGGGCATGTCACCGCTCGAACTCTGGTGCAATGAATCCCAGGAGCGCTATGTGCTCGGCGTCGCCGCGGATCGGCTCGAGGTGTTCGCGGCAATTTGCAGGCGCGAGCGCTGCCCGTTCGCGGTGGTGGGTGAGGCGTCTCGGGAGGCACACCTGCATGTCGGCGATTCGTTGCTGCCCGCAACCCCGGTCGATCTGCCCATGTCGGTGCTGTTCGGCAAACCGCCGCGCATGGAGCGCAGCTTTACCCGCGCGCCGCTGGCGCCGGTCGGCGCCACGTTTTCCGACATCACCGTGGACGCGGCGGTTACGCGCGTACTGCAGTATCCGGCGGTGGCGAGCAAATCGTTCCTCATCACCATTGGTGATCGCAGCATCACCGGTCTTGTGGCGCGGGAACAAATGGTGGGTCCGTGGCAGGTGCCGGTCGCGGATGTGGCCGTAACGCTCGCGGGCTTTCGCACGGCGGCGGGCGAGGCTTTCGCCCTGGGCGAGCGCTCGCCGCTCGCATTGATCGATCCCGCAGCCTCGGCTCGCATGGCAGTCGGCGAGGCGTTGACCAACTTGTGTGCGGCGCCGGTGACGGAGCTCGGTCGCGTGGTGCTCTCAGCCAACTGGATGGCGGCAGCGGGCGAGAACGAGGAAGAGCAGGCGCTGTTCGATGCCGTTCGCGCGGTGGGCATGGAACTCTGCCCCGCGCTCGGTATCGCCATTCCGGTGGGCAAGGACAGTCTGTCCATGCGTACGCGCTGGGAAGCAGGGGAGGTGGTTGCGCCGCTCACGCTCATCGTCTCCGCATTTGCGCCAGTGCCGGACGCGAACGCGACGCGCACCCCGGTGTTGCAACTGAGCGACCGTCCCACGCGGCTCGTGCTGATCGACCTGGCGGACGGCCGCAACCGATTGGGCGGGAGTGCGTTGGCACAGTGCTGGAATCGTCTTGGCGACGATGCGCCCGATCTCGATGACCCGGCCCGGTTCGCGCGGGCGTTTGCCGCGGTGCAGGCGCTGATGCGCGCGGGACGTGTGCTTGCTTATCACGATCGCGCGGACGGTGGTCTGCTCGCGACGGTGCTGGAGATGGCTTTTGCCGCGCGCTGCGGACTCGTCATCGATCTGGGCGCGGAACATGCCGATGCACCGCTGCCCGCGCTCTTTGCGGAAGAACTCGGCATGGTGCTGCAGGTCTACGCCGATGATCTCCCCGCTGTGGCGGAGGCTCTGGGCGACCTCACCTGGCGTGATCTCGGAGCGCCGCAGCGTGACGAGCGCATCGAGTTCCGCACGGGCGAGCGCCGCGTATTCCAGAGCGACCGTGCAACGCTGCAGGCGCTGTGGGCGACGCCGAGTTATCGGATGCAACGCCTGCGCGACAATCCCGCGTGCGCGGATCAGGAGTTCGAGGGCATCGCGGCCCATGATCCGGGACTCACAGCGCGGCTGACCTATGATCCCGCTGACGACATTACCCGCAGCCTGCCGCAGATCGCCCGCCGGCCGCGCGTGGCGGTGCTGCGCGAGCAGGGTGTGAACGGGCAGATCGAGATGGCGGCAGCCTTTACCGCGGCGGGCTTCGAAGCCGTTGACGTGCACATGCACGATCTTGCCGACGGTGCGATCGATCTGCTTGATTTCCCTGCGCTGGTGGCGTGCGGCGGCTTTTCGTTTGGCGACGTGTTGGGTGCCGGCGGCGGCTGGGCGAAGAGCATTCTCTTCAACCCGCGTGTGCGCGCGCAGTTCGAAGCGTTCTTTGCAGCGCAGCGTCTTGTGCTCGGCGTGTGCAACGGCTGCCAGATGCTCGCCACGCTGCAGTCGCTCATCCCCGGCGCCGACCACTGGCCGCGCTTCGTGCGCAATCGCTCAGAGCAGTTCGAGGGGCGAACGGCGCTCGTACGTGTGTCGGGCGGGGCGTCGCCCTGGCTCGAGGGCATGGCCGGCAGTGTCATGCCCATCGCCATCGCGCATGGCGAGGGTAGGTCCGAGTTTCTGGACGACGCGCACGCAGCTCGGTTTCTCGCGTCTGCCGACGTTGCGCTGCAGTACGTCGATAACCAGCACGCAGTGACGGAGCGCTATCCGGCCAACCCGAACGGCGCACAGCAGGGGTTGGCAGGCATCACGGCGGCGGACGGCCGCGTGTTGGCGATGATGCCGCACCCGGAACGGGTGTTTCGCAGTCTGCAGAATCCGTGGCGCGATCCGCGCTGGGGTGAAGACGGGCCCTGGCTGCGGCTCTTCAGAAACGCGCGCCGGGCGGTCGGCTGATGATGATGCTGCGATTGCGCACGGGAAAATGCTGGGACTCGCGATCGGCGAAGTAGTGTTCCAGCGTTTCCTTCACGACGGGGAACGCAAGCGCGTTCCACGGGATCTCGTCGTGCCGAAAAAGCCCGACCTCCTCGCTCTCTTCCCCCGCGGCGTATTCCGGCACCAGCAGTCGGCCGCGAAAGAACATGTAGACCTGCGATATGTGCGGAAGGCTGAACAGCGTATAGAGGTCGTCAACGGCAACGCGCGCGCTTGCTTCTTCCCACGTTTCCCGGATGGCACCGTCTTCGGCGGTTTCGCCGTTTTCAAGGTAGCCGGCGGGCAGTGTCCAGTAGCCACGCCGCGGCTCGATCGCTCGCCGACAGAGCAGCACACGGTCTTCCCACGTGGCGAGACAGCCGGTGACGATGCGCGGGTTCTGGTAGTGAATCGTCTCGCAGCCGTCACAGATGAAGCGCGAGCGTGAGTCGCCCGCGGGGATTCGAAGTGCCACGGTTGCGCCGCACGTGCTGCAGAACTTCATCGACTCTCGTTATCCCGGGCGCCTGTTGACCGGCGCATTATAGTCAGAGTCCGGTCCCGGGTGTCTGAGTGTGTAGATGCGCGCGTCGCGCGTTGCGGCGTTCCATGGCGCCAACGAGCGAAACGACTTTCGGTCCTTGGCAGGGCACGGGTCCCATCAGGGCGTCCGGGGCCACGATGGCATGGCGCAGACGGGTCAACGAACGGCACATGAGGTCCGACACGCGCAGCGCGGCGTCGAGCGGTGAACGCGAGCGGCGCACTTCGGCGTTGATGCGGAACTGGAGCCCGCGCAGCTTGCGCTGGGAGTCCGGGTTCTTGGCGTTGGCGATGACGGTCTCGGTCAAACGGTTGCGAAGCTTTTCCAGTTCAGCAGGGTCGTGACGCGCGAGATCGAGGAGCTTGTCGAAGTTGGGTAGCTGTACGGTCATGTAATTCCTCCTCGTTCGCAAAGGTCGGGGCGCCGGTAGGCAGCCCTTGTGATGGGTCGTACTATGCGGTTCGCGGCGCAGGGCGGACATGTGCGCTCTGTAATGGTTTTGTGACGGGAGGCGGACGTGTTGTATCAACTGGGTGATCGGCGGGTGCGAGCAGAGGGCATCTATTACGTGGCGGAGAGCGCCCAGGTCATTGGGTCGGTATGGCTCGGAAATCAATCGAGCATCTGGTTCAACGCGGTGCTGCGCGGCGACAACGACCTGATCAGCGTGGGTGCGAACTCGAACGTGCAGGATGGCTCGGTTCTGCATACCGACGCGGGATGTCCGCTCACCATCGGCGAAAATGTCACCGTCGGCCATAACGTCATGCTCCACGGCTGCACCATCGGCGATAACAGCCTGATTGGTATCAACGCTGTGGTGCTGAACCGCGCGCGCATTGGTCGCAACTGCATTATCGGCGCCAACGCGCTCATCACCGAAGGCAAGGAAATCCCTGACGGATCCATGGTCATGGGTTCGCCGGGCAAGGTCGTGCGTCAGCTCACCGAGGCGGAGATCGCCGGTCTCAGCCGCTCTGCAGCCGGGTACGTCGCGAACGCGCGACGGTTTGCGAACGGTCTGGTCGAGCAGTCGATGGCAGACCCCGCACCGCGGGAAACCGCGGGGCAAGCGGCTGGATCGTCCA
>DMUF01000155.1:3697-7991 GCA_003476445.1 Gammaproteobacteria bacterium | reverse complement strand
CTCTGACCCGGCCATTTATCAGCAGGAGCTCGAGCGCATCTTTGCGCGCGCATGGAACTTCGTCTGCCACGAGACGCAGATTCCCGATCCTGGCTGCTTCTTCATGAGCTACATCGGCGAAGACGAGGTCATCGTCGTTCGCGACCGTAACCAGCGCGTTCAGGTGCTGCTCAACTCCTGCCCGCATCGCGGCAATACCGTGTGCCGCGCTGAATTCGGTCGCACCAACAGCTTTCTCTGTTCCTACCACGGCTGGAACTACGATCTGGATGGACGACTGGTTGGCATGCCCGGCGAGGATGCCTTTTACCGAAGCGGCATCGATAAAAGCGTTTGGGGCCTTGCCAGTGCGGCGCAGGTGGCAAGCTACAAGGGGTTCGTCTTTGCAACGATGGAACCAACGGCCCCGCCGCTCGAGGATTATCTCGGTTGGGTGGGTCGGCTCGGGATCGACATGATCGCGGCGCAGGGCGACATGGTCGCTCTCGACGGCGTAATGAAGAACCGCATTCGCTGCAACTGGAAGCTGGCAGTCGATAATCTGTTCGACTGGTATCACGTCAAGGTGAGCCACGGCACCGCCCTGCGTCTCAACGTGGTGGATGAAGCGGGCATGGCGCCGCTCGAGCAGATGGTGATGCTCGGTGCGTACGGGCACGGTATTGGTGGCCCGGGTATCTCGGAGCAGCGCCAGCGTGAGTTCGAGGCCCGCATGCAAGGCGCGCCAGGCGCGCCAGAATGGTTTGACCCTTTTGCCGCGCGCCGCAGTGATCCGGAAATCCGTCGTGTTCTCGGCCCCGTTGGCTCCCGATCCTTTGGTCACCCGAATATTTTTCCCAATCTCTGGGTCGCGCTGACGCGGCAGATCTGTCTGCGCATCCCGCGCGGACCGCACGAGACGGAGCTCTGGTGGTTCACGTTCCTGCCGCGTAATGCCTCCGATGCAGAGCGCAGAACGACGATCTGGGCGGCTAATCACATGTTTGGCCCCGCAGGGCTGCTCGAGCAGGATGACGGCGAAAACTGGAGTCATTCCACACGCGGTGCGCGCGGACATCTCTCGCGTCGGCTGCCGCTCAGCTACAGCATGGGGCAGGGGCTTGATCGGGTCATGCGTGATCCCTCTGGTCAGGACTGCATCGAGACTGTCGTGAACGAGCATGGTCAGCGCTGGACCTACCGTTGTTGGCAGGAATGGATGCAGGCGGAGAGCTGGGCGGATTTGCGCGAGCGTCATTCGATCCCGCCGACGGATGTGGCCTGATCATGCGCTATGAAGATCTGAGTCCTGCGGAACGTATGCTGCTGCGGTTCGAGGCGGAGGAATTCCTCTATCAGGAGGCGGCGTTGCTCGATGAGCGGCGCTACGAGGAGTGGCTCGCTCTCATGACGGATGACATTCGTTACTGGATGCCTATCCGCAGAACAACCACGGCGCGCGAGGTCGATCAGGAATTTACCCAGCCGGGCGGCATGGCATATTTCGATGATGACAAACGCACCTTGGCTGTGCGGGTCCAGCGCATGGCCGTAGGTCGCGCCTGGGCAGAGGATCCGCCTTCGCGCACGCGCCACCTGGTGACCAACGTGCGCGTGCTGGGCGTCGATGGTGCGGAGATCCGCGTGGGGCTCAATTTTCAGCTCTATCGCACCCGGCTGAACAGCGAGGAAGACTCCTGGATCGGACGCCGGGAAGATCTTTTGCGGCGCGTTGACGGGCAGCTGCGGCTCGCGCGCCGCCATATTTATCTGGAACAGACGGTCATCCTTTCCCAGAACATGAGTAGTTTCTTCTGACATGAACGAGTCTTCTAACGGCCGTCTTCTGCAGCAGACGATACTGGTTACGGGTGGTGCGTCGGGGCTTGGTCGAGCCATTGTCGAGCGCTGCGTTGCGGAAGGCGCGAGCGTGGGCGTGCTCGATCGTGATGAAGCGAGCTGCCGGTCGCTGGAGGCTGAATTTGGCGAGCACGTGCTCTGTGTCACCGGCGATGTCCGCGATCCATCCGCGAACGAGCACGCGGTCACCGCGTGTGTGGAGCGGTTTGGTGGACTCGATACGGCGATAGGAAATGCTGGGATCTGGGACTATTCAATGCCGCTGGTTGAGATTCCTGCGGAGCGTCTGAGCGCTGCGTTCGATGAAATGTTTCAGATCAATGTGCTCGGCTACATGCAGTTGGCCAAAGCGGCGTTACGTCCGCTCGCGGCGCGACGCGGCACCCTGATCTTTACCGTGTCCAACGCGGGTTTCTGGCCGGGCGGGGGCGGCGCGCTCTACACCGCGACGAAGCACGCGGTCGTTGGCCTTGTGCGGCAGCTCGCCTTCGAGTTCGCGCCCCACGTGCGCGTGAACGGTGTAGCCCCCGGTGCTATTGCCACATCGCTCAAAGGCCCGGCGAGTCTCGGCATGGAGGCGCGGCGATTTCCCGCCGAAGCGATGCTGCGCGGCGCCCCTGGTTTCGTTCCGATCGGTCGCATGCCGACCCCCGCCGAGTATGCTGGCGCCTATGTGTTTTTTGCCTCCCGAGATGACAACGTTCCCGCCACCGGCACCGTGCTGAATCATGACGGCGGGTTCGGCATCCGCGGGCTCGGGGCGACACCGCGCGGTGGCGATGATCTTCTCGAGAGGCTCCACCTATGAGCACGACACCGCCGGATGATCTGTTGAGCCCGGAGGCGGTGCGCGATCCACAGGGGTTCTTCCGCGTCTTGCGCGAACACGACCCGGTCCATTGGAGCCTCCGGCACAAGGTCTGGATCGTGACAAGCCACGATCTCGTACTGCAGGTTTTCAAGGATCCATCCGTCTCCACCGCGCAGGGAATTGGCGCGTTCCGCAGCCGTCTGATGGCGCAGCAAGGCGAACTTCTGCGTCATGCCATGGGGCTCTTGGACGGCTGGATGCTCTTCAATGATCCGCCGACGCATACCCGGCTGCGTGATCCGGTCAGACGATCCTTTTCGCCGGCGATAGTCAGCCGGCTCGTGGCTCGTATCGAGCGTCACGCGGCCACATTGGCGGATAGCCTTGGGGATGATTGCGATCTGGTGACCGAGTTTTCGCAACCACTCACCGCCATGGTCATCTGCGATCTGCTCGGCATCGACCTTGAGGAACGCGACTACCTGCGCGAGTGGGCGCGTGACTTCGGGCAGCTGATCTATGGCGCGTCGTCGCGCGGCTCTGATTACCTGACGGCCGTCGCGCGCGCGGGTGACTCCTTCCATGCTCGGTTTCGCGACCACATCGCAGCGAAGCGGGCTCACCCCGCGGACGACCTGTTGAGTCTGATCATTCGCGCGTCCGACTCCGAGCGCTGGACCGAGAATGAGATCATCGGCGCCTGTTCCATGCTCTTGTTTGCAGGGCACGACACCACCTCCGCGTTGCTCGCCTCGGGCATGCGGGCGCTGCTTATGAATCCGGATGAACTGCAGCGTCTGCGGGAGCACCCCGCGCACCTCGAGCAGGCGGTGGAGGAACTGCTGCGTTTTGACGGACCCTCAAAGACGTTTATCCGCGTGCCGCGCGCGCCCCTGGTGCTTGGTGGTCACGCCATAGCGGCAGGTCAGCCACTTTGGCTTGCCATACTGGCCGCTAATCACGATCCGGCTGTGTTCCAGGAGCCGGATCGGCTGGATATCACCCGGTCGCCCAATCCACACGTCGCGTTCGGATCAGGTATTCACTTCTGTGTCGGCTCGGCCCTCGCTCGCGCGGAAGCGCGCGTAGCGTTTGCGACCTTGCTCGAGCGCTTTCCGCGCATGCAGCTTGCGCCTATCGAGCATCGCTGGAGCCCGACCATCGTGGACCGATCACTGCTCGGGCTGCCGGTTTATCTGCGCTGAAAGATCAGGGTAAAGGCACGCCAGCCATGCCCTTGGCGGCGGCAACGGTTACTATCCACGCCTTTGCCACAATTGGATAAGGAGCCCATGTCATGAAGGTGATCATTTCGGGATCGCTTGATTTCGAGAACCCGGCCGACGTCAAAGAGATGCTGCTCGCGGCGCGCCCCCACATCGAAGGCGCGCTGACGGAAGAGGGCTGTATCGCCTATGACTGGACGGAAGATCACCTGGTGCCCGGGCGCGTGCATGTTTACGAAGAGTGGACATCCTCGGACACGCTCGAGGCGCACCTGCGTGATCACTGGTATCGCGACATGGGTGCGCACCTGGCAAAGTACCCGCGCAAGCCGATGACTCGCCCGATTCTCAAGTATCGGGTGGACCTCGAAGAGCCGGTTTACGATGAAACCTTCACGGCGCGCGGACACTTCCTCAC
>DMUF01000155.1:0-3319 GCA_003476445.1 Gammaproteobacteria bacterium | reverse complement strand
GCGTCATGCGGAAGATGGCATGGCGCCTGCTTCCGCTGATCGGCCTGGCCTACCTGATGGCGTACATGGACCGCGCGAACGTCAGTTTCGCCGCGGTCCAGATGAACGTGGATCTTGGATTCAGCGCCGCCGTTTACGGTCTTGGCGCCGGATTATTCTTCGCCGGCTATTCGCTGTTCGAGATTCCGTCGAACTTGATGGCCCTTCGCTTCGGCCCGCGCATCTGGATCGCTCGCATCATGGCGACCTGGGGGCTCGTCTCAGCCGGCATGATGTTTGTTGAGACCCCCGTGCAGTTTTATGTCATGCGCTTCCTGCTCGGTGTAGCGGAGGCGGGTTTCTTCCCGGCAACGCTCATGTACCTCAGCCACTGGTTTCCGGCGGCCTGGCGTGGTCGCGCGGTGAGCCGGTTCTATATCGCTGTGCCGCTGTCTGCGTCGGTCATGGGCGCGCTCGCGGGTGTGCTGCTCGGTATGGATGGAACCTGGGGCCTTGCGGGCTGGCAGTGGCTGTTTCTGCTCGAAGGTCTGCCCGCGGTCGTCGTGGCGGGCGTGTTGCTGTGGCTGCTGCCGGATACCCCCGACAAAGTGTCGTGGCTGGACGCAGCAGAAAAGAGCTGGCTTGCGGCGCGCCTGGCGGCAGACGTCAAGGCGAGTGGGGCACAGGCACAGTCCTTCTGGCGCGTGCTCGTCGATCGCAACGTGCTGCTCATTGGCGTCGTGCTGATGCTGGGGTTCGCCTGTTACAACGCGGTCATCTTTTCGGCCCCCGTGCTGCTGATGCAGATGACGGGGTGGACGGTAGATTCGGTGGGCTACCTGATTGCAGGGAGCGGTCTTATCAACTCTCTGCTGATGCTTGCGATCTGCCATCACTCGGATCAGTTCGGCAGCAGGCATCTCCATATCGCTGCGCTTCTCATCGCGGGGGCGGTGTCAGCCCTGCTGCTGTGGTCGGCTCTTGCGACTGGGGTTTCGCTCGCCGCCTATCTGGTCTTTGCGGCCTCCACGCTTATCTTTGGACCCTTGTGTCTCGTGCTGGCGACAGAGGTGCTGCATCCGCAGTCGCGCGCAGTGGGCTATGCCGCGGTGAACACCATCGCACAGGTCGGCAATTTCCTCGGCCCCGTTTTGTGGGGCGCCGCCTATGACGCCACGGGATCGGCGGAAACCGGACTTGCCGTGCTGCCCGTGGTACTGATGGCGGCGGCGCTTCTCGTTCTTACTGGCTTTTCCCGTGATCGGCGCCGCGACAAGGAACCGCTTGCCGACGCGTGAACTGGTTTGTAGGTTCAGCGCGTCATTTCATCCGCCAGATGCTCAAGGTCATACAGTTGGCGCAGCGCATGGTCGATCGCTGCAGCGTGGACGGACACGGTCCGGTTCACTGTCTCGTCGAACAGGTAGGCTCCGCCCAGCGAGTGGATATTGCCGTCGAACACAAGTCCCACCACGTTGGCATCACGGTCGAGCAACGGGCTGCCGGAATTGCCGCCGATGATGTCGTTGGTGGACACCTGGTTGAAGCGGGTGTTCAGATCCAGATCTCCCTTGCCGCTTACCCAGCGTGGCGGCGGTGTGAACGGCGCGTGATCCGATGCGCGCATAAACAGGCCCGCAAACGTCGTGTATGGTGCGACCGGCTCGCCTTGCTCTTGCCAGCCCTTAATTTCCCCGTGACTGAGCCGCAGTGTGAAGGTGGCGTCCGGGTAGACGCTGGTGCCAAAGCGCGCGAAGCGCATCCGGGCGAGTTTTTCCTGCTCCCGGGTCACGACCGCATCCACGTCGGCGTCGTATTGCTGGCGCAGCGCATACGCGGCGGGTTCGATCTGTCGTATGAGCGCGATCATCGGATCGTTGGACGCGTTGACGGCATCGACGCCACCCGACCAGAGTTCGCGGCGATACGCTACATCGGCGAGGCGCGTGCCGCCTACGACGCGGGCGGCGACAATCGCGGGTGAGTCTTTGCCCAGTACCTGTTGCACGACCGCATGGTCGGCGCCGAGCACCTCGCGCAGCTTGGTCAGACTGAAGGCAAGCATCACCTGCTCATAACTCGCGTAGATGGGTGCGGGCGAAAACAGCTGGGCTTCAAGGCTTGGGAGGGCTGCCTCGCTGTATTCGCGCAGACGTTCTGGATCAGGCTTGGCACGTTCAGCGGTCCCGCGCACGAGGGTTCGCGCAATCCGCGCCTGTGTCGATGCAAACCCGCGCAGCGCCTCGATCATCTGGTGGCGCAGGTACAGATTGCGCCAGGTGGTCTGCGCGCGTTCGATGGCTTGCCACGGGTCGCCGTAGTCCGCAACGCGCGCGGGATCTTCCGCAATCCAGGCGCGAGCGGCTTGCTCTTCTTCTCGCTTGGCCGCAAGCAGCCCCGGCGCGAGCAACGTCTGGAACATGCCGTTGCGCGCCTTGATCCCGTTCTCAATGTAAAAGAGTTCCGTGCGCGCGATTCGCGCCTGTTCGGGATCCTCTTCGCTGTAGCGCGTGAGATAGCCGCGTAATTCGTGGGCGAGGGCGAGCCTAAATGGCATATCGATATCCCGCACCGCCTCGAGCTGAGCGGCCGTGAGCAGTCGCTGGGTGCTGCCCGGGTGCCCCGTTACCATCACGAGCTCGCCCTCGTCGGCGCCCTTGGGATCCAGGCGAAAGTGGTGCTCAACCTGTGCCGGCTTGTTGTCCGCGTAAACGCGCAGCAGCGCCATGTCGAGGTTGTAGCGTGGAAAATTGAAGTTATCCGGGTCGCCCCCGAAGAAGCCGATATCGAACTCCGGCGCGAAGACGAGCCGGACGTCGCGCCACGTGCGGTAGCGGTAGAGGTGGTAGCGGCCGCCCTGCCAGAGCGTGACCACCTGGCTCTTCAGCCCGGTGGCCTTCTCGCTCTCGTCCTCGATGCGGGTGATCTCGCGGCGGCGCGACTCGCCGGCGGCCGCGGTGTCCGCCGCGCCCTTGCCGGCGGCGACCACCCGGTCGGTGACGTCCTCGATCGACCACAGGGCGTTGAGCTCGAGGTCGGGGCAGCGCAGCTCCTCGCCGCGGTCCTTGGCCAGGAACCCGGTCTTCAGCAGGTCGCGCTCCGGCGTCGAGAGCTTCGCGAGCATGTCGCTGCCGACGTGGTGGTTGGTCATCACCAGCCCGTTCGGGCTGACGATCGACCCCGATCCGCCGGTCGAGAACCGCACCGCCGACTTCTGCAGGTGCTCCAGCGCCGCCGGCGATGCCTCGAACCCGTACTTCGACTTGAGCTCAACGGCCGGGATGGCGTTGGGAAGCCACATGCCTTCCTCGGCGAGGGCGGCGGGGCAGAGGGCGGGGCA
>DMUF01000125.1:493-4325 GCA_003476445.1 Gammaproteobacteria bacterium | reverse complement strand
GCGGGCAGTATGTAGTCGGCGTACTCCGCGGTGGCGTTGCGGTAGATGTCGACGCAGACCAGGAGATCGAGCCCGTCGAGCGCCGCCCGCATCCGCTCCTCACCCGCAATCGAAAGTACAGGGTTACCCGAGTTTACGAACAGCGCGCGGATCGGATCGTCCTGCAGCGTGATGTAGTCCGCCATCAGCGTGCCGGGCAGCGAAATGCCGACGCCGCCCGGTTTGCGGATCTGTCCGAACGGGGTTTCGAGGAATTCCTCGGGCGCCCCTCGACCCGATGCGGTGCTTCGTGCGTAGAAACCCTGGGAGTAGAAGTTGCCGCCGGCGCGGCCCAGATTGCCGGTCAAGAACACGAGCATGTGCAGGAGCCAGTAGGCGAGCGTTCCCTGACGACCCATGTTCACACCGGTCGACATGTGCGCGCACGCGCTGCTGGCCGTGGCGAATTCGTGTGCGAGCGCTCGAATCTGCTCTGCTGGAATCGCGGTGACACGAGCCACGCGCTCGATGGGGTAGTCCGCGAGGAAGCGTCTCAGGTCATCCAGATTTCGACCGTGACGGCGCACACTTTCGGCATCAAAACCGGTCGTGCGATCGATCTCGTGCAGCATGCCGGCGAGCAGATAGACATCCGTATCCGGACGGATCGGGACCACTTCCCCCGCAATGCTTGCCGACTCGATACGGCGTGGGTTCACGTAGATCACGCGGGCCCCGCGCGCGACGGCTGCCTTCAGGTGCTCCATCGGGTTCGGCAACGACATGAACGACATGTGGCTGACGGCGGGGTTCTCGCCAATGATCAGGATGTAGTCCGAACGATCGATATCGGGCAGCGGGTGCAGCGTGCGCGTGCCAAACACGGCTTCGCTGCCGGCGAACTTGTTGGAGCAGTCCTGCGTGCCGGAGCTGAAGAACTTACGCGCGCCGAGCTGGCGCATGAAGCTGCCGAACGAGGGGCCGTACAGCGCGTTGAACGCGGTGGGGTTGCCGGTATAGCTCGCGACGGCGCCCGTTCCGTGCTTTTCGATGAGTGCTTTGAGTCGCGCGGCGATATCGCCGAGCGCCTCATCCCACGACACGGGCACGAACTCGCCCGCAGCGGTCCGCTTCAGCGGGTGCGTAAGCCGGTCGGGATCATTGTGGATATCGAGTCCGTAGATGCCTTTGTTGCAGACAAAACCGCGCGAGACGGGATGTTCGCGATCCGGTGCGAGAGCGATGAGACGGTCGTCTCTGACGGTCGCCACGAGGCCACAGGCCGGCTCGCAGACACGGCAGAACGTACGCTGGATCTTGTCGGTCATGGGGCCTCCCGGGCGCTCTGAGGCTAGGGATCATAGCGCCGAAGGCGTAACCACTCCACGCGCCGTGCGGTCGAACGGCTGCGGGTAATGACTGGATTGGAGCAGGCGGCTCGCATTGAGCAGTACCAGCGTCGAACTTGCCGTCATCCCAAGCGCCGCAAGTGCCGGATTGATGAGGCCGAGCGCGGCGAGCGGAATGCAGACGAGGTTGTAGAGCAGGGACCACGCCAGGTTTTGTCTCAGAATGCGGCGCGCGCGTCGCGCGATATCGAAGAGCAGAGGAAGGCAGTCGAGCCGGCGATTGAGCAGCAGCACGTCGCTGTGGCTGCGTACGAGATCACTGCTCTCAAGAACCGTTGCCGACACGTCGGCGGCGGCAAGCGCCGGAATATCGTTGATGCCATCCCCCAGCATCAGAACTCGATGCCCTTCAGCCTGTAACTTTTCCACGAGCGCGAGCTTGCTCTCTGGAGACTGCTCCGACAGGAAGTCGATACCGAGAGCTGCTGCGAGCGGGGCACAGCGCGCGCGCGTATCGCCGCTCGCCATGAGTGGTTCAACCCGGTGTGCGCGCAACGCCCGCATGGCGGCGGCGGCATCTGGCCGCACCGGATCATCGATCGTGAACTGTGCCGCGATTCGGCCATTCACGCTGAGCAGCACCCCGCGCATCGTGGCCGTGTCGGTTGACGGCGCAGCACCGCAAAAAGCGGGCGTCCCCAGTCGCACCGGCTGCCCGCGCCAGGTGCCGGTGATCCCGGCGCCGGTGTGCAGCCCCACCTGTTCGACCTGGGCCTGCCGCGGTTTCGGAAATGCCCGCGCGATCGGATGCGTTGCGTACTGCTCCAGCGCCGCAGCGATATCGAGGGCGGTCTCTCGGTCGATCCAGTCGGCGTCCGTCACTTCGACGGACTGTAGCTTTGGCTCGTGCACCGTCAGCGTGCCGGTCTTGTCGAGAATGGCGCGATCGAGGGTTGGCACGGTTTCGAGGACGGTGCTGCGTGTCAGCACGATTCCCGCCTGGCGCAGCCGAGTCATGGCGGCAGTGAATGTTGCGGGTGTCGCGAGCGACAGCGCGCACGGACAGCTCACGACGAGAACGCCGAGCACCGCCTCGACCGCTCGCGCAGGATCCACAAGCGACCAGACGGCGCCGGACAACGCGGCGAGCAGCAGTACGCCCGGTACAAAGACCCGTGCGATAGAGTCAGCAATCTGTGCAGCCTGGGGACGCTCGGCCGCAGCGCGATCGGCAAGTGCCGCAATGCTGGCCATGCGGCTTTTCTCGCGTGGCGCGCTGGTGGTCATCGCGAATCCGGGCCCGACATTGAGCGCCCCTGCGTGAATGGCGCTGCCGGCGGCTCTTTTTACCGCAGCGGACTCCCCGCTCAAGGCAGATTCATCCAGTTCTGCGGCATCTGATACGACATGGCCATCCAGCGGCACCTGGGCACCGGCAGGCACCCAGACACGCGTGCCGATTGGAACAGCGTCCAGCGGCGTAGCAACGCGGTCTGTTCCTGTTTCCACGAGCGCGGTGTCGGGCAACGCAGCGAGCAACGCGCTCGACAGATCGAACCGTGCTTTGAGTCGCGTATCGAGATGACGCGCGGCCAGCAACAGGAAAGCGAACATGGTGACCGAGTCGTAGTAGACGTCTCCGTGTCCCTTACCGGTGTTCCACACGCTGAGCACGAACGCGCCCAGGATCGCGAGTGCAACCGGAACATCCATGCCTGGCAGCCGCGGTCGCTTGCTGACGGAACGCCAGGCTGACAGGTAGAACGGAACCGCGGCGTACGTGACGACAGGGATAGTGAAGGCGAGCGATACGTAGGCGAGCAGTTGCGCGTCGGCTCCTTCGATGCCGTTCATCGCGCCGCTGTGCAGCAACACCATACCGATCATGGTCTGCAACATGGCAACGCCAGCAATCCCAATCCGCATGAGGCTCTCGCGTTGGGGTTTGCTGTGGTCTCCTGTTGACGGCAGCGAGGGATGAAATCCGATCGCCCTTAGAGCCGTGAGGAACAGGTACGGATCGATGTCTGGTGCATGTTCCACCAGCACCTGCCGACGCGCAGGATTGACGAAGAGAGCGTCAACGCCGGGCACGGCGCGCAGCGCTGTTTCGATCCGCGCCGCACAGTTGGAACAGTGCATGTCGCTGACATCGATGGCAGCGAGCATCAACGCGGGTGTTGATTGATGGTCAGCAAAACAAGGGCAGGAGCTACGCCACTATCGTTCGAGTGAGCGGGGCTCACATCGGCTCCTGACGATGACCCTGCTTGCACGGCGTCGTTGCCCGCGGCGGCTGGGTCAGAAAGTCGATGAGACTCTGCTGGATCAGCGGCTTGTAGAAAATCTCGTCTACGCCGCTTGCCTGCGCGCGAGCGACCACGTTGCGATCCTTGCGGCTGGTCAGGAGCGCGAGTTGCGCCCCAGGGTAGCGCTCTCGTACCCGGGCAATGACGGGGTAGCCTGAGCCATCGGGCAGATCGGTCTCGACCGCGATGCAGGCG
>DMUF01000125.1:0-220 GCA_003476445.1 Gammaproteobacteria bacterium | reverse complement strand
CGGTCTCGACCGCGATGCAGGCGATGGGTGCCTTATCAAGCGTCAGCAGAAACTCGCGCCCCTCGGCGTAGATCTCGATCGGGTGATTATCGAGCGCAAGCAGGGTAGCAAGACTGTCGCGAATGGCGGGGTCGCCATCGATCACGATGATTCGGCCTACCGCCCTTTGCACGAGTAAATCGCAATTCCAGTTCATCGGTGCAAAAGATAGAAAAGTCAG
>DMUF01000190.1:3294-3415 GCA_003476445.1 Gammaproteobacteria bacterium | reverse complement strand
GACAGCGATCTGGGGGCGTGCGTCATGCACATGCGCGGTGACCCGCAGAGCATGCAGGTCAATCCGGTCTACGCTGATGTGGTAACAGAAGTGCGCGCGTTTCTCGCTGACCGCGTGCATG
>DMUF01000190.1:0-2952 GCA_003476445.1 Gammaproteobacteria bacterium | reverse complement strand
CGGCTGGAACACAACGTGGCCCTGCTGCGGGGGCTTGAAGCGCTGCGGGTGGAAGGCCTTCCGCTTCTGGTCGGTGTGTCGCGTAAACGGATGATTGGTGAGATCACGGGCCGAGCTGTGGAAGATCGTCTGGCTGGAAGCCTGGCTGCGGCGCTGGTGGCAGTCGGGTTTGGCGCAGACGTCGTTCGGGTTCACGACGTCGCAGAGACGGTCGATGCCTTGCGCATACGCAATGCGCTATCTTCTGCCAACGCCCGGGCGTTGTGACCGGGCTGGAAAGCAGGCGAGAAGCAGCGAAGGAGCAGGGGTGAGTCGTAAGTACTTTGGAACGGATGGCATTCGTGGGCGCGTGGGCGATGCGCCCATCACGCCTGATTTCTGCCTGCGACTGGGCTGGGCGGTCGGGCGTGTGCTCGGCGGTGGTTACGGCGGGCACGTCCTGATCGGTAAGGACACGCGTATTTCTGGCTACATGCTGGAGTCCGTGCTCGAGTCAGGTCTCGTCGCGGCAGGCGCGCAGGTGAGCCTGGTCGGACCCATGCCAACGCCCGCTGTGGCGTACCTGACGCGAACGCTGCGCGCCGATGCCGGCATCGTGATCAGCGCGTCGCATAATCCCTATCACGACAACGGGATCAAGTTCTTCAATCGGGATGGCGACAAGCTGCCCGACGTGGTAGAGCTCGAGATCGAGCGTCAGCTGGAAAGTCCGCTCACCTGTGTGGACTCGGATCGCCTTGGTAAAGCTCAGCGAATAAACGATGCAGCAGGGCGCTATATCGAGTTTTGCAAGGCGAGCGTAAGTCGCGGCTTCAGCCTGCGCGGACTGAGTCTGGTACTCGACTGCGCGCACGGCGCGACCTATCACGTGGCGCCCAGAGTATTTGAGGAACTCGGCGCGGCCGTGACAGTGATTGGCAATCAGCCCAATGGAACGAATATCAACGACGGTTGCGGATCCACGGACCCGGGTCTTCTGGTCGAGCGGGTGCGCGCGTCAGGAGCAGATGTCGGCATTGCTTTCGATGGTGACGGCGACCGCGTGGTGATGGTGGATGCCAACGGTGTGCTGGTGGATGGCGATGAGCTTCTGTTCGTCATCGCGCGTGCGCGGCGTCGCGTGGGTCAACTGGGCGCGGGCGTCGGTGGCGTCGTCGGCACGGTGATGTCGAATTTCGGGCTAGAGCGCGCGCTTGCTGCGGACGATATTCCGTTCGTCCGCGCGGCGGTGGGTGACCGTTACGTACTTGAACAGCTGCATGCGCGCGGTTGGACTCTTGGTGGAGAGTCGTCTGGGCATATTCTCTGTCTGGATCTTGCAACGACTGGGGATGCCATTGTCGCGGCGTTGCAGGTGCTCTCGGCGATGGTCGACCTGGGCACTTCGCTCGCCGATCTGCGCTCTGGCATGAACAAACTACCGCAGACGATGATCAATGTTCGCGTGCCGGACCCCCGCGGCCGTGCTGCGGCGGTAGACCTTCTGGCAGCTGCGGACAGGGCGGGTACGGCGCTTTCCGGGCGTGGGCGCGTCCTCATTCGCCCGTCCGGAACCGAGCCGCTCCTGCGCGTCATGGTTGAGGGAGAAGACGAAGCCGAGGTCAGAACCATCGCCGAGGAACTCGCGGCCCTGGCAGCACATCCATGACGCGTGAATCCGCAGCGGCCCCTGGTCTGCGCGAGCCGGCTTCAAGAAACCCGATCGTTGCCGGCAATTGGAAGATGAACGGCGACCACGCTTTCGTTGAGCGCTATGTGGCGAGCCTGCGCGAGGCAGATCTGCCGTCCGCGGTCGAACTCGTGCTCTGTCCGCCGACCTGTTATCTCTCCGCACTTGCCAGAGCGGACCTTGGTATCGGGATCGGTGGTCAGGATGTGCATTGGCTGGACGCCGGACCCTGCACTGGATCCGTGGCCGCGCGGATGATCCGGGATTGCGGTGCCACCTGGAGCATCGTTGGTCACTCGGAACGCCGCATCGGGCTCAGTGAGAGTGACGAGATGGTGGCGGACAAGGTGGATGCTGCTTTGCGCGCCGGTCTCCGCGTGATCGTCTGCGTTGGCGAGACGTTGGCTGAGCGCGAGGCGGGATCAGCCGAAACTGTGGTTCTGCGGCAACTCGACACGGTACTGGCGCGCGTTCCTGAAGCTGCGCTCGCGCAAATTGCTGTTGCTTATGAGCCCGTGTGGGCGATAGGCACCGGACGCACGGCGACGCCTGAGGTGGCGCAGGCGATGCACGCGCTGGTGCGCGCCCGTCTGATCGAGATGAACGCCGAGTCGGCAATGTCGGTTTGCATCCTTTACGGCGGCAGCGTGACGCCCGAGAATGCGCGGCTTCTGGCGCGCGAGCAGGACATCGACGGAGCGCTGGTCGGTGGTGCTTCTCTCGATCCGGGCGATTTTCTGCGGATCGCAGGCGCCTTTGCCGAGCGTGCTACGGGTGCGCTGCAAAGCCGTGCAGCGGGAGCCTGACACCGTTAGGCTGCGAGCGCTGCTAGCGTTAAGCTGGTGCCGGCGCGAGACCTGACGGCCGAGTCAGCATCCCGGCTGCCAAGCGGTTTGGGTGTTCGCTCAAACAGAAACGATTTTTAGAAACGAATTTGGAAAGAGAGCCTCCATGTCAACGCTTGAAACCATACTGCTGATCCTGCTTGTGATCGATGCACTGGCGTTAGCCGTGCTGGTCCTTCTGCAGCAGGGGAAGGGCGCTGATGTGGGTGCGGCGTTTGGCAGTGGCAGCGCAAGCACCATGTTCGGAAGCGCGGGCGCAAGTTCCTTCTTCACCCGAGCGACGGTCTGGCTGTCAGTGGGGTTCTTTGTTATTTCCTTCGGTCTTGCCTATATGGCCAAGGAACGTGCCGCGAGCATCGATGACCTTGGCCTGCCCGGGCTAGCGGAGCCAGTTTCGGAGACATCCGACGCGCCGCCGGTGTCCGACAGTGCGCCCGC
>DMUF01000256.1:4019-7499 GCA_003476445.1 Gammaproteobacteria bacterium | reverse complement strand
GGCCAGCGCGCGGAGTGGAAGCAGGGTCCCTGGAATGTGTCGATACCCTTGAAGTCAGGCATGATCGGCTCCGAGATCATGCCCATCGCGCTGACGAAATAGCGGCAGGTGTGCTCCTGGCCATCGGCGGTGCGAACGCGCCACAACCCAGCCGTCTCATCAAAGTCAGCCGACAAGACGCGGGTGGTCAGCTGAATGTGCGGCCACATGTTGCAGCGGTCGGCGACAAAGTGCATGTAGCGCAGATTCTCTTCCCAGCCCGGATATCGCACGGACCAGGACCAGTCCTGGAGCAGCTCCTTCGAGAACGTCAGGCAGTAGTAGTAGCACTCGCTGTCGCTCGCGGCGCCTGGATAGCGGTTCCAGGTCCAGGTGCCGCCAATGTCGGACGCCTTGTCGAAGACGCGGATGGAGAGTCCGGCTTCGCGCGCGTAGTGAATCATCGCCAGCCCGGCAAACCCCGCGCCGACAGCAATGATGTCGTGGTCCGGATTGATTCGCGTGGTCATCCTCAGAAGCTCCTCAACAGATTCGTGAAACGCTGTAGCCAGGTCATGAAGGGCATCTCGGCAAGTTCAAGCACGGTGCCATCGGGATCATGGAAGGCAATGATGCCACCCCAGGCATCCGGGCCTGAACAGCACGGCGTGATCGGGCTGATCATCTCCATTCCTGTCGCTTCAAGCTTGGCGACGTCGCTCTCGATATCGCTGCTGGTGAACGCCATGCGGTGAATCCCGAGATGATTGACGGGCAGCGGATAGGGTGGGGTGGAGTCGTACGGGGTCAGCCACTGTACGAGCTCGATGACCGAACCATCCCCTTCCTGCTCGAGCACGGCGCCGCGCAGGTGCACCGCGTCGGCGAAACCCATGGCATTTGCGACCTCGGTGCCTTCCTGTCCGCCGAAACGGCTGGTAAGCGCATAGCCGAACATCTTGTACCAGCCGATTGAGCGCTCGAGATCGCTCACGTTGATAACGACCGCGCCAACGCGATGAATCTCCGTTCCCGCTTCGTTATCCGGCTCTCCCGGAACTTCGCGCAGTTCAAGAAACGTACCGTCGGGATCTTTCAGGATGACGAACAAGGTGCCGTCAGCACGTCGCACCGGCGCAGACAGAAAGGTCATACCCTGCTTGGCGAGTTGCTCGTGGTCCGCGTTCACGTCAGCGGATTCGAGCACGGCGCGAGCCATGCCCAGACGATTGAGGGCCGGGTAGGGCGGCTCTTCGTTGCGCGGTAGGGTGAACTCGATCAGATCGATGACGCCCCGACCCATTCCAAGCCCAATCAGTTCGCCGTGCAGCAGATAGCCACCCGGTTCGCCGCCTTGTGAACCATCATAGGTAGTGGGCTGGTCGATGCCGATAGCTTTAGCCATCGCCACCGTATTCGCGTCGGGAAAGCCGGACAGGGTGGAGAAACCAAGCGCGCCATAGAAGGCTCTGGATGTCTCGAAGTCGCTTACGTTCACGTTGAAGTGAATTCGGCCGAGTACGTCGAGCTCCGGCGCCGGGCCAGCGGAAGAAGGCGTCTCGGTCCAGGACATTCCCGGCAGCAGGAGCATGATGCAAAAGGCGACGGCGGTGAGTCGGATCACGTTCTACTCCGGGTGAATCGTGAGGACAGAGTCTGATGAATCACAAGGTACCGCCGACCAGTCGAAACTGGGGCAGATTGATGTCCTCGGAGCGGCGTTCGAACGTGAGCTCGACCGCTTCACCGATGGCGATGTCTTCCAGCGGCGAGTCGACGAGGTTGGTCATGAGCACCGGCCCTTCCGCGAGTTCGATGAGCGCGACCACATACGGCACGTCGGCATCGAAGGCCGAGGACACGGCGCGGCGGATGACGGTGAACGATTTCACCGAGCCGGCGCCGCTTGCCTCGAGGTCGACGAGATCCGTCGCCGCGCAGTGGCTGCAGAGCACGCGGTGATAGTGCTGCACGTAGCCGCAGCTCAGGCAGTGCTGGAGCACCAGCCGACCTTCATTGCACGCTTCCCAGTAGTGGCGGCTCTGGGCATCGACCGGTGGCAGCGGCTTTGCGAGCGTCACAGGACCTCCTCGGTGCCGAGCACCACCGTGCAATGACTCGACAGGATGCCGCCCTGCGCGTGCACGAGGCCGACCCGCGCGTTGGGCACCTGACGCGCGCCCTCGCCGCCACGCAGCTGTCGCACCGATTCAGTGAGCGCAAATAGCGAGCCCGGATTGCCGGGATGCGCATGGGACAAGAGCCCACCGTGAGTGTTGATGGGCAATCGGCCGCCGGGCGCGCCATCCCCGCGCAGGAAGAAATCACCGGCTTCGCCTTCCGCGCAAAGGCCGAGATCTTCCATTTCGATCAGCACCACGGGCGTGAAGCAGTCGTACACCTGGGCGAAATCCACATCGGCGGGCGCGAGCCCCGCCATGGCGAACGCACGCTGCCCGCTTTCGCGCGCGGGCGAATGCACCAGAGACGCGGCCTGGCTGATATGTTCGTGGCTGCGACCTTCCCCCGCGCCGAGCAGATACACAGGACGGTGTGCGGCGTGGCGCGCGCGGTCAGCCCGCGTGAGTACGACCGCCGAACCACCGTCCGAGACGAGGCTGCAATCGAGCAGCCGCAGCGGGTCGGCGATCAGTCGGCTTGCGAGAACATCCTCGATCGAGATGGGCTTCTGCATCTCGGCATGCGGGTTCTGACAAGCGTGGCGACGGCCCGAAACCGCGACGGCGGCGAAGTGTTCAGGCCTCGCCTGGTAGGCATGGAGGTAAGCCTGAGCGATCAGCGCGTAGTAGCCGGGCACGGTGGCGCCGTAGGGCGTTTCGTACTGCGGGTGTCCCGACGAGGACTGCATGATCATGGCAGCTTCGCGGGACAGTCCGGTGCGCAGGCTGTCCGCCATCGCGATCACCACGGTGTCGCACATCCCTGCGTCGATAGCGAGCGCTGCCTGATAGAGCACGGTAAAAGTCGCGCCGCCGCCTGCTGCGGCGGTGGCACAGTAGCGTGGCTTCATGCCCAGATACTCGGCGATCGCTTCGGCGTGATACATGTAGGGCTGAGCCATGCTGTTACAGGTCACCAGCCCATCGATCTCGCTCAGGGTCAGACCCGCGTCGCGCACGGCTCCGAGCGCCGCTTCGACGCAGAGCGCCGTGGCGCTTCGATCCGGGATCTTGCCCACCGCCGTATCGAAAGCGCCGATGATGGCAGCACTGCCGCGAAGTGACATGGCGGACCTCAGTTGAAGCGCACGGTGGCTTTGCCCGGCGTAATGACATCGCCTGCAGCGTTTTTCACGAACAGCTCGAACTCGGCGGTGCGATTCGCGATATCGACTGCCGTGACCGTTCCGCCCGCGATCACGGTATCCCCCGCGAACGACGCCAGGCGATTCGAGTATTCGACGCGCGTCACCATGCCGCGTTCACCGATCCAGTTGTCTACCACCTGGGCGAGAAAGTCGCCGAGCAGAGGGCCCGGCGT
>DMUF01000256.1:0-3676 GCA_003476445.1 Gammaproteobacteria bacterium | reverse complement strand
ATGCGGTGAGCGTTCCAGAGCGACGCGTTGTAGAAAAAGAGCTGGATGTTGTCCGGCGTGTAGTTCGTCTCGGGCAGGCTCGCGCCGATCTCGAGCGCGGAAAGTTCGGGAAGCGTAGTCATCGCAGCAACCGTGTCGTCTTCTCTGTCAGCACTGGCGTACCGTCCTCGCGCGTGATCTCGAGTACCACCTCGTAAAAGATGAGCGCACCGGATCGCCCCGACTTCTCGTAGATGTCGGTGAGCGTGCGATTGCCGATGAGCACGTCGCCCGGGCGAATGAGATTGTGGTAGCGAATGTCGAGTCCGCCGGCCATGGCGCGTTCCAGCGGAAATTTCGGCAGCAGGCGATCGACGGACACGCCGTCCGGTGTCAGCTCATCGCGGGGCACCACATCCCAGAACAGCGCGACGTGAAACAGCGGTGGGGCGACGTCCCCATCGAGGTATTTGCGCTGTGTCTGACCGGAGGCGATGGCGTACTTGCGAATATCGCGACGCGTCACCACTTCGGTGCGTGCGGGAGCTTTGCGGCCGATGTACGCGAGTACGTCCTCGCTCAGAATGCCCATATCAGCTCCTAGCCTCGAGCAGCAAGCGCGGCCCGCACCTGGGGCAGCACGTGTGTCGCCATGTATTCGATGCGCGCGCTGCCCTGTTCGATAGGCTCACCGGGAAGCTGCGCCCAGAAATGCACGTCGCGAATCTCCGGGTAGGCGGTGAGCAGACTGACGAGCTCACGCACCGCGGTTGCGCCGTCCCAGACCTCGTAGAGCCCGTCGCGCAGCGCGGTGGCCCCATCCGGGAACAGCGGCACCTGGTCGGGAGGGCCAAACGCGCCCCACGCGACGTAAGCGTTGGTCTGGTAGAGCGCGTACGGTGCGACTTTGCGCGCCTCTGCCTCCGGGTCCGGGGCGATGATGCCCCAGTGCCCCGCGTAAATTGCTCCCGCAGACCGTGGCTTCCCGGCTGCCGCGAGCGCCTCGATGTAGACGTCGTGACCAATGCCCCCGGTCGAGAGAAAGCCGTCGCCCAAACGTGCGGCCCGGGCGATCGCTGGCGGAGCCATGCCGCCCATGAGGATCTTCGGAACGCTGGCAGGCACAGGCCGTACCGGCAAATCGTTTACTCGATACCGCTTGCCATGCATGCGGACCGGTTGACCGGACCAGGCCTGGCGCAGGATGTCGACGCCTTCTTCCATCAGGCTTGGGCGATGCTTCAGATCACGCTTGAAGTAATCGAACTCGACCTCGCGATAGCCGAGACCTACGCCAAGGTCAAAGCGCCCACGGGTGAGGATCGACAGCGTTGCAGCGTCCTCCGCCAGCCGTACCGGATCAGCAAGCGGCAGCAGCATGAGGTTGGTGCCGATGCGCATTGTGCGCGTGCGCTCGCCGATAGCGGCCGCAATGACCAGGGGCGACGGGGTATAGCCGTCTTCAACGAAATGGTGTTCGGTCAGCCAGACCGATTCGAAGCCGAGGGACTCAGCCCAGGCGATCTGACGCAGATACTCCGCATACAGGTCTTCGAAACTGAACTGAGCGGGCGCTGGATTGCGGAAGTCGTACCAGAGTCCGAAGCGGACGGGCGCGCTCATGATGTGATGGTCCCAAGAAAACGATGGAGATGCGCAAGGTAGCTCGCGCGGTCTTCAGCGAAAGGCGCGTGCCCGCAGCCCGGCATGACCACCAGTTCGCCCCGTGGCAGCAGGTTGGCGGCAAAGGCTGCAATTGCGGGCGGCACAACACCGTCCTGATCGCCGGTAACAACAAGCGCCGGCACGTTCAGCCCACGCATTATTTCGCGCTGGTCGACGTGTGCCAGCGCGCCAAGTGAGGCGTCTGCCGCCGGGCCAGCTTCGAGCGCAAGCGCGAACATGCGCTGCTTCAACACGTCGCTCACGGGTGCTGCGAACACGCCCTGAAAGTAGAGCCCGTGCAGGAAACTCACCCGGTCAGCCCGCAGAGCCGCGATGGTCGCGGCGACGTCGGCAGGGGTTCCGCCATGGGGAAAACCCTCCGCCTGGGTATATCGCGGCGTCGCCCCACCGGTGAGCACGAGGCCGGCGACGCGAGCGCCCAGTCGGGCGGCTGCGCCAACGACGACGGCCCCGCCGAGTGACCAGCCATTCAGCACCACGGACCGAAGCCCGAGCTGATCGCACAGCGCAACGACGTCACCGCTCAACGCATCGATTGACACGTCGTCGAAATCCTTGTCGGACTGCCCGCACGCGCGGTGGTCGTAAACGACAACGGGATAGCCGGCGTCACACAGGCTTGCCGTCACGTCGTCCCACGCGCGCGCGCTCATGCCCCACCCGTGGCTCAGCACGACGGTAGGGCGGGTGCTATTCATGCCATAGGCTTCAAACGAAAGCGTGCGCCCGTGATCAACGGCTAGACGGCTCATGTCCATCCCCTCCCCTCGAAGGGGGTCGAGGATATCACGCCCTCGCGCGCCGTCACGCCGCCATTGGCGAGTCTCGCCGGCTTCGGCATAGTGCCGCCCTCGACAGTTGCAAACGGGGAAGGACATGGGGCGAGTGGACGGCAAGGTGGTCATCGTGACGGGCGCCGCGCAGGGACTGGGTGAGGCGGATGCACGCCGGTTGGCAGCGGAAGGCGCGCGCGTGGTCATGACCGACGTGGACGACGCGCGCGGACAGGCGGTGGCGCAGGCGATCGGCGCCGACTATCTGCATCAGGACGTCTCGGACGAAGCGGGTTGGCATACGCTCATGGCGCACGTGATGAGCCGCTACGGGCAGCTCGACGTGCTGGTGAACAACGCGGGTATTGCCGTCATTGCCAATATCGAGACGACGACCACCGAACAGTGGCGGCGCACTCTCGCCGTGCATCTGGACAGCACGTTCTGGGGTTGCCAGCTGGCGGTGCGGGCGATGAAGGAACGCGGCGGCTCGATCATCAACATGTCGTCGGTCGTCGCGTTGCAGGGATCGTCGGAATATCTCGCCTATGCCGCAGCCAAGGGCGGCATCCGCAGTATGACCAAGGCGGTTGCTGCGCACTGTCGTGCGAATGGTTATCCGATCCGCTGCAATTCTATTCATCCCGGCTCCATCAACACCGCCATGGTGCACGCGGCGCTTGAGCACAGCGCGGGTATCAAACTCGGTGAGGCGGAGGATCAGGAAGCGCTGCGTCTTCAGCTGGGGCTTGGCGAGCCGCTCGACATTGCCAACATGGTGCTCTTTCTCGCGTCCGACGAAGCCAAGCACGTTAACGGCGCCGAGCTCGTGGTGGATAACGGCGCAACCTCGATCTTCGGCATGCGCTGAGGGCGAAACGGAGGCGGCAGGGCCGAGGTCAGAGCGTGACGCGCAGCCGCGGGTTCGCCCTGGTTGCGCTGGCGCGCCCTACCACGGTCGCCGACGCAAACCCGTGACGCTCGAAGGTGCTGAGCACTTCAGCGACGCTGTCCTCGGCGCAGGCTACGAGCAATCCGCCGCTGGTCTGGGGATCCGTCAGCAGCGCTGCGTCCGCGTCGGCGAAACCGGCGGGCAAATCCACGTCGTGACCGTAACCCGACCAATTGCGACCCGACGCGCCGGTGACATGCCCCGCCGCAGCCAGCGATCGAACGCCCTCGTGAATCGGCACTCCCGACCACGCGAGTTCGATATCCAGACCGGCGCCGCGCGCCAT
>DMUF01000168.1:648-3701 GCA_003476445.1 Gammaproteobacteria bacterium | reverse complement strand
TCATCGGTTGCCGCGGGCGCGGACGCCGCCAGCGGTTTGCCGGCGGGCACTGCATGATTATGCGCATATAGCCATTGATGAAAAGCGCCCAGATCGCGTTCGAAGCCGACGAGCCCCAGGCGCATCAGCAGCGGACGCAGGCGGGCGACCGTGTGCCAGAACGGATCGAGCGGCAAATCGAAGATCGCCAGGCGCCGACCAAGCCTTGCCGCCTCGGTCAGCATCGAGACGCTGTCGCCCGTAATCACGAGCGCATCGGCGCGATCGAGCAGCGCGAGATAGGGGTTAGGTCCGCTGTCCGCCACCGTATACAGCCGCGCGTTCGCCGGCAGCTGCGCGCGCAGTGCGTCCACCGCTGCCTGGCTCGTACGACGGCTGGTCGAGATATAGATCGTTCCTTCAGCGCCCGCATAGGTCCTTGCTGCAGCGAGGAGCTCCGGCACCGTGACGGCGTCGAGCCGGTATGGTTTCGTGGCGCCACCCACCAGCAGCACGACCAGCGGACGCGGCAGCGCCGACAGCGTTTCGTCCCACGCGTGCCGTGCTGCCGCCAGGCGTTCCTCTGGCGCGCGCATGAGCGGCAGTCCGATCCGGAGAATGTTGGCCGCGTCTGGCAGTTGGTACTGCGCACTGCCGATGACCAGATCGAAGGCGGAAAGATCCCGCTTCGGGCGCCCTAGAATCACGAGCCGCGTGCGCCCGCCCGACTGTTTGCGAATCCAGAGCGCCGCCATGGCCGGACGGCGCCCGATGGTGATGACGAGATCGGGCCAGGGTCCGGTCAGCGCATCTGACGCCGCGCGATCCACGTGGCGCAGCGAAGCGTTGAACCACGGCTTGCCCTTGCGGTAGCGCGGCTTGAACACCAGCCGGCGTGTTTCCACCGGCAAGCCGAGCACCGCTGCAATCGCCTCTACCTGCGCGTTGTCGCCGGTCTTGTCACCGAGCACGGCCCAGATGCGGGGCGTCATCGGAACACCCCTTCCCGATAGAGCCGCCAGAAGAAACCTGGCGCGTGGCGCCAGGGATGCGCGCGCACGTGAGCGGGGATGGCGATCTCGCGCCCGGATTGGCGCGACAGCTTCCAGGCCGCGTAATCGAGGCCGCCGTCGAAGGTGGCCGCGCTCTTCACGATGCGCAGGAACGAGAGCGCGGTGCCGGAGCAGCGGCGCACGCGCCAGGCGAGACGACCCCGGCGGCGTGCTGCCGGGGTGAGCGGATTGCGATAGACGCCCGGTGACGCCGTGGCATACCCGAGCGTCGGGGCGAGAGCCGCCGCGACAGCGTCCAGATAGTTCGCCTCATCGCCATACAGGCGGCGAAGCTTTTCCGGCCGCTCGCTGCGCAGTTCGGTGCGGTAGCTGTTCGCAAGACCGGTAAGCCAAAGCGTGTCCGATCCGAACTGTTCCGGTAGCAGCGGCAGCACGCGGCGTATGAAAGTGGTTGCAGCATGTGCCAGCGCTCGCGTCGCGGTTTCCGCCGTGGCGGCGTCGCGGCTCCAGACGAGGCTCGTGGGCTGGCTGAAGCGCCCCCAGAGATAGGAGTGAAACCAGCGCGGGGTGGTCCCGTTGACGAACGCGTCCCAGGTCACCACGGTGTACTTGCTGCGCGCGATGGCGGTGCCGAAGGGCACTTCGAGGTAATAGACGTTGGGTTCGAGCAGCCGCAGCAGGAACGCTTCCGTCGGACGCAGCGCGCTGAAGCCGTCGATGAGAACGTAGAAATCGAGCAGCCCTTCGGGCTCTGCGCTGCGCCGGCAGGACCCGTAATACAGCACCGCGCGCAGATCCTGGCCGAAGCGCTGGCGAATGGCGGATACCAGCGCAAGGGCCGCGGGCGCCGGGTCGCGCGCCGCTTCCTCAGACACGATCGTGAGCAGCGCCTCGTTCATGGCGCGCCCAGCCGCAGAAAACGCAGCGGGATGGACGGCGCGAGCCGCAGCGTTCCTGCAGGAAGATCGTACAGCTCGCCGTCCAGCGTGAACCGTCCGGCAGCGGTCACCTCAAGCGTTTCGGTATTGATGGGGTGGTAGCCCGTTGCCGCGGTCATGTGCCGGTTCGGTCTTCCGCGCAGCAGTGCGGGCAGATTCCGGATCAGGCGTCGCGCCGGCTCTTCCACGAGCACGCCGCGCAGCGCGCCCTGCGGTTCGCCCCAGAATGGCCGAATCCCGAGAAACAGTTGTTCCAAGGTGGTGGCGAGCAGAATGCTCGCCTCGAAACGCCCGCTGGGCGTGCAGCCGGCGAGTTCCACCGTGGCCCCGCCCGCAAAGGGCGGCTGTCGGCGCGCAATGCCGATCACCGTGCGGACGAGGGCGACCCCGGAGGCCTGCTCTCCGCCAATGCCGGCTTCGTAGACGGTTTTCTGGCAGTACTCGATGCCGCGAAGAATCGCGCCCATGCCCCAGAAAAAGCCGGCCACCTGGGTGTGGTCGGGCAGGGTGGCGACAACGGCGGGTCGCTCGATGACCGCAGGGTGACCGACTGCGAGCCCGGGCACGAGGTCCGACAGGGCACGCAGCGCGCGCTGAAAACCGAGGGCCTGCGCGTTGATCGACCGAGCAGTCATGTTGGTCGTGCCACCGGGCAGCAGCGCAAGCATGGGCGGTGTGTATTGTGCGGAGCGCGCGAGGAGCGCGGTGACCACTTTCTGTACCGTGCCGTCGCCGCCGTTCAGCACCAGCAGCTCGGTGCCCGCATCAGCGATTTCGGCCAGTGCCGGCTCGATTTCGGCGATGCCGCGTGTGTCCCGATAGAGCGCACCGGGCAGGGCTGCGCGGATTGTCTCGCCCACGTCGGGATGGCGACGGTTGTAGCGGTTCGCGGTGTTGGTGAGAATCGAGACCTTCACGGTCGAGCCCGCCAAAAGCGCGGCATGGTAGCAGCGGTCACATGGGTGAACATCCCGGGCACGCGACAGGCAGGGCGATCGTGCTTGCGCATCTCTCTGATCCTCACCTGACGACACCGGTCGTCGCAGCGCCGTGGCGGCTCGGCGCCAAGCGGCTGCTGAGTTATCTGTCGTGGGCGCGCAAGCGTCGTTACCGGCATCTGCGC
>DMUF01000168.1:0-264 GCA_003476445.1 Gammaproteobacteria bacterium | reverse complement strand
CATCTCGGGCTCGAGCAGGAATGTGCCGACGCTGCGGATTGGTTGCGTGAACTCGCCCCGGCGGACCGGGTCTCGGTGATCGCCGGCAACCACGACCGATTGGTGGAGGATGATTGGGCCGCGACGCTCGGTCTCTGGCGCCCGTTCCTCCCCGATGCAGGTCCCGGCTGCCCCGCGGTCACGCGTATTCGCGACGTCGCCGTCATCAGCGTGAACACGGCGGTCCCCACTCGCTTGCTGTTTGCCGATGGCCGCGTGGGCGAT
>DMUF01000172.1 GCA_003476445.1 Gammaproteobacteria bacterium | reverse complement strand
GTCGACAGTTCCCAGTCGAGCACTGCCACGATACGGGGCTGCTGCGGGTGAATCAGCACGTTGCCGAGGCGATAGTCGCCGTGCACCACCACGGACGGGCCCGGCGCCGGAATGTTCCTGGGTAACCACTCGATCAGGTGATCCATCGCATCGATCTGCTCGGTGCGTGATGCCAGGTACTGTTTGGTCCAGCGCCCGATCTGGCGCTCGTAATAATTTCCAGGGCGGCCAAAGTCCTCGAGCCCGATGGCGGCAGGGCTCACGCTGTGCAGCCGTGCGAGCACGCGCGCCAGATCGAGATAAATCTCGCGGCGTTCGCTGGGTGTCAGCGTGGGCAGACGTGTTTCGGTGAACACGCGCCCTTCGACCCACTCCATGACATAGAACTTGGTGCCGATGATGCTGCTGTCTTCGCAGAGCGTGATCATGCGCGGTACCGGTACGCCGCTGCCGGCGAGCGCGTGCATGACGCGGTGCTCGCGGTCGACCTGGTGGGCGGAGGGCAGCAGTTCCCCCGGTGGCTGCTTGCGCAGCACGTATCGCTTGCCGCCCGCTGTCAGTCGGAAGGTCGGGTTCGACTGGCCGCCGTCGAACTGCTCGATGACGAGATCGTCGCCGAAGGCCGGTACGCTAGCCCGGAGGTAGCGCGCGAGCGCTTCGGTGTCGAAACGGTGCGCTGTGCGTACGGGGGTGAGGACGGCGTTGCTCATGTTGGTCTCCGCTGCGAGGGCGCAGCATACGGCTTGATCCCAGCCGTCGCAAAATGCGAGGCTTGCCGCTCTTTCTGCGTCATTCGTCGATCTAAACCTGTTTTCCTGAGGGGGATTTAATGGCTCTCGCGAAGCGTATGGCAGTCACGCTGCCGGCTGGTCCGAAACTGGAACATACCATCGAGCGCATCCGCTGGGCGGAAGACCATGGTTATCCCGATGGCTGGTTTTCCGACTCGGGGGCGCCGGACACGCTCACTCAGATCGCAGCCATCGCGCATCACACTCGAACCATTCGTATCGGCATTGCCGTGACGCCGGTCTATACGCGCACGCCGGCGGTGCTTGCGGCTTCTGCCAACGTCATTGCTCAGGTACTCCCTGGCCGGTTCATCATGGGTCTCGGGTCCTCGAGCCAGACCATCATGGGTCAGTGGAACGGCATTCCGCTTGATCGCCCGCTCACCCGGGTGAAGGAGACGGCCATCATGGTCCGCAGCATGCTGCGCGGCGAGAAGTCCGACTTCGATCTCGAGACCCTGTACAGCAAGGGTTACCGGCAGCCTGCGTCGGAGAACCCGCCGCCGATCTATCTGGCTGCCCTGCGTTCCAACATGATCGAGATGGCTGCGGAAGTGGGGGATGGCGTGATCTTCAACCTGTGGCCGAAAGGCGCGCTGCCGAAGATGATGGAGCATGTGCGCATCGGTGCCGAACGTGCTGGCAAGGACTGGCGCGACGTGGAGATCGTCAACCGCGCGATGGTTCTGGTGACCGACGACAAGGCCCAGGCGCGCAATCTGTTCCGCGCAGCGTTTGCTCCCTACTACGCTACCCCGGTCTATAACGCTTTCCTCGCCTGGGCGGGTTACGAGGATGCGGCAGCAACCATTCGTGAAGGCTGGGCGGCGAAGGATCGCGACAAGACCGGCGGCGCCCTCACCGATGCGATGATCGACGAGATCGCGATTATCGGCGACGAGGACGAGTGCCGCGCGCGCATCCAGGCCGATGCGGACGGCGGCGTGCACACGCACATCGTGGCGCCGATGGCGGCGTCCGCATCAGATGTGCAGCGCACCTTTGCCGCGTTTGCGGGCGATCGATTCACACTGCGCTGAAATCACTGTCGGGGAGGGCATATGGAATACAGCAAGATCATCCTGGATCACCCGCTGCCGCGCGTGCAGCGCATCACTCTGAACCGTCCGGAGAAGCGCAACCCGCTCTCGAACGAGCTGCGTACCGAGATGTTCCATGCGCTCGAGCAGGGCGATCAGAATCCAGAGATTCGCGTCACCATCATTCGTGGCGCGGGGAGCTGCTTCTCCGCCGGCTACGATCTGCAGTCCGACGTGTCCCAGGCACAGCCTTACTACTCCGCCGGCGGGCTCGGCAACTGGCCGCGGCACGTGGTCGATGGTTTCTTCCACATGTGGGATCTCGCCAAGCCGGTGATTGCCCAGGTGCACGGCTACTGTCTGGCGGGTGGCACCGAGCTCGCGACGGCGTGTGATCTGGTCTATGTCGCGGAAGACGCGAAGATTGGTTACCCGGTGGTGCGCACGATCAGTCCGCCGGACAACCAGTTCTATCCCTGGATCGTGGGTCTGCGGCGTGCGATGGAGCTCATGCTCACGGGCGACCACATGACCGGTCTCGACGCTGTGGAAAGCGGGTTCGCCAATCGCGCGTTCCCGGAAGCCGCGCTCGAGGAAGAAGTGCTGCGCATTGCCGAGCGCGTTGCGCGCACGCCCACCGACCTGCAGCAGATCAACAAGCGCGCCGTCCATCGGCAGATGGATGCCATGGGTATTCGTGCTGCCATTCGCGCGGGCACCGAGATGCAGACCCTCGCCACCTTTACCCGCACGGCGCAAGATCACTTCGCGGAGATCCGCAAGGGGCTCACGCAGGCGCTCAGCAAGCGCGATGCGGAGTACGGCGATTATCGGACGCGCGACAAGGGGGAGTGAACGCGTGGGGCTGCTCTACGTTTGCCGTCATGGCGAGACCGAATGGAACGTGGAGCAGCGCATGCAGGGGCACGGCGACTCCGCGCTGACCGAGCGTGGGGAACGGCAGGCGCGCGCCCACGGCGCTTTGCTGGCAGCCCGGGGCGGTGTAGACGAACTGCTTGTTTCGCCGTCAGGCCGCACGCGTGCCACCGCGGCGCTCATGCTTGAATCTCTGGAATCTGCGCCACGGATCGGGTTTCACCCTGAGCTTATGGAGCGCCACTCGGGGCGATGGGAAGGGCTGACCCTCGATGAGATCGCCGCGCGTGATGCCGAAGGTTGGGCGCAGCGCGCGCATGACCCCTACTTCCATCGTCCACCCGGGGGCGAGAACCATGCCGATCTCGAGGTGCGTCTTGCGCCCCTGTTGCCGCGTCTGGAAACACAGCTCGCGTCGGACACGCCAGCACTCGCGGTCGTCACACATGGTGTGCTCGCTCGCGTGCTCCTGAAATGCCTGCTGCGGCTTGGGCCGCAGGAAGCCCTGCGGGTGATTCAGCCGAACGCGGTGGTGTACTGCCTGGAACCAGGGCCTGCGGGGCTGCGCGTTACGCATTTCGTGCAGGGCAGGGGACCGTTCGAGGGCATTTTCCGACACTGAGACCGTTCCGGTCTGCCCCGGTCGATTGCGCGTGCCGAACGGCGGTGAAAGAATCCCGCCCCTCAGTTATCGCAACAGCGGGGGCGACATGAAGGTCGACGGTGGTATTGGTTTCGAACTCGACAAGGCGGGTGCTCAGGCTCAAGAGCTTGAAGCCATGGGGTACTCCGGCATCCTGACTGCCGAGACGTCCCACGATCCTTTCTTCCCCCTTCTGGTCGCCGCGCAGCACACGCAGAAGATCGAGCTGATGACCTCCATCGCCGTGGCGTTTGCGCGTACGCCCATGGTGCTCGCGAACATCGGACATGATCTCAACGCGGCGTCGAAAGGGCGCTTCATCCTCGGTCTCGGCTCGCAGATCAAACCGCACATCACCAAGCGCTTCAGCATGCCCTGGTCGAATCCGGCGCCGCGGATGCGGGAATTCATCCTCGCCATGCGCGCGATCTGGGCCAGCTGGCACCACGGCGAGCCGCTCGCCTTCACGGGCAAGTTCTACACCCACACGCTCATGACACCGTTCTTCACGCCGACGGACAACGCCTACGGCGCGCCGCGCGTGTTCCTCGCCGCGGTGGGTCCGCTCATGACCGAGGTGGCGGGCGAAGTGGCCGATGGTGTAATCATCCATGCGTTCACCACCGAGAAGTATCTGCGCGAGACCACACTGCCCGCGCTCGAGCGCGGCTTTGCCCGGGCCGGCAAGTCGCGGGCCGACTTCGAGATCAGCTATCCGGTCTTTGTCTGCACGGGCTCGAACGAACGCGAGCTCGACGAAGCCAAGGTAGCTACGCGCAAGCAGATCGCGTTCTACGGTTCGACCCCTGCTTATCGCCCGGTTCTCGAAAGCATTGGCGCCGGAGAGCTGCAGGATGATCTCAACCGCATGTCCAAACAGGGCCGATGGGATGAGATGGGCACGCTGATCACGGACGACATCCTGTCCGCGTTCGCGGTCGTCGGCGAGCCGTCGACCATCGCCGGACAGATCAAGGCGCGGTACGGCGACGTCATTGATCGAACGTCAGCGGCCTATGCCACGCTGAGCCGTGACGATCGGGCGAAGATCATCTCCGAACTCACGGCCGCCTGAGGAGCACGCGATGAAAGTTGATACCGGAATCGGAATCTCGCTGCGCAAAATTCCCGAGCAGGTCAAAGCCGCTGAGGCGGCGGGCTACGACGGCGTGCAAACCGCCGAGATGAGCCACGACCCGTTCTTTCCGCTGCTGCTCGCCGCCGAACATTCAGAGCAGATCGAACTGCGAACGTCCATCGCGGTGGCGCTGGCACGCAGCCCCATGATCCTCGCGAATATTGGTCACGATCTGAATGCCTATTCGAGGGGCCGCTTCACGCTGGGCCTTGGCTCGCAGATCAAGCCGCACATCACCAAGCGGTTCAGCATGGAGTGGAGCCACCC
>DMUF01000029.1 GCA_003476445.1 Gammaproteobacteria bacterium | reverse complement strand
GGCGTGAATCTGAACTGGCAGGCCCTGCCTGGCACACCGGATCGGGTATTCGGCGAAGACAAGGACATGCGTCACCCGGCCGAGAAGGCGTTGCGCATCGGTCAACCGATTCAGCTGTACCCGATGTTCGAGAACGCGCTGCGGCATCATCTTGGTGAGTCGATTCCCGCGCATCTCGAGCGTATCTCAGAGCTATGGGCGGGTTTCAGCCGCGTCGCCGCGGACAATCCCCATGCGTGGCTGCGCAACGCCGTGAGCGCCGAGACCATTCGGACGATATCGCCCAACAACCGTCCGGTGTCGTTCCCCTACCCGAAACTCATGAACTCGAACAACAACGTGGATCAGGGCGCGGCGCTCATCCTCTGCTCCGAGGAGCGCGCGCGGGCGCTCGGCATTCCGCGCGAGAAGTGGGTTTACCCCTGGGCAGGTACCGACGCACACGATCACTACTATGTGTCGAACCGGGACACGTTCTACGGCTCACCGGCGATCCGGATTGCCGGCCGGCGCGTGCTTGAGCTGACGGGGCTCACGCCCGCGGATCTTGATCTCGTGGACGTCTACAGCTGCTTCCCCGTCGCGGTACAGGTCGCCGCGCGGGAGATCGGTCTTGATACGTCGCGCCCCCTCACCATCACCGGTGGCCTCACCTTCGCCGGCGGCCCGCTCAACAACTACGTCATGCACTCGATTGCGCGCGGTGTCGAGCTCGCGCGGGAACAACCGGGCGCACGCTGCCTCATTACTGCCAACGGTGGCTACCTCACCAAACACGCCTTTGGCGTGTACTCGTCCGAGCCACCCGCCCGCCCCTTCCAGCATCAGGACGTGCAGGCAGAGGTCGACGCGACACCGGCACGAGATGTGGCGCTGACTCATACCGGCACCGCCACCGTGGAAAGCTATACCGTCATGTACGGAGCAGACGCGCCGAGCATCGCTCACGTGGTCTGCCAGCTGTCGGACGGGCGCCGCACCTGGGCGAACTGCACCGATCCGGACGTCATGCTGGCCATGACGAACGAGGAGTTCTGCGGGCGCAGCGTTCGACTCGCCGACAACATCGCAACGTTCTGATCACGCATGCGCGGCGGACAACGCAAGCGGGGAGCAGCGCCGACGGGCGGCTCGGTTGGCAGCACCCCAGCTGCGGACGCGGCGCCACCTGCGGGGGCGCTGCGCCGTGCCGGCGCGATGACCTACGACGCGCTGCTCGTCGTCGCCCTCTGGCTCTTCACGCTGTTTCCGATGGTCGCGATCACCAACGGCGCGGTGCACGGGGCGGCGGTGCAGTCACTCGTTTTCCTCGAGATGTATGCGTTCTTTGTGCTGTTCTGGCTCTATCGCGGCCAAACCCTCGGCATGCTGGCATGGCGCCTTGCGATCGAGACTGACGACGGTAATCCGATCACCCTGCTGCGCCTCACCCTCCGTTTCTTCGCTACTCTGCTACCCGTGCTCGCGGCGCTCGCAGGCTGGCGTCTGGGCGGCATGCCCGCCGTGGTGCTGTGCCTGCTGGCCGGAGTGATGGCGCATGGAATGATCTGGGTTGACCCTCGGCGACGCAGCTTTGCTGATCGGCTATCCGGCACGCGCATCGTGCAACTGCCCCGAGCGACGTCGGCATCGGTAGAATGAAAGAGCGCCGCGCATTCAGCGTGGTCAGGAGACTCATATGAAATTCAGCGTGGAAGCGCGTTCGCTGCAAACACTCAAGACACCCTGTCTCGTCGTCAGCCGCAAACAGGCGCAACGGGTCGCCGTCGAAGCCGGCGCGCGCCCGCTGTTCGAGGCAGCGCTGCGGGATTTTCACGACCGAGTCGGCCGAACGGCGCTGGTTCAACTGCCCGGTGCCGCGGATGTGCCGAGGCTTCTTGTCGTCGGAGGGGCAGACGATGAGCTCACGGCAGCGAACTTCCGCAAGATCGTGGACGCCGCCGCGCGCGCGCTGCGCGGCATTGCGGTACCCAAAGCGGTATGGGCGCTCGCCGCCGCGCGTGTTCCCGGTCGGGACTTCGAGTGGCGCGCCGGCACATCGCTCGCTGCGCTGGCGCAGCACCTTTACGCTTTCAACGAACACAAGAGCCGCGTTGACGAGAGCGCGAACGCGTTCCCGACCGCTGTAGCGCTGCTCGCGGATGAGCGCAGCAAGGTCACCGCACAAGCCGCCGTACGACGCGCCAATGCGCTGAAGGCGGGGCTCGACTTCGCGCGCAATCTGGGCAATCAACCGCCCAACGTCTGCGACCCTGCCTACCTGTTGAAGGAAGCGCGCACCCTCGCGCGGCTCGACAACGTGAGTGTGACGTCGCTTAGCGAGAAACGCATGGAAGAGCTCGGCATGGGCGCATTCATGGCGGTGTCGCGCGGCAGCGACAAACCCGGCTATCTCATCATCGCGCGCTACGACGGCGGCAAGCGCGGCGCGGCACCGACCGTGCTCATCGGCAAGGGCATCACGTTCGATACCGGCGGCATCAGCCTGAAGCCAGGCCCGGCCATGGATGAAATGAAGTTCGACATGTGCGGCGCCGCCAGCGTTCTTGGTGCGTTGCAGGCGGCCGCACTCGCGAAGCTGCCAATCAATCTGATTGCGCTCGTTGCCGCCGCGGAAAACATGCCGAGCGGATGTGCGACACGCCCCGGCGACATCGTCCGCACGATGTCGGGCAA
>DMUF01000192.1:2915-3379 GCA_003476445.1 Gammaproteobacteria bacterium | reverse complement strand
CCGGCGCCCCAGCCGCGCCGATTCAGTTTTCGCTGCCAGGTCTCGGCAATGGTTCGATTGACGAACATGCCGGAGGCGCGGCGCGCCTCGGCTACCAGGTCAGCGTCGAGTTCCGCGGCGAGAAAAGCCCGCACTTCGTCACGAAACCGCTCGTCTTCCGCACTGAAATTCAGATTGAGAGGCACGTTGTTCTCCGATCAATTCCGGCTGCCGACGCACGACGCGCCCGCCTGCCGCCGATGGTAGTCGATGACACTTCGCAAACGCATTCAACCCGCCGCATCGAAGACGATCGGGAGCTCGGGCAGATTGCGCAAAATGAAACTCGGCTCCGCTTCCGGAGCCGCATGGCCGGGCGCCAGGCGGATGTTCTTCATGCGCGCGAGCAGCGCCGGGAAACCCAGGTTCAGCTCCTGCCGCGCCAGCGGCGCGCCGATGCAGTGGTGCACGCCCGACCCGAACGC
>DMUF01000192.1:0-2551 GCA_003476445.1 Gammaproteobacteria bacterium | reverse complement strand
GCGCCGTAGCGCAGCATGATCATGCTGCCCGCCGGCAGCGCGACGCCGCCGAGCTCCGTATCGCAGGTGACAAGACGGGGCAGCCCCTGCACCGGCGACTCAATGCGCAGCACCTCCTCAACGAACGTGCGCGTGCGCGAGGGGTCGGCCCGCAGCCGGGTCTGCAGCCCGGGCTCGTTGCAGAGCGCGAGCATGCCCCAGCCAAAGGTACTGGTGGTGGTTTCGTGCCCCGCCACAAGAAACTGGTTCAGGATGCTCAAACATTCGCCGTGGGTGAGGTGCCGGCCTTCTTCCTCGAGCCGACTGTTCGCCAGGATCGAGATCATGTCTTCCCGCGGCTCGCTGCGCCGCGCCTCGATCAGGCGGATCAGGAGCTTCTGCAGATCGAGCGCGAGCTGAGCGCGCCGCACCATCTCCGGCGGCGTGACGGGTGAAAGGCGCAGCGCCGCGGCTGCAGCCGTCGCCGCGTCATCGAAGAACGGGCGGTCCTCATCCGGGATGCCGAGTCGCGTGGCAATGATCGTGAGCGGCACCGGAAAGGCGAACGCTTCCATGAAGTCGAGTTCAGTCCGGTTGCCAAAGGCGGCGATGCTTTGATCAATGACGCGCGCGACTTCGGGTTCCGACCGCTTCATTTGCGCCGCGGTGAACAGGGCGCTGACGAGCGAGCGGTAGCGGCTGTGTTCCGGCTCATCGAGCGTGAGCATGGTTGGCGGAATCGGCACCATCTCGGCGAACAGACCGCGCAGGGTCTGCTGCACATCCGGCGGGGCCGCGTTGAACATGATTTCCTGCGACTTGCCGAGAAAGCCGTCGAAGCGGCTCGAGAAGGTGCGGGTGTCGCGAATGGCTTCGCGCACCAGGTCGTAGCGTGATACCACGTGCACCCCCAGCGCCGGCTCGAAATGCACCGGCGCGTGATCACGCATCCAGCGATAGGCCGCGTAAGGGGCAATAAGCGTAGCCGGGTCGAATAGACTGGGCGCGCCGACCTCTGACATGATGATTCTCCCGATGACCTTCGGAATCTGACCGAGCCGGGTACGCGCGTCAATGTCCCGCGGCGCACGTGTCCGCATGCCCCCGGAGAATCCACCCATGACCGCCTTTCTGCTGTCCCTCGCCGCGGTGCTCGGCGTCGCCGGGCTGATCGCCTGGGTCGACCGCAAGGGTCATCTGACGCGCCCGCTGAACGAGCCCATCACCCAGCTCAGGATCGACTACCCCGCGCTCGAATTCATCGACACGCTGGTCACCGCAGACGGTCGAAATACCCTGGCGCTCGCCCGCTCGGGCGAAGTGGCCGTAGCGCTCGCCTTCGGCGACAGCTGGGTGACCCGTCGGTTCGCCTCACTGCCGACCGCCGCGGTGCACGCGCGTGGTTCGGCGCTCGAAATTCTGAGCGGTGACTTCACGCTGCCGCGCATGCGGCTGACGCTGCCGTCCAATGAGCTCGCCGCGCTCTGGAGCAACCGCCTGACCGCCCCCGCGGCCCGCTCCGCGACCTCCCGCAGCAATGCGGCACGCCCGGAGCACGCGGCATGACACTGCCCAATCCGGTCGCCCTCGCCACGCCCGTCTTTGTCGTCCTGATTCTGGTGGAGCTGATTGCCGCCCGCACCGGCCGCGCGCGGTCAGTGCGATTTGAAGCACGGGATTCACTGACCAGCATGCTCATGGGATTGTTGAGCGGCGTGCCCGGCGCGTTCACCGGCAGCGTGGTGGTCGCGCTCGGCGCGGTCGTCTACCAGTACCGCCTGTTTGATCTGGGCTACAGCCTGCCCGTGTTCATCGCCGCGTTCATTCTGGACGATCTCGCGTACTACCTGTTCCACCGCAGCGCGCACCGTGTGCGCTGGTTCTGGGCGAGCCACGTCATCCACCACTCATCCAGGCACTACAACCTCACTACGGCGCTGCGCCAGACCTGGACCGGTTTTTTCTCGGCGAGCTTCATCTTCCGCTGGCCGCTGCTGCTCATCGGCTTTCCGTGGGAAGTGGTCGTCTTCGTCAGCGGGCTGAATCTCGTTTATCAGTTCTGGATTCACACGGAAGCGGTGGACCGACTGCCGCGCTGGTTCGAGCTTGTGATGAACACGCCCTCGCACCACCGGGTGCATCACGCGACCAATCCTCGCTACCTGGATGCCAACTACGCGGGTGTGTTCATTATCTGGGACCGATGGTTCGGTACGTTCGTGCCGGAAACCGCTTCTGATCCCTGCCGCTACGGCATCGTGAAGAACCTGGGCACCTTCAATCCGCTGCGGGTCGCGGTGCACGAATGGGTGGGCATCGCGCGCGACCTAGTGCGGGCGCGCAGCCTGCGCGATCTGTGCGGCTACCTGTTCGGTCCGCCCGGCTGGCGCCCCGACGGCGGAGGCGAAACCACCGCGGCCATCAAGGCGCGCTGGAGAGAGACCGACGGGTCAGAGGCGCCCGCCGGTCAGACGGAGGTTGCCGCCTAGCGGGCAGCGCCCGTGGGAATCTCGTTGAACGGGATCCCCTTGTCGGCGCGCATGTCTTCCGGCAACCCGAGCACGCGCTCTGC
>DMUF01000205.1:2852-3246 GCA_003476445.1 Gammaproteobacteria bacterium | reverse complement strand
TTCGCCAGTTCTCTCAGGGCGCGGCTATACTGATGCGTGAAAGCAAATCCGCTGCCCTGGAAGGATCCCCCATGTCTTCGGCCCGCCCACTCGAGGTAGTGCTTCTGGCCGCGGGCCAGGGCAAGCGCATGGCTTCCCGCAGACCCAAAGTTCTGCAAACCATCGCTTCCCGTCCCATGCTGTTTCACGTGCTCGATACCCTCCAGACCCTGGGCGCCGATCGGGTTCATGTCGTCGTAGGCCATCAGGCTGAGCGGGTGCAGCAGCAAACCGAACGTGACTTCACGGGTCAGATCGACATCAACTGGGTACTTCAGGCGACGCAGCTCGGCACCGGGCACGCGGTGCAGCAGGCGCTGCCGCACATCCATCCCGATGCGGACGTGTTGGTCGT
>DMUF01000205.1:1278-2536 GCA_003476445.1 Gammaproteobacteria bacterium | reverse complement strand
TACGGCGACGTGCCGCTCATTTCGGCGCGCGCGCTGGGAGCGTGCCGCTCTGCGCTTGCAACGGCGGATCTCGCGCTGCTTACCGCGGAACCGAATGACGCCGCGGAGCTTGGACGAATCGTTCGCGACGCTTCAGGGCAGGTTCTGCGTATTGTCGAATTTCGGGATGCCAGTCCGTCGGAGCGAGCGCTCCGTGAGATCAACACGGGCATTCTCGCCGCCCCTGCCGCGACGCTCGCGCGCCATCTCTCAGCGCTCACGCCGCAGAACGCGCAGGGTGAGTATTACCTCACGGACGTGATTGAGCTGGCGGTCAGCTCGGGTCAGCGCGTCCATGCGGAGGTGATGGCGGACGCAACCGAAGCGCTGGGTGTCAATGACCGCGCGCAGCTCGCGGAGCTTGAGCGTTTGTACCAGCAGCGCGCGGCTGCCCGCCTCCTCTCTGCGGGCTTAGGCATGGCGGATCCGGCGCGGGTGGATATCCGTGGCACAGTGACCCATGGCCAAGACTGCTTTCTGGACGTGAATGTGATTCTCGAAGGCACGGTGGTACTCGGGGACGACGTTTATGTGGGTCCCGGCGTCCTGCTGAAGAACGCGGTACTCGGCAACGGGGCGCGGGTCGAGGCCTATACGCTCGTCGATGGTGCGGAACTGGGCGAGGAGGCCGTCGTAGGTCCGTTCGCGCGGATTCGCCCTGGCTCGCGTCTGGGCGCCGGCGTGCGCATTGGCAACTTCGTCGAAACCAAGAAGACGGTCATGGGCCCGGGCTCAAAAGCGAATCACCTGGCCTACCTCGGGGACGCGACCGTGGGCGCAGACTGCAACATTGGCGCGGGCACGGTGACCTGCAATTACGACGGCATTGATAAACATCCGACGACCATTGGCGACCGGGTCTTCGTGGGCACCAACAGCACGCTCGTGGCGCCGATCGAAATTGCATCCGATGCCTTTGTTGCTGCGGGCTCGACCGTGACCACGAGAATCGCGCCAGGCGATCTCGCCGTGGGGCGCAGTCGCCAACGCAATATCAGCGGATGGGTGCGCCCCGACCGCCGAAAGGCACCCAAGGACAAATCCGGCTCGGGAGACCACGGCTGATGTGCGGCATTGTTGCGGCGGTTGCGGATCGAAGCGTGGCGGGCATCCTGCTCGAGGGACTGCAACGGCTTGAATATCGAGGTTACGACTCCGCGGGTCTGGCGGTTATTCGTCCGAGCGGCGGTATCGATCTGCGGCGCAAGGTTGGCAAGGT
>DMUF01000205.1:0-944 GCA_003476445.1 Gammaproteobacteria bacterium | reverse complement strand
CATGGCGCGCCAAGCGAGCGCAACGCGCATCCGCACATGTCAGGTGATCGTGTCGCTCTCGTGCATAACGGCATCATCGAGAACCACGAGGTCCTGCGCGAAGAGCTGCGCGGTCTGGGTTATGTCTTCGCCTCGCAGACCGACACCGAAGTGATCGTCCACCTGGTCGATCACCATCTCGCGCAGGGTCAGCCCCTGCTGCAAGCGGTCCAGTCCACGATTGCGCGGCTGGAAGGGGCATACGCGATGGCCGTCCTGACGCGCGACGCTCCGGATCGGATAGTGGCTGCCCGCATGGGTGGCCCCCTGGTGCTTGGCATCGGCATTGGCGAGAACTTCCTCGCTTCGGACCCGCTGGCCCTGCGACCGGTGACCGATCGATTTGCGTTTCTGGAGGAGGGCGACGTTGTCGAACTCCAGCGCGACGGCTATCAGGTCTTCGATCGCAATGGGGCATCGGCAGAGCGGCTGGTGCAGCGACTCGAGCTCGGGCATGACGATGCTGACCGCGGCAACTATCGACACTTCATGCAGAAGGAGATTCACCAGCAGCCCGCGGTGATTCGCGACTCTCTTGAGGGCCGGCTGGGGCGCAGCCGGGTGCTGGAAGAGTTTCTTGGCGTTGCGGCGAAACCGATTCTGGATCGCACCCGCGCCGTAACCCTGGTTGCCTGCGGGACCAGTTTTTATTCAGCCAGCGTAGCGCGGTACTGGATCGAGGAGCTGGCGGGCATTCCCTGCCAGGTCGAGATCGCAAGCGAGTTCCGCTACCGCCATGTCGCTGTGCAACCGGATACGTTGTTCGTCACCATTTCGCAGTCGGGTGAAACGGCCGATACGCTCGCTGCGCTTCGCATCGCTCGGGAAGCCGGTTACCTCGCGTCCCTGACTCTGTGCAATGTCGCCACCAGCTCCCTGGCGCGGGAGTCGGATCTGCGCATCAT
>DMUF01000058.1:4150-6817 GCA_003476445.1 Gammaproteobacteria bacterium | reverse complement strand
GCCCCGCAGCCCCGCAGCCCCGCGGAATCCGTTATTCGAGCTCGTGCGCCCGCACCCAGCTGCCGTGGAATCCGTGCGGAACCCGCTGCGGCAGGGCAATGCGCGCGAGCGGCGCGGCCTCGGGGCGTGCCGCGTCGAGAATCACCAGATCGCTCGCATTGCGCGAGCGGTCGTACACAAAGCCCAGTGCGCATCCCTCATCTTCACGCGCGCTCGCCGAAGCCTCGGCGAACACGAACTCGCCCGGCTCCGCATGCGGACCGAAGTCGTGCGTGCTCTTCGCCCCGGTCGCGAGGTCGTACCGCACCACAACGCTCGCACTGGCGCTCAGCATGTCGCCTTCGCCGCGCGGTTGCACCGCCCAGCCGTAGCGATGGCGCAGCCCCGACACGCGGTCGTCGACACGCGGGAAAGCGTGGGACGCATCGTCGAGCTGGCGCTCGCTGAAGCCGCCTGTCGCGAGATCGAACTCCCAGCGCCACAGGTACGAAGGCGGGAAATCATTCATGGAATCGCGCCACATGTAGGCGTGACGACCCACGTCGCAGATGACCTTGCTGCCGTCCACATAGCTGTTGAGCGGGTGGAACACATAGCAGGGATCGATCTCGAACCAGCGCACCTGTGCATTGGTGCCGCGGCGCGGCAGTATCCCGATCCGCGCGCCGTAGCTTTCATCCCAGTGCAGCGGCGCGTCGCCGCGCATGGCGGCCTGCAGATCGAATACCACAGGCAGGTCCATGAAGATGGCGTGGTCCCGGGTGATCATGAAGTCGTGCATCATCGTGGGGCCGGGCACCGTGATCTCGGCGCTGTGCACCAGATTCCCCGCGCGATCGAGCACGTGATAGACGAGATACGGCGGCATCGGGCCGTAGCCGAAGAAGTGCAGCTCGCCGGTTTCCGGGCACAGCTTCGGGTGCGCCGTGAACGCGGTCTGCAGCCGACCGTCGTAGTTGCCCCAGCCCGCGGTCTCGAGCTCCGGGGTCAGAAAATACGGGTAGTGGCCCTCTTCCAGCGCGAGCAGCTTGCCGCCGTGTGCGAGCACGTGGGTGTTCGCCGCGCTTGCGGTGCGGTCCATCATGGTCGAGGGGTCGGTGGCGTCGGCGTTGCGCTCGAGCTTGGTGGTGCGAACCCAGCGGTTGCGATACCACTTGGCTTGCCCGTTCTCGATGCGCACCCCGTGCACCATGCCATCACCGAAGAACCAGTGCGGCGAACTGCCGGACTTCGGATTGGCACCGTTGCGCACGTACAGCCCGTTCAGCTCGGGTGGAATGCTGCCGGTGACGGGCAGATCGAAAGCGGTGATCTCTTCCTGCACCGGGGCATAGTTGCCGCGCAGGTGGAACGGAAGCTTCTCGGCGGTATCCATGGATCCTCCTGCCAGACGCGGCATATGTGGTGCGCGGATGCTAGCGCAGCGGGCTGCGATTCCGAAACCGCGTCGCGTCGGTCACACTGCGATCCTCACAGATCGCGGCGGAGCAGGAACGATGTCGGTACCGATGGGCGTAACGTTTGGCAGTCTGGGTGTGCTCGGTCCGCGGGCGGCCTTCGATGTGGCTGCGCGGGCGCGTGAGCTTGGCTATCGCTCGTTCTGGACGGTCGAGGCGACTGGAACCGATGCCGTCAGTCTGCTCGGCGCCGTTGCGGCGGCATCGCCCGGGCTCGATCTCGCTACCGGTATCGTGCCTATTCAGCTGCGTTCGCCGCCGCTCGCCGCGATGTCGGCGGCCACCCTGCAGGCGCTCAATCCGGACGCCGACATCTGGCTGGGGGTCGGGGTTTCCGCGCCTGGCATTCTGAATCAGCACGGGCTTCCGCCCCCCAGTCGCCCGATTGCCATGATGCGTGAATACGTGGCGCTGCTGCGGGAGTGTCTCTCCGGTGAGACCGTGACCTTCCAGGGAGATTTCTGGCAGGTGAAGCGCTTCACGCTCGGGGTGCGTCTGGGCGAGCGGCGGCCGAAAATCGTCCTGGCCGCGCTCAATCCGCAGATGCTGAAGCTCGCTGGCGCGATTGCCGACGGCGTATTGCTCAACTACATCCCGGTTGAGCACGTGCCGAGCGCGATCGCGCACGTGCGCGCGGGCGGCAGCGCGCGCATCTTTGCCTATGTTCATGCCGCGGTGGGTGAGCTGTCGGCGGCGGCGCCCTCGGCGCGCCGCGATCTCTTCAACTATGCGATGGCGGATGGCTACGCCCGCATGTTCAGCGCGGCCGGGTTCGCCGATGAGGTGGCGCTGCTGCGTGAGCGGCATGCGGCACGGGACCGCGATGGCGCGCTGGCCGCGATCTCCGAACGCATGATTCAGGCCATCGACTTCGTCGGCGCGCCGGAGGAGGTCACCGCATTCGTCCGCGGCTATGTCGATGCCGGCATCGAACACCCCGTGCTCATGCCCATGCCCTGGGGCGCGGATCGCGCCGCTGTCGCTGATGCGACGATGGCGGCCGCCATCAAGGCAGTATCACCGCCTTGAGCGTCTCTGCCGTGTTGATCTGGGCCTCGAAAGCCTGGGCAGCGTCCGCCAAGGCGTAGCGGTGGGTGATCAGCGGCTTGCGATTAACGCGGCCGCTCGCGATCAGTTCGAGTGCTCGTTCAACATCCGCAGCGCCGTAGCCGAGCGTGCCGGTGATGCGCAGGTTCTTGCTGACCACCTG
>DMUF01000058.1:495-3838 GCA_003476445.1 Gammaproteobacteria bacterium | reverse complement strand
TCGTACAACGCGACGGCAACCACTCGCCCGCTGCCGGGGCGTGCCAGCTCGAGCGCCTGATTGAGCGTGAGCGGAATTCCAGCGCATTCGATCACGACGTCGAGCAGGCCGCTGGTGGTCGCGTTGTACATCACGTTGCTCGCGCCATAGTCAGCCTTCAGGGCGGTGACCAGGTCGAGGGACCGCGCGTTCAGGCAGCGGTGGGCGCCAAATTCCGCGGCCATGGCGAGGCGTTTCTCTGACACGTCGCAGACAACGATTTCGCTCTCGGGGTAGCAGGCCTGCATGATCTGTACGCAGCCGAGGCCAATCATGCCCGCGCCAATCACCAGCACGCGCTCACCGGGTTTTGGGGCTGCGCGCTCCACCGCGGTCATGGATACCACCAAGGGTTCGAGGGTGGCTGCCTCTTCGTAGGTGACGGCATCCGGCAGTTTCACCAACATCGGTCGACCACCAAAGCCGGTACCCACGCGGCAATATTCCGCGTACGCGCCGAGCGCGATACCAGTGACCCGATCGCCCACCGCGAACCCGGGCACGTTCGCGTGCGGACCGATCGCGGCGATATCGCCGGAGAACTCGTGACCGAACAGCGCGCCGTCCGCGACCGGTAGCGACATCTCGCGAAAGAGCCCCAGCTTGTAGGTGTGCAGATCGGTGCCGCAGATGCCGACGGTGCGCACCCGCACCAGCACGCCGTCGTCGCCGGGCTCGGGTCTGGCCGTGTCGACTACCTGCAGGTCACGCACGTCCCGCAGTATCGCCGCCTTCATCGTCTGAGTTTCGGTCTGCATGCTCCCCCCGGTGCTGTCAGTTCCGCCGCGTCAGGCTCCGCCATCGAGTGTATCGTCTTTACCCTGTGGTAGTGTTTCGGCATCGCCATCAAACCCTGTCGTGGAGCCCGCATGCTCGATCGAATCGATGCCCTGCTGCCTAGACGTTATTGGGCCTGGGCCTTCACCGCGATCGGTGCGGTGGTCATGGCGCTGCTCGGGCGCTGGTTCCCGATCCTCGACGGGGTTGCCCTGCTGCTGGTGATTCTCGCGTTCGTTGGCCTCTGGGATTTTCTTCAGATCTCGCACGCGATCCGCCGCAATTACCCGGTGATCGGACACATCAGATTTCTGTTCGAGAAGATCCGACCGGAGATTCGCCAGTACTTCATCGAGTCGGACATCGAGGAGACGCCGTTCTCCCGCGCGGCTCGTTCCCTGGTGTATCAGCGCGCCAAGAACGAGCCGGACAAGCGTCCCTTCGGCACCCAGCTCGACCTCTATCAGTCGCGCTACGAGTGGATCAATCACTCCGTGGCGCCTCGTGAAATCGCGCATCACGACTTCCGCATCGAGATCGGCAGCGGGCGCTGCTCGCGCCCCTACTCCGCGAGCGTGTTCAACATCTCTGCCATGAGTTTTGGCGCGCTGTCGAAGAACGCCATTCTGGCGCTGAACGAAGGAGCCCGGCGCGGCGGGTTCTTCCACGACACGGGGGAAGGTTCTATTTCGCGGTGGCACCGCGAGCCGGGTGGCGACCTGGTGTGGGAGATCGGCAGCGGTTACTTCGGCTGTCGCGACAGTGCCGGGCGCTTTGACCCGGCGCGATTTCGTGACAACGCCGCGAGTGATCAGGTGAAGATGATCGAGATCAAGTTGTCGCAGGGGGCGAAGCCCGGACACGGCGGCGTCCTGCCGGGGGCGAAAGTCACGCAGGAGATCGCTGAGGCGCGGGGTGTGGAAATCGGTGTGGACTGCGTATCACCGGCGCGCCATTCGGCGTTTTCGAGCCCGCTCGAGCTGATGGCCTTTATTGCTCGGCTGCGTGAACTCTCCGGCGGCAAGCCAGTGGGGATCAAGCTTGCCATCGGGCATCCGTGGGAATGGTTCGGCATCGTAAAAGCCATGGTGGAAACGGGCGAGCACCCGGATTTTGTCGTGGTGGATGGCGCCGAGGGCGGTACCGGTGCGGCGCCCATCGAGTTCACCGACCACGTGGGCACGCCGCTGCGGGAAGGGCTGATGCTGGTACATAACGCGCTGGTCGGTGCGGGTTTGCGCGGGCGTGTGCGCGTCGGCGCGAGCGGCAAGATCATCAGCGCGTTTGACCTTGTCCGTGCCATGGCGATAGGTGCCGACTTCTGCAATTCGGCGCGCGGCTTCATGTTCGCCCTCGGCTGTCTGCAGGCGCAGACGTGCCACACCGGCTATTGCCCGACGGGTGTCACCACGCAGGACCCGCTGCGCATGCGCGCGCTTGTCGTTCCGGACAAAGCGGAACGTGTGCACCATTTCCATCAGGCGACGCTCGAGTCGCTGAAGGATCTGGTCGGCTCCGCGGGGCTCGGGCATCCCTCGGAGCTGGGTCCGGAGCACATCATCCGCCGCATCTCAGCGCGCGAAGTACGTTCGCTCGCGAACCTGCACAACTGGGTGCGTCCGGGAGAGCTGCTGGAAGGCACTTACCGGCAGCCGGTGTTTAGCTCGTTCTGGGCGAGTGCGCGCACCGACAGCTTCATGCCGCCCGCTGACGGGCTTCGCGTGCGCAATTACCGCGCTGGCTGACGCTCGGCCGGCTCGGGTATCAAGCCCGAGCCGGCGCGGCGCGGATAGGGCGCAGCTCACTCGAAGCGGAACGTGCCCTGGTCAATCACCACGTCGCCGTTCTGGTTCGTGGTGCGAAACAGCGCCGCTTTGCCGTCGACCCAGATCGAAATGGTAAGCGCGTCGCCCGGGAACACGGGCTTCGAGAAGCGGCTGTTCATGGCGCGGAAGCGTCGGGGATCACTGCCGCACAGCGTGTGCAGCAGCGCTCGCCCGGTGAATCCCCAGGTGCACAGCCCGTGCAGGATCGGCTTCGGAAAGCCGCCCGCGGTTGCGAAGGACGGGTCCGAGTGCAGCGGATTGCGGTCGCCGGAGAGGCGATAGGTCAACGCCTGATCTTCGCGCGTCTGGTAGGTGACCTGGTGATCGGGCGCGCGATCGGGAAAGTCGATCCGATCGGAGGGTCCGCGGTCGCCGCCCCAGCCGCCCTCGCCGCGGCAGAACAGCATGGTTCGGGTCTTCAAGAGCGGCTTGCCCGTGGCAACGTTCACGGCGGTGGACTCGAATTCGAGTACGGCGGCGGACCCTTTGTCCCAGATCGCCGTGCATTCGCCGGTGCTCTCGATTTCGCCCTCTGGCGGAATCTCGTCAAACAGCTCGATGCCTTGTTCGCCGTGCACCATCAGGAACGGGTTGAAGGACCCGATCTGGTTCATTGGAATGCCACCGCCGCCAATGATCACGGCAAAGGTCGGCAGCACCCGCTGCGGGGTGTCCTTGGTGTTCTCGGTAGTGAACTGCAG
>DMUF01000058.1:0-206 GCA_003476445.1 Gammaproteobacteria bacterium | reverse complement strand
GTGTTCTCGGTAGTGAACTGCAGCTCGTTGGTACCGGCACCTACGCCAACGGCGTAGAGCAGGGCGTCCTTCGAGGTCCAGGTGCGTCGGCTTGGCGTGCCGCGAGCGCCGACGGCGTTGGGGTTGATGGGCATGGTTGTGCTCCTGTGCTGGGTGCAGAGTGCGCCCTTGTGATTGTCAGTTCGCGCTGAGCTGCTCGAGCAGCG
>DMUF01000201.1 GCA_003476445.1 Gammaproteobacteria bacterium | reverse complement strand
TACCCCCTCGACACCATCCGCACGAACCTGGACGGGCTCGTCCGCGCCGCAAGCGGGCGCCGGATCCTGCTCGTGGGCATGCAGATTCCGCCGAACTACGGGCCACGCTACATGCAGGGTTTCCACGAACTTTTTGCTGCGGTGGCTGGCACCCACGACGTTCCGCTGGTGCCCTTCCTGCTCGAGCGCGTCGCGCTGGATCCCGGGCTGATGCAGGAGGACGGCATTCACCCCACGGCCGCCGCACAGCCGCTCATGCTCGAGACCCTGTGGCCGCATCTCGAACCGCTGCTCGCCCCGTAAACTCGAGCGTTCAGCCGGTCGCGCGACGCCCGGCTGCCAATCGCGCCTGACGCACCCGCTCCGCAAACCCAGCGCGCCGCTCCTCGGTTTTCTCATCGACGCAGAGCGGGCAGGAAATGCCGGGCTTGTACGCGGGGTGCGCCTGCGCATCGGGCAATAGCGGTCGACCGCACGCGTCACACTGGACAGTGGACCCCGGCGCGAGCGCCACATCCACGGCGACGCGGGCGTCGAACACGTAGCATTCGCCGCTCCAGCGGTTTTCGCCTGCCGGCACATTGGCCAGGTAGCCGAGCACACCGCCCTCGAGCTGGTAGACCGATTCAAAGCCCTGCCCGAGCAGCCACGCGCTGGCCTTCTCGCAGCGGATTCCTCCGGTGCAGAACATGGCAACGCGGCGATGTTGCGCCGGCGCGAGATGTTCGCGCACCCAGTCCGGCCACTGGCGGAAGGATCGCGTTTCGGGATCGACCGCACCCGGAAACGTGCCCACGCCGATCTCGTAGGCATTGCGCGTATCGATGACCAGCACGTCCGGGTCGTCAAGCAACGCGTGCCAGCGAGCCCAGTCGACCGCCTCGCCCGTTCGCTCGGCCGGCCTGACGTCTGGCTGCCGCAGCGCCACGATCTCATCCTTCACCCTAACTTTGAGCCGCCGGAATACGGTGCTGCCGGCGAGCGCTCGGGACCGCCGACAGGTGAGCCCGGCAAAGGGCGCGCGCGCGGTCAGCCCCTGCCAGAAATCATCGAGCGCCACTTCGGGGCCCGCGAGAGTGGCGTTGATGCCTTCCCGCGCCAGCAGGATCGTACCGCGCAGGTCCGCCGCGATGGCTTCAGCCTCGAGCTCCGCACGCAGTCGCTCCGGATCATCGATGTCGACAAACCGGTAGAAGGTCAGAATGGCGACCGGGGCATCGTTCACGCCTCGGACTCCCCGGCTTTACCGCCCAGGCACGGCGGCGACAGCGGGGCCGCGCCAAACCGCGCGCGCCACTCGGGCTCGGTATACGTATGCACAGCGAGGGCGTGCACGCCACCCTGAAGTTCGGACGCTAGCACCGCGTTCACCGCGCGGTGACGAGCGATGAGGCGCTGGTCCCCGAATTCTGCCGCGACCACCACCACCTTGAAATGCGTCTCCGACCCCGCGGGGACGTTGTGGTTGCCGCTCTCGTTAACGACCTCGAGATGGAGCGGTCGAAAAGCCTCCGCAAGCTTGAGTTCGATCGTGTCCTTGAGAGTCATGATGTCTTCTCCTCCATCCTGTCCTCCATCCTGCGCAAGGCCCCGCGGCCGCGCACGCAGTATACCGATCGGGTCGGTACCCTTTCACGAACGCTCCGCTACACTGCCCCTCTCTCGATCCCACCGATCAAGCACCTGGGAGGGTGCGCATGCTGCTGCTCATTTCGCCCGCGAAAACTCTGGATTTCGACAGCACGCCTCCGCCCCACCCCACCACCGTTCCAGACTTTCTGGACTCCGCTGCTACGCTCATCGGTACGCTGCGCGGCTTCGACGCACCGGGCATCGCCCAGCTGATGAGCCTGAGCCCCGCGCTTGCCGCGCTGAACGCGGATCGCTACGCGACCTGGTCTGCGGATCTCGACGCGGCCGCGGTTAGGCCCGCAATCCATGCTTTTCGCGGCGATGTCTATCAAGGTCTCGCGGTAGATACGCTCGATCCCGCCGCAATCGCCTGGGCGCAGTCTCACCTGCGCATTCTCTCGGGCCTGTACGGGCTGCTGCGGCCGCTTGACCTGATCCGACCGTACCGGCTCGAGATGGGCACGCGCCTGCGCATCGGAGAGCACCGCCACCTCTACGACTTTTGGGGCGGCCGGATCACCACGGCGATCAACCAATGCCTTGCCGATCAGGCCGACCCCGTGGTCGTGAACCTGGCTTCGGACGAATACTTCGGCGCGGTCCAGCCCAGCGCACTCGCCGGCCGCCTGGTGACGCCCGTGTTTCGCGAGTACCGCGATGGCAGCTACCGTTTCATTTCCATGTTTGGAAAACGTGCGCGAGGGCTTATGACGCGCTGGGCCAGCACCACCCGGCCAGCGCGGGTCGAAGAGCTCAAATCCTTCGATCTGGAGGGCTATCGGTACGATCCGGAACAGTCCGACGAAGCGCGCTGGATGTTCGTGCGCGGCGGCGGCTGAGAACAAACTGGAACACGCTCTGCGCCGCGATCCCGCCCCGGTCTGAAAACGCCACCACGAGGACACACCATGCCACCGATCAATGCCGACGAAGCACAGCAGCTGCGCTGGGAAGCCGCCGCCTTCCGGCGTCTGTTAGCGCACCTCGACAGCCGCAAAGATGTGCAGAACATCGACCTCATGAACCTGGCGGGGTTCTGTCGAAACTGTCTTTCCAAGTGGTATCGGGCAGCTGCTGAAGAGGACGGTGTAACACTGGAAGACGCCGCCGCGCGCGAGCGCGTCTACGGCATGCCCTACGAGACCTGGAAATCGCTCTATCAGAAGTGATCGCAGACCTCATCGAGGCTCGCGCCCGCCGCCGACCGGCGCGGGCGCTGATCTGCGTCAGCCCCCTCGCCTGCGCCGCAGGAACACGAACAGCGCGCCTACGGCAATGCCAGGAATCGCGAAGACCGCGATGAACACGACGCTCGTGAGCGCGAAATCAAGGAGTTCCGCTTGATCGAGCCCAAGCTCGCGTACCAGCCAGTAAAGCGCAGCCAGAACGGCAACGGCGCCGCCGACGAGCGCACGCACCAGCGCGCTACCGCGCCGCTCAAGCGCAGCGCGTTCGCGGTTGCCGGGCTTTGCATGCGCCCCGGCCCCCGCGCCCCCGTTGCTTTGCGACGCTCGACTCATTCCGCCGCGGGTGCGGTAGCCGCTTCGCCGCCACGATCAATCGAGATCAGCTCGACATCAAACACGAGCGCCGAATTCGGCGGAATCGAGCCAGGCGCGCCGCGGCTGCCGTAGGCGAGCTCCGACGGTACAAACAACCGGTACTTGGCACCCGGCGACATGAGCTGCAGGCCTTCGGTCCAACCCGGAATGACGCGATCAAGCGGGAAGGTTGCCGGCTCGCCACGCTCGTAAGAGCTGTCGAAGACCGTTCCGTCGGTCAGCCGACCCTCGTAGTGCGTTGTTACCGTGTCGGTTGCTGTCGGCTTTTCGCCGTCCTTGGCAGTCAATACCTCGTACTGCAGACCGGACGGCAGGGCAACGACGCCCTCGCGCTTACCGTTTTCTTCCAGATACTTAAGACCGTCGTCGAGATTCGAGGACGCCTCTGCGTCCGCGGCCGCCTGGCGCTGCTCCATCAACTCACCGAGCACGCGCTGCGCCTCGGTGTCATCAACCAGCGCCTCTGCCCCAGAGAGCTGATCGCGCGCGCCACGCAGAAAGGCATCGACATTGATGTCATCACCGAACTGACGGCGGACATTGTCGGAAAACAGGAACCCGAGACTGTAGGCGGCTTTCTCCGCATCATCCTTGAACTCGGGCGCCGCGGTTTCAGCGGCAGATGCATCGGCTTCGCCCTGGCAGGCAGCGAGACCAAGCGTAGCGGCAAGCAGCAGCGCGCCGCGGCCAAGGGCATGAACCATTCTGAACATGTTGGAGCTTTCCTCTGTTTTCGGCGTGGTCCGGGCGCCGCCGAATGATCTGTGTCGACGGCGCAGACCGCCACCGTCCTACGGGTCGTCCTACGGGTATTGCGGCGACAAACGTGATCGGGTGCTCATGTGCACCATACCCGAGTGCAGGTATCCTACAGGGAACGTACCGGGCGCAGCCATGTCGGCTTGTTGTCCCGCGCCTCCGGCACTCCGACCGCAACGGAAGACAGGCTTCATGAATCGCTTCAGCACCGATCAGACACTCCCGAACCAGCAGCCGCGCATGCGCCTTCTTGCGTGCCTCCTGGTCATGGGCATCAGCATCGGCGCGGCGCTGCCGCTCGTGGCCGCCGAATCCGACAAGCCAGCGTCTTCCGCAACCGCTGCAGCAGCCGCGGCGGCGCCGGACCGTCTGCTGACTGATCCGGCACCCACGCTCAAGCCGCTCGAGATTCATCCGCGCACGAGCCTCGCCATCGTCGAGCAGCTGCGCCACAACCACTTCATGAGCAAGAGCTTCGGTGACGGGCTGTCGAGCGACGTCTATGACAACTACCTCGAACTCCTTGATCCGGGTCGTGCGTACCTGCTCGCCGCCGACGTGGCCCGGTTCGACTCGTACCGCGTCCGGCTTGATGAAGCCCTGGTGCGCGGCGAACTTGGCCCTGCCTATGACATGTTCAACGTGTTCCAGCACCGGCAGGTGGAGCGCCTGCAGTTCCTGCTCGCGGAGATTGGGCGGGGGCTCGACCGGCTCGACTTCACGGTCGACGAAACGATGGACGCCGAGCGCAAAAACGCGCCGTGGCCCGTGGATGAAGCAGAGCTCGACCGTATCTGGCGCCAGCGTCTCAAGGCCGCCGTGCTGACCCTGAAACTGAGCGACAAGCCGCTACCCGAGATTCAGGAGCTGCTGACCAAGCGCTACCGCAATCGGTTGAAGCAGGCGCTGCAGACCAAGAGCGAGGACGTCTTTCAGCTCTACGTGAACGCTTTCGCAGCGGTCTATGATCCGCACACCCAGTACTTCTCGCCGCGCACCTCGCAGAACTTCAACATCAACATGTCACTGTCGCTCGAGGGCATTGGCGCCGTGCTGCGCAGTGACGAGGAACACACGAGCATCGCTGAGCTGGTGCCCGCGGGTCCCGCCGATAAGTCTGGGCTGCTGAAGCCCTCTGACAAGATCGTCAGCGTGGGGCAGGGCGACAACGGCCCGCTAATCGACGTGGTCGGCTGGCGTCTCGACGACGTCGTGGAACTCATACGCGGACCAAAGGGGTCACGCGTGCGGCTCGAAATCATTCCCAAACTCGCCGAGGATTCGGGCACACGCGTCATCACCATCACGCGCAATACGGTGCAGCTCGAGGAACAGGCCGCGCAGAGCAAGACACTGCCGGTGGAGATCGATGGGGTAACCCGCCGCATCGGCATTATCGAAGTGCCGACCTTCTACGCGGATTTCAAAGCCATGCAGGAGGGTGACCCCAACTACCGCAGCACCACGCGCGACGTGCGCAAACTGATCGAGGAGCTGAAGGCACAGGGCGTCGACGGCCTTGTGATCGACCTGCGCAACAACGGCGGCGGATCGCTGCAAGAAGCGGACTCGCTCACCGGCCTGTTTATTCCGTCCGGCCCAACCGTGCAGGTGAAATCCGCCAACCGACGCGCTGCGGTCTATGCCGACACCGACGACAGCACGGTCTGGGATGGCCCGCTCGCCGTGCTGGTCAACCGGCTTTCTGCCTCCGCGTCCGAGATTTTTGCCGGCGCCATACAGGACTACGGTCGCGGACTTGTGCTCGGCGGCCAGACCTTCGGCAAGGGCACGGTGCAGACGCTCATTCCGCTCAACCGCGGTCAACTCAAAGTCACCGCCGCCAAGTTTTACCGCATCTCGGGCGAGAGCACTCAGCACCGCGGGGTGCTGCCCGACATCGCATTCCCGGAGCTCTTTGACACAGAACAGATCGGCGAGAGCGCGCTGGATGACGCGATGCCGTGGGACATGATCGACCCTGCTCCGTTCAAACCCGCTGGGGAAACGGCGCCGACCGTTGCCGCCCTGACCGAGCGGCACAATACGCGGGTTGCCGAGGATCCGGACTTCGTCTATCTGCGGGCGCTGGCCGAAAAGGCGAAAGAGACTGCGGATGAAACCCATGTTTCGCTCAACGTGGAGACGCGGCGGCGCGAGAAGGCCGACGCGGATCAGTGGCGCATAGACGTGGAGAATCGTCTGCGCAGCGCGCTCGGCAAGAAGCCCGTCGACTCACTCGAGGCGCTGGAAACAGCGATCGAGGAAGAGGAAGAAGAGCTCGAGGATCCGGCTCGCGACGCGCTCCTGCGGGAAAGTGCCTACGTCCTCGCCGACTACATCGGACTCCGGTCAAATATGGTGGCCACCAGCCCGCCCCGCCTTTGAATCTGGCAGAGCGCCCCCACATAGCCGTCAACGCGGCTTGTGGGAGCTCTGCATGGATATTGACCAACATGGCGAAGTGCTGCCGCCGGAAGAACCCGACAGCCCCCGCATAATTCTCCCGAGCGAGGCCCTGCCGGGCGCCGTCTACGTTCTGCCACAGGGACACCGGCCGTTCTTTCCAGGCCAAGCCTTTCCGCTCTTGATGCCGGCCACGCCATGGCTTGAAACACTGCAGGCAATTCAGTCGCGCAAGCACAACGTCGTCGGCGTCATTGCCACCCGCCGGGATCTGGACGAGGTTCCCGCAACCAGTGATCTGCATGCCATGGGCACGGTGTGCCGGATACATCGCGTGCACCGCGAGGGCGAGCAGCTACAGGTGCTGCTTGAAGGTCTGCAGCGCTTCAGCGTGCGGCAGTGGGTGCGAGACACGCCTCCCCTGCTCGCATCCGTCCAGTATCTGCCAGAGCGCGCGGAGCCGCGCTCGGCGGAGCAGAAAGCCTACGCGGTCGCGATCATCAACATGATCAAGGAGCTGATCCCTCTGAATCCGCTGTATGGGGAGGAGCTCAAGGTGTTCCTGGCCCGCTCCAATCCCAACGAGCCTGCACTGCTTGCGGACTTTGCCGCGAGCCTGACCTCGGCAACGCGCGACGAGCTGCAGGAGGTCCTCGAGACCCTGCCACTACAGCGACGCATGGAAAAAGTGGTCACGCTCCTGCAGCGAGAGCTCGAGATCGCGCGGGCGCAAATGGAGATCCGACGCCACGTCGAATCCGAGATTCAGGGGCGTCAGCGCGAGGCGGTGCTGCGCCAGCAGCTCAAGTACATCCAGCAGGAACTGGGGCTTTCGAAAGACGATCGTACCGCCGAGCTCGAGAAATTCCGCGCCCGCATCGCGGAGCGCAACGTGCCCGCCGCAGCCGCGCAGCGCATTGAGGATGAGCTCGGCAAACTCTCCACGCTGGAAGTCGGCTCGCCCGAGTACGGCGTCACGCGGAATTATCTCGACTGGCTGACCAGCGTTCCCTGGGGGGTGGCAAGTTCGGATCAGACCGACCTGCGGCAAGCTCGGCGCGTGCTCGACCAGCATCACGCCGGTTTAGCGGACGTCAAAGCACGGATGGTCGAATTCCTGGCGCTTGGCATCATGAAGGGCGACGTCGCCGGTTCGATCATCTGTCTCGCAGGTCCGCCGGGGGTTGGCAAGACGTCGCTCGGGCGCGCAGTGGCCGAAGCGCTCGGGCGCAGCTTTTACCGGTTTTCCGTGGGCGGCATGCGGGACGAGGCCGAAATCAAGGGACATCGACGCACGTACATTGGGGCCATGCCGGGCAAACTCATTCGCGCGCTACGCGATACCGGAGTCGCGAACCCGGTCATCATGCTCGACGAGATCGACAAGATCGGCGCTTCGTATCAGGGCGACCCGGCGGCCGCACTGCTCGAGGCACTCGATCCCGAGCAGAACAGCGCGTTCCACGACCACTATCTCGATGTTGATGTCGATCTGTCGAAGGTACTGTTTATCTGCACCGCAAATCAGCTCGACTCCATTCCCGCTCCGCTGCTCGACCGCATGGAAGTGATCACGCTGCCGGGCTACCTGGACGTCGAAAAGCTCGCAATTGCGCGCTCGCACCTGTTGCCGCGGCAGTTGGCGCGCGCCGGACTGAGGCGCCGGGGTGACATCGACATCGGCAGCGCGACCCTGCGCCGGGTCATCGAAGGACATTCTCGCGAAGCCGGCGTTCGGCGCCTGGACAAGGCGCTCGCGACTCTCGTGCGCAAGAATGTCGTGCGCCTGCTCGAAGGTGCGCCCCGGCCCATTCGCGTCACGCCCGAAGCGGCGGCAGCCGATCTCGGACCTGCCCCCTATACGCCAGAGGCATTGGAACAGGGCATTGGAATCATCACCGGGCTCGCCTGGACGCCGGTTGGAGGCGCGACCCTGCCCATCGAAGCGACGCTCGTGCACCAGCAGGCTGCGACGCTCAAGCTCACCGGGCAGCTGGGCGACGTCATGCAGGAGTCTGCGAATATTGCCTGGAGCGTGCTGCGCGCAAGCGGCACCCGGTACGGGGTTCCCGAGCATTGGTTCGACCAGGCAGCGCTGCATTTGCACGTCCCCGCTGGCGCCACGCCGAAGGACGGGCCCAGCGCCGGTATCGCCATGGCCAGCGCCATGCTGTCGCGCGCGCTCGGCCGCGCGCCGAAGCGCGGCTTCGCCATGACCGGAGAGCTCACGCTGAGCGGGCGCGTCTATCCCGTCGGCGGCATTCGCGAAAAGCTGCTCGCGGCGCGCCGACTGGGGCTACGCAACATCATTCTGCCGGAGGCAAACCGCCGGGATTTCGAGGAGATTCCAGACAGCGTGCGCCGGGGCCTGCGGGTGACGTTCGTCGGCGATTTCGACGCGGTAGCAGCACTGCTGTTTGGTCCAGGGCGGCTGCGGTGAATGCGTCAGGGCGGCGCGACTGATCGGGTCGCGCTGACAAAGTCGCGGACGATCCCAACGATCCGCGGCACCAGTCCGTCGGGAAGGTTATGCCCCATGCCCGGTATGGGTTCGATGCGCGCGCCGGGGATGCTTGCGGCGACGTGGGCGCCCGCCGCAAACGAGATGAGCGGATCATCGAGCCCGTGGATTACACAGGTCGGCACGCGCACCTGGCGTAGCCGCTCGACCCGACTGCCGTCGATCACGACAGCTCGCATCTGCCGCGCAACGCCGGCGGGGTAATGACCTCTTTCATAGGCGAGGGCAGCCGCAGCCAGGCGCGCTTCGAGCGGCTCCGGCCAGTCCGGGCTGCCGAACACGGCGCGATTCTCCGCGTTCATGGCAATGGTCGATTCACGGCCGGAAGCCGTCGCCGACAAGCGCGCGAACACCTCCGCTGCGGGGCGCGGGAGATCCGGCGCGCCGCTCGACGTCATAACCGGAAAGAGCGCGATGATCCGCTCCGGATACGCGAACGCGAGATGCTGGGCAATCATTCCCCCGAGGGAAATTCCAAAGATGGCCGCGCGGTCAATGCCGAGCCCATCCAGCAAACGGACTACGTCGTGCGCCATGTCAGACAGGGCGTAGTCGACCTGCGCCCGGTCGGAAAGCCCGACGTCACGGTTATCGAAGGTGATGACACGAAAACCGGCGCCGACCAGTCCGTCCAGCAGACACGGGCTCCACTCGATCATCTGTGTTCCGAGCCCGCGGATGAGGACAATTGGAACGCCGCTGTCGGAACCCGCAACGGCATACTCAAGGCTCAGAGGTGGTGATTCCAGTCGAGGCATGATCGAGTTCCCGCGCGCGTTCAATCCCTGTCCCGCAGTCTGGCAAATCCGGAACGCTTCGGGGAAGATCCCCCGAAAGGCTGGACCCGAAGCAATGCCATTCAAGCACCCCGAACTCCTGATCGAGCCGGACGAACTAGCGCGCAGCATCGACGACCCGAACCTGCGGCTCTTCGATGCCACCGTCTTTCTGCTACCCGCCGCGAGCGGCTACCGCGCCGAAAGCGGTCTCGAGCGTTACCGCGAGGGTCATATTCCGGGCTCAGCCTTTATGGATCTCATCCGCGCCTTCTCGGACACCAGCACTGGGCTCGGATTTTCGCTGCCTGCCCAGAGCGCGCTCGCCGATGCCATGGGCAAAGCCGGAATCGGCGCCGATCACGCGGTCGTGGTCTACAGCAGCGGGCACATCATGTGGGCCACCCGCGCATTCTGGCTGCTGACGGCAGCCGGGCATCGCAACGTGCGGGTTCTAAACGGCGGGCTGAAAGGCTATCAGGCGGGCGGTCACGCCCTGCGCGCAGGCGAGGAGCACTACCCTGCCACCCCTTTCAGCGGGACACCGCTGCGTTCTCGTTTCACCGATCTTGCCGGCATGCAGGCAGCAGCCAGCACGCCTCATGTCTGCACCGTGAACGCGCTATCGCCCTCGGTCTATGCGGGCAGCGGCGATATGCACTACGGACGCAGGGGTCATATTCCCGGCAGTCGCAATGTGCATTATGACGCGCTGCTCGATGGCGATCGTTTCGCCGCGCCGGAAGTGATGGAAGCGGCGCTCGCGGCTGGCGGCATGCTGTCCGCGCCGCGCGTCGTGACCTATTGTGGCGGCGGCATATCTGCAACGGTGGACGCCTTCGCCTGCTTGCTCTTCGGGCATCCGAACGTGACCGTTTACGATGGCTCGATGGCTGAGTGGGTGCGCGACCCCTCACTGCCGCTCACCGTGGGAGCAGAACCCTGAACCGACGCCTTCGCGCGCTCACACTGCTGCTTTGTCTCGCCCCTGATGTTGTGTTGGCGGAACCGGCTGCACCTGCCCCGATCCGCGCGCGCGATCTCATGGCGTACGTCGGCGCGGTATCGACGCATGTAGGTCGAGACGGAGGCCGTGCTGCCACCTACACCGTGTTCTGGTCGGAGCTGCGCACGCTCGGCAAGGATGGCTCACTGACGCACGTGCCGGCTGATCAATGGGCGCGCGTCAAGGAGATCGTAAGCACTGCGGGCAGCGCCGCAGCGGAAACGCCCAGCGCGACCGAGCCCGCGACCGGCGCGGCAGCAACCCCTACTGCAACCCAGCCGGCGGCGATCGCGACCGCATCTGCCGCGCGCCCGGTCGGTAGCGCTCTGCGCCTTGGTCTGCTCGCGCTTGCCAACAAGAGCGAGATGGCCGCCGCCGAGCGGGTACTGGAAAACGTCGACAAGACGCTCTCACCCCGCGTCGAGGTGCAGGGGAGGTACGAATACGCGGGCTCGCTCGCAGGTAACGCCGACCTCGGCTTCAGCACTGAAGTATGGATGTTGTGCCGGACCTCAGCGGACTGCGTGAGCCTGCACGACGCGCTGTTTGCGCCTCTGATGTCCGGCGTTGGGCTTCTGGCCACCGCGGAGGAGCGCCTGCAGCGGGATGCGGCCGCAGCCGCAGATCCGGCCATGAGCGCGCTGCTCGGGGCAGCCAACGATCTCGAAGCCCGGCTGCAAACGGCAACCCATCCCGAGTCGGTGCGGGCGGCCGCGGCTACAGCGGCGCGCGACTACTGGGCACAGATCACCTCGCGCCTGCCGCTGGCCGGTAGCGCGGCTTCAGCACCCGTGGCTGGATCGGGCGCAACCAACCCAAGCGCCATAGGACCCGGCGCCGAGTCCCAAGCGCTCGGAGGACTGATCGAAGCCGGTCGCGTCGGCGCTCAGATTGCCGGACAGCCTGATCTCGCCAACCTGTTCACCGTAACTCGGGCGCCCGTGCTCGAATTCACCTCCGCGGTGACCCAGGGTGCGCTGGTGGGAACCCTTGGCGCCGGCGCGGCTACCGCGGGGCTGCTGTTCGCCGGGGTCCAGGCGCTCGCGCTGTTCAATGACGACCCGAAGGGTGGCGCGCTGCCGGCGGGCCTCGAACGTCTGGTGGCCACCCTCGGCGCGGCCAGCAGCACGTCCATCGCGCGCATGAACGCGGCCGAGCTTGCCGCTACCCAGTCACTCGACGCGCGCGTCGCGAATCTGGGTGCTGCGGTGGAAGTGCTGCGAACCGACGTCGAGCGTCTGGAATCAGCGGGTAGACGTCGGGTCGCAGCCGATTATCAGGCCGCTGCGGCACGCCGCGTGACCGCGTTCGAAACCGAAAACGAGCGCTGCTTCGGCCTGCGCTATCGAGATGCTGCCAGTGGCCGGCTGCGTCCAGCCGATTTCCGCCGCTGCGAGGATCGCTTTCTGCAGGGCGCGGTACGCGGCGCCCAATACGCAACCCGCTCCAGCGAATTCCTGCTGGACGCGCGCTATCTCACCGCCGGGGACGCACAGTTTCCGTTCCATGACCACTATCCTCTGTTCGCCATGCGCGGCGGTCTGGAGACACGCGCCGCGCTGACGCTGGTGGACCCCGTGGATTGGCAGCAGCACGCCGCCGCGCTGATGCGGCTCTACCAGGAACACCCGGCGACAGCCTCCGAGCAGATCCGCCGGCGCGAAACTCTGCAGTCGGTCCACGCCGCCGGCGCTCGCACGGAGCAGCTGCTGGCAACGCTTACCGAGGCGCGCGGCAACGACGGTCAACCGACGCCCCGAGTGGATCTGCAGGGGACGCTGCTCACTGCCTATGGTCAGTCCCTGGACGCGTTGCTGGCACGCGCCAACACCCTGGATCATCCTGAACGGCATCCGTATGGAAAGCGCGTCACGGAAGATCTGAATCAGCCGCCTCCGGTCGGTCCGCAGCGGGTAGCGGCGACGGCGACCCTCGCCGCAGCGCCTCTGACCTCCTGCTATGACATGGCGGCGGAGGCGTTCGTACCGGAGACCACGCGACTGGTCACCGAATCACGGCGTTTTTTCGGCAAGCCGATCGAGCCCGCCGAGGTGCAGGCCGCCTGGCAACGGGACACAGTGGACGCATTCCGCTTCGAGCTTCCCGAACCGCTCGACCTTATTCCCACGCCATTCCTGTGGGCGGCACTTGAGGGCCTTGGACGCATCGAGTTCTGTTTTGCCGAGCTGCGCCCGGCAGCGCTTGCCTTCACCCGGACACCGGGGCGCACGGAGGATGCATTCCTCGGCTCAACGCTGATTCGCGCGGCGCTCGAAGTTCGCTTTACCCCCGATCCCGCGCGCGTGCCCGGCGCGCTCGATGCCCATCCGGTCACCATCGCGCGTTATGCCGGAGAGCGAGCCTGCCAGTTCGATTATCACGAGGATGAGCGTCCCTGCAGCCGCGCTCAATGTCTGCAGACCGTCGGTCCGGTCGTATGGCAGGACCTGCCTGCGCCCGCCGCCGCATGCGAGGGCGAACCGCTCGTGGCGCAGCTGCGGCCCGCAAGCCCAAGCGCGCTGCCGGCCGTATCACCCGAACATGCTGCGGCAGATGCCACTGCGCTCCTCGCCATATTGGCGACCGCCTGGCAGGAGTCTCAGGCGCCACGGCGGGAACGTCTTGCTGCCGAGCTGAGACGCAGCAACGAATACGACGCAGCATCAAATCTGTATCTCGAGCTGCACGCGCTCTCGAACATCACACTCGGCTACGGCAGCGACCAGCGTCTGGACGGCATGTTCGCTGCCGCAGTCGGGCTGCCTGGGAGCACCGAAGGGGGAGCGCTCAGCCCGTTCGACGTGCTGCGCATGATCACGACGGATGGTACCAGCACGGACGCAGCGGCGAGCGCCCTGCGCGCCCGCATCGCGCGTATCGGGACAAGTATTGGAAACGATGCGCGAGCCATTGCGGCGGCGGGCGATGCGCCCGGCACCCGCCCTCCGCTGGCGGCCCTGCGAACAACGCTGACGCGTCTCGAGCTGGCTAGCGCCGCGTACGGCGGGTGAGCCTAGCGCGGCGAGGCTCGAGGCTCAGGCTGAAGCCGTGATCCGGGCCGTGATATCAATGCTCGCGCGATCGTGACTCGCGAGCATGAGCCGACCCTCCCGCTCGTAGAGCACGAGCGCGTCGAGGTAACGCACGGGCGCGGCCGTCGCGGCAGGTTCCTCGAATAGCACGGCGCGCAGAAGATGCAGACTCATGTCGTGTGACACGCAGAGATCGAGCGAGGTTTCTGCAACGGGATCGCGCAGCCGCGCCGCGAGCACCCGCAGCAACAGGTCCGTGGCGAGAGCAGCGGGAATGAGGGCGTCCGGAGGCACAGCACCTCTGACCCACTGCCCGATGAAGGCCGGAAGACCTCCCGCTCCGCTCAGCCCCTTCCACATCTTCATCTGATCAAGCGCGTAGAAGACGCCCAGCGCTTCGACCGGGCGGTGTCGGGTCGCACTGCCTCCGGCAAGGCGATGACCTTCCATGATGAGCGCCGCCGTGTCCATGCAGCGCGCTGGCGGACTCGCGTAACCACGCACCGTGAGCGTCTTTGGGAGTGCGGTACCAAGGCGCAGGGCGAGATCGCGACCTTCGACCGTGAGCGGATTCTGCAGATCATGCACACCCGGCGCATATTCCCGGGCGGAATGTCGCATCAGAGCGACAACATGGCGCGCGCCGTCTTGCAGCAGGCGCTCGATCAGAGCGAGGGTGGCGTCACCAAACGTTTCTCCGGGCGCGAGCCCAGGCGGCGCGACCGCCGCAGATCGATCGGATGCCATGCGTTCCTCTTACCCGCTCTTTACCCGCCCGGCGCGGAGCTCAGAGACCGGAGAGTTCCCCGAGGTCCTCGTGCAGCCCGCATTCGCGCTTCAGTCCGAAGAACCGCGTCTCTTCGACACTGTCTACCTCCGCGAGCGAACGGGTGGTATGCGTATCACCAATCGAGACGTAGCCCTTCTCCCAGAGCGGATGATAGGGGAGATCGTTCGCCTTGAGGTACTCGTGCACCTGGCGATCGGACCAGTCCGCAATGGGAGACACCTTGATACGACCGCCGGTCAGCTGGACGAACGGTGTTGCTGCCCGCGTTTGAGCCTGAACGCGCCGGAGACCGGAGAACCAGGTTTTCGCCCCGAGCTCGCGGAGCGCGCGCTGCATGGGCTCGACCTTGTTCTCGCGGTTGTAAGCCTCGATCCCCTCGACTCCCTGTAACCAGCGTTGGCCGTAGCGGGCCTCCTGCCAGGCGGGGCTGCGCACGCTGCGATAGACCCTCAGATCGAGTTGGAGACGTTCGGTGAGTTCATCCACGAAGTGGTAGGTCTCCGGGAACAGATACCCGGTATCGATGAGGACCACCGGTAGCGACGGACACTCACGAACCAGTAGATGCAAGCTGACCGCGGCCTGAGCGCCGAACGAAGAAGAAAGCACATGGGGACCGGGGAACTCGCGTAATGCGATGCGTACTCGATCCACCACGCTCATGCGCGCAAACGCCAGATCCCAATCCGCGACGGTAGCCGCGTCCGGCAGTTCGGGAGCACGTTGGGCGGGAATCGCGTTCATGGTGTCGGATCGCGTCGGGCGGCAAATCGGGAGAAGCACGGTAGTCCCTCACCCATCGCCGTGGAAAGAACAATTCGCTATCAGCAAATAACCAAAGACTACGCCGCAAAGGCGGCAAATTCGCGCCAAGCTGCCACCACGCCACGGGCGCCGCGCAGCCCCAACGCCCGCTCGAGCCCGCCTGCGGCGTAAAGGTCTTCGAGCTGCGCTGCCAGCGCCGCCACGATCACGGGCGACCAGCGCACTGAAAACATGTCGAGGTCATCAGGACCGCGGTGATCCTGAGGCCGGGGCAGCGGGAGGCGCGCAAGCGGGGCTCGAACTTCACGCGCAAGCTCATGCGCTCCCTCGCCATCGAGCACAGACGCCGTGCGCTCAAGCAGCCAGCGCGACATCACATCCGGACGGTCACAGAGCGCGCGATAGCGGCCCCAGTCCATAGGCGAATGCTCCGCCAAGATTTGCGCGCTGCGATCGGACGCCGTCAAGGTAGCGTGAGGGACGTGCCCGTGAGGCGCTCGAACGCTTCAAGGTAGCGCTCGAGCGTGCGCTCGACCACATCAGCGGGCAGTTCCGGACCCGGAGGCGATTTGTTCCAGCGCCCGTCGGCGACCAGCGTCTCCAGATAGTTGCGCACGAACTGCTTATCAAAGCTCGGCTGTTCCCCACCCGGCTGCCACCGATCCGCAGGCCAGAAGCGCGAACTGTCCGGCGTGAAAATCTCATCGATCAGGATCGGCTGGGTCGCCCCCGGCGGCACACCGAACTCGAACTTGGTGTCCGCAAGGATAATGCCGCGCGACAGCGCGTAATCGCGCGCGCGGGCATAGAGGCCAAGCGTGGTATCCCGGAGCCAGGTCATGCGCGCTGCGCCGACCTGATCGGCAGCCTGGTCGAAACTGATGTTCTCGTCGTGACCCGTCGCCGCCTTGGTGGAGGGCGTGAAGAGCGGTTCGGGCAGCCGGTCGCTGTTGCGAAGCCCCGCGGGCAGAGCGATGCCGCAGACCGCCCCGGTGGTCTGGTAGTCCTTCCAACCGCTGCCGGTTAAGTAGCCGCGCGCAATGCATTCGATCGGCACCACGTCGGTGCGCCGGCAGAGCATCATGCGACCTTCAAGGAGCGCACGCTCCTCACTCGACAAACCAGGCACATCCGCCGGGTCGGTCGAGAGCAGGTGATGCTCGACCGTGTCGCTCACGAACTCGAACCAGAACTTGGAGATCTGGGTGAGGATGATGCCTTTACCCGGCAACCCGTTCGCCATGACCACATCAAAGGCGCTCAGCCGATCGGTAGCCACGATCAGGAGCGCGTCACGCCCATCGTCGAGCGTCACGTCATAGAGATCGCGTACCTTGCCGGAGCGGCGGTTGGGAAGTCCAAGACGCGTTTCGAGCAGCGCCGCAGCCATCAGGTCGTATTCCCGCCGTCGGCCATGTAGACCGATCCGGTTACCCACGACGCGTCGTCGCTTGCGAGAAACAGCATTACCCGGGCAATTTCTTCCGGCTGTCCGTAGCGCTGCAGCGGGATCGACGCCTTGAGCCGCTCATAAGCGGCGGCCGCGTTCTCCGGCCCGAATCCGGCTTCCAGACTGCGCATCATCCGCGTTTCCACCGGCGACGGATTGACCGTATTCACCCGAATGCCCTGAGCGGCGCCTTCCAGAGCAGCGGACCGCATCATTCCGATCACCGCGTGCTTGCTGGTTACATAGGGCGCGACCCCTGCCGCGCCCTGCACACCAGCAACTGACGACGTAATCACAATGCTGCCACCGCCGCGCCGCGCCATCGCGGGGAAAGCGGATTTAAGCCCGAGAAAAACGCCCTTCACGTTAACCGCCATCACCTGGTCGAAGCGCGCCTCGTCGTAGTCGACAATCGAACGCACGTCGCCTTCGATGCCTGCGTTGGCGAGAAACACATCGACGCCGCCGTAGCGCTCTTCCGCACACGCAAACATCGCCGCGTTGTCCGCCGCACGCGTGACGTCAGCGACACAGTAGCTCACGCGATTGCTGCCAATGCTGCGCACGGCCTCACGCAGCGCGTCTTCGTTCAGATCAACGAGCAACACCGATGCGCCTTCGGCGGCGAAGAGAGCGCCCGCCGCACGGCCAATGCCGCCAGCGCCGCCGGTGATCACGGCCACCTTGTCCTGCAACCGACCCTGCGACCGGTTTTCCGTTCGATCCATGTCTCCCCCTTATTCGCCCGCGAGCGCCCGCTCCAGGTCGGCAATCAGGTCCGTCGTATCCTCAATGCCAACCGAGATGCGGATGAGCGATTCCGCGATGCCCATGCTGGCGCGACGTTCCGGCCCCATCTCGTAGTAAATGGTATGCGCCACCGGGATCGCCAGCGTGCGATTGTCGCCCAGGTTGCTCGACTTGACGATGACATCGAGGCGCGCCTGGAACTCCCAGATGTCCACGTCCGGTCGCAGCTCGAAACTGAACAGCGCGCCGGGGTGGCGAAAGAGCGCGCGGGCGCGGTCATGCTGCGGGTGGCTTGGGAGGCCGGGGTAGTAAACCCGCGCGACCTTCGGGTGCGCTTCGAGCAGCGCGGTCATGGCAGCCGCGTTGCTGCACTGGCGATCCTGTCGCAACGCCAGCGTCTCCGCGCCGACCGCAATGTGATGCGCTGCCTCGGGCGCCAGCGCGGCACCGAAATCTCGAAGCCCTTTCTTACGGATCTGAGTGATGCCAAAGCGCTCTGGCGCACCTTTGCGATAGATCTCGAGGATGTTGTCGAAACTCGCCCAGTCAAAGTTGCCCACATCGGTGATGGCGCCGCCCAGGGCATTGCCGTGCCCGCCGATGTATTTGGTCAGGCTGTTCACGACCAGACTCGCGCCGACGGTGCGCGGCTGAAACAGGTACGGCGACGTCATGGTGTTGTCCACCACGTAAATGAGTCCGCGCGCGCGACAGAGCGCGCCGATTTCCTCGAGCGCCGCCACCTGCGTGCGCGGGTTGGCAATGGTCTCGACGAAGACGAGACGCGTGCGCGGCGTGATGGCCGCTTCGACCGCCTCGACTGAGGTCGCGTCAACGAAGGTGACATCGACCCCGTGCGTCGCAAAGGTCTGAAACAGGCTGTTGGTGTTACCGAACAGAAACGCGCTCGACACGAAGTGATCGCCCGCACGCAAGAGCGAGAAGATGAGCGAACCGATCGCCGCCATGCCCGTGCTGAAGCACACGGTCTGCACACCTTGCTCCATGCGCGTGAGTTTGGCCTCGAGCGCAGTGACGGTGGGATTCACCTGGCGTCCGTAGGTCATGCCCGCCTTCGTGCCCTGGAACACGGCCGCCAGCTCGCGCGCGTCGCTGTAACCGTACGCAACATTCGAGTGCACGGGCTTGTGCAACGAGCCGTGCTCGATCGGGTCAAGCCGATCGCTATGTACGATGCGAGTGGTAAATCCTTCCACGATGAAGTCTCGGCATGGGGGTCATCAGCCGGGCTGTAGCCGGAGGCGCGGCGCGCGCGCTTATTGTCCATTCCTTCGAACGCGAGTTCCAGCGCGGGACGCCCGCATGCGCCCGACATCAACCGCGGTGCGGGTTCCCAGGGAACCGATCAGGGTTGTTCGTGCACCGCCGCGAGCAGCGCAATGAAGGGCTGCTCCTGCAGGAATTCGCTGAACCGCGCGGCATTCACCGGACAGCTGAACACATAGCCCTGCAGCTCGGTACAACCCATCGCCACGAGCCGGCAGAGCTGCAGGCGGTTTTCGACGCCTTCAGCCACGAGCTCGAGCTTGAGTCCGCGCGCCATGGCAACGATCGCATCAAGAATGCTGGGATCTCCCGCATCCGCGCGGATATCAGCGACAAAGGATCGATCTACCTTGAGTGCGTCCACGGGAAACTGCCGCAGATAGCTGAGGCTCGAGTAGCCGGTGCCGAAGTCATCGATGGCAATGCGCACGCCCGCCGCACGCAGCGCGCGCAGCTTGGGCACCACCATATCGATATCGCGCAGCATGAGATTTTCGGTGATCTCGAGCTTGACGTCGGCGGGGTACAGCCCTGCCTCTGCCACATCAGCAAGCAGCTGCGGCACGAACTGCTCGAGCTCAAGCTGATGCGCGGACACGTTAACCGCAAGCCGCAGCTCGGCGTTGCCCGCAGTGCGCCACCGCGCCAGATCCTTGAGCGCCTGCCGCTGCACCCGGCGATCAAGCTGCGGCAGCAGCCCGGTCTCAAGCGCGATCGGCAGAAAGGCATCCGGCTCGAGCAGCCCGCGGACGGGGTGCCGCCAGCGCACCAGCGCCTCCACGCCCGTGATGCGCCCGCTACTGGCTGCGACCACGGGCTGATAATGAATTTCGAGCTCATCCGCACTCAGCGCCTTGCGCAGTTCGCGCTCGAGCGCGAGCCGCGAGGACAGCGATTCGTTCATCGCCTCGGAAAAGAACTGGTAGCCATTCTTGCCGCGCGCCTTGACGTGATACATGGCGATGTCCGCGCTCTGAACAAGTGCTTCTTCCGTCGCGCCGGACTCGGGATAGATGGCAATGCCGATGCTCGCGCCCACGAAGAGTTCGTGCCCATCAATGGTGAACGAGCGCTTCAGTTGTTCCAGGATCTTGTCTGCGATCAGCCCGGCATCCTCTCGGCGCCGGATGTCGGGCAACAGCAACGTGAATTCATCGCCCCCAAAGCGGGCCAACGTATCACCCGCGCGCAGGCTGCTGCTCAGACGCCCGGCGACCGCCTGCAGAAGCCGATCACCCACCGAATGCCCCAAGGTATCGTTGACCACCTTGAAACGGTCGAGATCAAGGAACAGTACTGCGAGCATGCGGCCGTTGCGCGCCGCCTGGGCGATGGCAAGCGACAGCCGGTCCTTGAGCAGCACGCGGTTTGGCAGATGCGTGAGCAAATCATGGTAGGCCTGGAAACTGATCGTTTCCTCCGCCTCTTTACGCGCCGAAACGTCCCGCGCGGTCCCGTAGCTGCCGAGAAAACCGGCTGCATCGCGCTCGTTCGCGTCACGATAGATGCCCTGGGAGGTAATCTCCGCCCAGACGAGATGCGAGCGCGTTGCGCGCAGGTCATCGCGCACCGGTCGCCGCCGCAGCCGCACCTCGAACTGCGCGCTTGCTCTGCGCCCGGTACGACGCTCGATGAACTGGTCGCGCGCGGCCTCAAGCGAGTTCGCGTCGACCAGCTCGTGAAAGTGACGGCCGATCAATTCCTCGCGGCGGTATCCGAGCATCGGCTCAACACGGTCGTTCACAAACGTGATGCGCCCTTCCGGATCGAGGATGTACACGAGATCCGGAGAGCTGTTCACGATGAACCGATGCAGCGACTCGGAATCACGCAGCTGCGTCTGCATGCGCGCGTTGTCCCGCTCCAGACGATGCTGACGCAGCGCGTTATCGAGCGTGGCTATCAGTTCGCGCGGATCATAGGGTTTGCGCACATAGCCAAAGGCTCCGCAGCGTAGGGCGTGATGTACAGCCTCGAAGGAATGTTCACCGCTGACGACGATGATCTTGCTGTTGAGCCCGCGTTCCGCCGCGAACTCGAGAATCTGCTGTCCGCTGACCTCCGGCATGACCAGATCGAGCAGCACGATATCGAACGCGGAGCGTTCCAGCGCAGCAAGCGCCTGTCGCCCACCAAGGGCCTGTTCCGGCCGGTGGCCGTGCAGCACGAGCAGGTCGTTCAGGCTGCGCAACAGCCCGGGGTCGTCGTCCACAATGAGCAACGCGAAGGAGTCCGCTGTCGTGGAGTCATAGCCGACGGAGCTGAGTGCCGGCAGGGCCGTGGACAACAAACGCTGGTTCTGTGACTCAGCCATCGCCCTGGCAACGCCCTCCGTATGATGGCCTGTGAATCGCGACCTGATTGTGGACCAACACCTGCAGGGATCCTAGGACTGCAGCCGACGCGGCGCATCCGCAGGCGCGGGCATCGCGGTGTGAACAAAGGGTCGCGGCCACAGATCAAATACGCGCGCGAGCACCGACAGGGCCAGCGCGTGACGCAGTTCGCCCGACTGCACGGCTGCGCGCACCTGCTCTGACGTCATGAGGTCCACGCGAATCGCCTCACCCCCCGACAGCGCCTGATCATGAGTCGGCACCACGTTGGTCGCAAGAAAGTGATGGCAGAGATGATCGTGAAAGGCGGGGTTGGGCTCCACGGCACCGAGATAGGTCCACTCGCCGCCCGTGTACCCGGTTTCCTCCCGCAGTTCCCGCTGCGCCGCCGCCAGCGGCGCCTCGCCGGGATCGACCATGCCGCCGGGGGTCTCGAGCGTGCTGTAACCCACACCGAAGCGAAACTGTCGCACCATGACACAGCGGCCATCCGCGGTCAGCGCCACCAGGTTCACCCAATCGACCGACTCCAGCACCAGCCGCCGCAGCACTCGACCGCTTTCCGGGTGCTGGCAGTGATCGTAACGTGCCTTGAAGAGAATCAGGTCCGGACCCAGGTCCTGATCCACCACCGCCCAATCGAGACTCTGATCCCGCTTCATCCAACCACTCCCTGCTGTCTGTTCATTACGCGCGGCGACTTCAGCGCAGCGTATGCATGCCCTGCTCCCGCAGCGCAGGCGTGAGCGGCGGAAGATGCGCTTCCGCGGCTACTGCCGCCATGATGCTGACAACACTGTGACAGGCCGCAAGACTCTCGAGCGTGACCAGCGTCGGGGCGATCATGAGCAGGCGCCCCGAGCGATGCGCCGTGAGCGCGTCCGCCGGACGGACCCATTCCTCGCCGGCCGTCTCCCAGTGATGCGCAAGCGTATCCTGCTCTTCCGGCATGGCAGCGATGAAGAATCGCGTGTCGAACCGCCGCGGCGCCTGTTCCGGCGTAATCCAGTGACTGAAGTAACGCACGCGATCGCCCGCAAGGCGCAAACCCTCCTGCGTGCACAGTGTCGCGATATCCAGGCTGCGATCGATCAACGCCTGGCGATAGCGATTGAACCGGTCGCGCTCAGTTTCAGCCCCGAGACGGATCAGCGCCTCGTCGCGCGAGGCCAGCAGCACGCCGCATTCCTCGAAACATTCACGAATGGCTGCTACCCAATAGCGACTGCCTCCCCTGACGCCAAGGGCGAGATCGGCATCGGTTTCGGTCACACCGTCCAGCAAGCTTGGCTGGTGATCCGCAGGGTCGAGCTTTCCGCCCGGAAAAACGTGCAGGTCCGGAAAATCGACGCCACCGGGGCGCTTCACCATGAAGACTTCGGGACCACCCGGACGATCCCGCACCAGCAGGAGCGAGGCCGCCATGCGGATATTGTCCCGTACCAAGGGTTCCAGCTCGCCAATCGCGCTCATTGCGCGTTCTCCTTGCAAAGATCGGTTGGTCCGGCGACCAGCTACAACTACGAATCAGAGCTCGCGTCGGCGTATCGGGCCGAGATACAGGAACACGCACAAACTTGAGACGGCGCGCGCTCCCATGTAAGTTCCTCGGGGGTGGAGACGAGGCTGCCGATGACTGAGAAAAACTACAAGTATCTCGTGCGTCTGCCCACAAGCCTGCGCGACCGACTGGCTGACTCCGCCGCTCACTATCGACGCAGTCTCAACTCCGACATGATCGCACGTCTGCAGCAGAGCTTCGGCGAGGCGCCGGTGGATCAGCGACCTGTGCTGCCAGGACCCGCTTCAATGAACCCCACGGCTGGCGGACAACGCGAACTTTCCGTTGAGGAATTCAGCCTGGTGCGACGATTCCGCGGACTGTCGCCCGCGAAACGCGCCGCGTTGCTGGACCTGCTGTCGTGAGCGTCCGGGGTCAGCAGCGGGTGTTCCGTCTCGCACCGTACTTTCATCCAACCACGTTCTGTTTCGTTGATGACAACGAGCGTTTTCTCGAGAGTCTGCAGCTCGAACTGCCAGACACGATGGCGCTGCGCGTATTCACGCAGCCGGAGCCGGCACTCGAGTTCGTCAACCAGCCCCGCGGCCCGGCACCGATAGCCGACCTCGCGCTCGCGCTTGATCGAACGGGTAACAGCACCGCGGCGCTGCATCTGGACATTTCGCTGATCGAGGCGGAGCTCGCAAACACCGAGCGTTTCGCCCGCATCTCCGTGGCATTGGTCGATTACGCGATGCCTTCGATGAACGCGGTGGAGTTCTTCGACCGCATGACAGACCCCTACACGCGACGCGCCATGCTTACCGGGGTTGCAGACGAGCGTCTCGCAGTAGACCTCTTCAACGAGGGCCGCCTGCATCATTTCCTGCAGAAACAGCGTGCCCAGGACATCGATGCGCTCGTCGGTTACATGTTCGATATGGAAAGCGAGTACTTCCGGCAGTCACTCGCGCGGCTGCAGCTCGCGCTTGATCTGCACAGCTCGCATCTCTTCAGCGACCCTGCGATTGCTTCCTATGTGCAGCAACTGATGAAACGCGAGCGCCTGGTCGAGTACTACTACGTCGAAGACCCGAGCGGATTCCTCATGCTGCGCGCCAACGGTTCCGTCGTCAGGCTCATCATTCTGACGCCTGCAGAACGTGCGGCGCAGATCGCTCTCGCACGCGAGCATGATGCGCCGGCGGCCTTACAGAAGGCTCTGGAACGAGGTGAGCTCGTCTTTTCTTCCGGGGGCGACTCGCCGGGTAACTATTTCGGCAGCGAAAGCTATCCGTGGGACGAGTTTGTCGTGCCGGCTCAAGCCCTGGCCGGCTCCGTTCCCTGGCTTGTCGGGATCCAGCACGACCCGCCGATGGACATCGACTTCGATCCGACGCACTCGTCGTACGACGCTTATCTGGCTAAAGCCCGGCGCGCCTGACTTTTGTCAGCCGGACAGATCATGCGGTCAGAAACGGCTGACTGTTCTTCAGCCGCCCAGGTCGTATCGCGCTGCGATATCGACCCCGTGTGCGCGCAGCGCTCCGAGCAGCTCCGCGTCGCGTGTGCTTGACTGCCCGCGCTCGTTCATCAGCTCGTCAATTCGGGCGCGATAGCGGTCAAGACCGAGCCAGGGCCCTGCGCTCGAAAGCTTGTCACGCACAAAGGCGTCCCAGTCCGCCCGCTCACCGTCATCGAGGAGCGCAGGAAAAGATCGCGCCTTGAGCCGCGCTGCGAGCAGCGGCAGGCGACGATCGCGAAAGTCCAGATCCGTCCAGCGTCCTTCTTCAAGCGCGCCCTGCAGTGTTTCCGCGCGTCCCCGATCGGCATCCGGCAGGAAGGCGTCATACAGCTGCGCCTCCACATCCTCCGCCGGCGTGCGAGGTCGCGGCGCAAACACGCGCAGGATCTTTTGCGCCACATCGGTGCGGCGCAAACGGCGCTGTCGCTCTGCCGCCTCGCGCCGGGTAATACCCAGCGAGACCCAATGCTCATCCTCCAGAACGTCGGCGGTCGCGATGAACGGACAGCGGTTGATGCGCACTTCCTTGAGCGGCGGTCGCGCCGGGTTGTCCGGTCGATAGAGCTCGGTGCGAATCCGGTCTTCCGTCCACTCGAGAAGCCCATCGATGTCCTGACTGACATCAGCAACGATCATCACATTCGCATTAGTCGGGTGGCGCCCCACCGAAACAATCGGCGCAAGCCCGCGGCGGGAACGGGGGTACATGGCGGATACATGCACGCAGAGCTGCGCGCCCGGCGGTTCAAGCAACGCGCGAACGCGGGATTTGTCGCGCAGGGTGAGGTAGTAATCAAAGAGTCTTGGCTGCGCAGCGCGCAGGCGGCGTGCCAGCCCGAGCGTCGCGCGCACGTCAGAGAGTGCGTCGTGCGCCTGTCCGTGCTCGATCCCGTTGGCACGCGTCAGCTCACCGAGTCGATAAACCGGCAGTCCTTCCTGATCCACCGGCCATTCCAATCCTTCGCGACGGAGCGCCCCCGTCGCACGCACCAGATCCATGATGTCCCAGCGCGAGTTGCCATTGCGAAACTCGCGGGCGTAGGGATCCATCAGATTGCGATACAGACCGTGGCGCACGAATTCGTCATCGAATCGCAGCGTGTTGAATCCCACCGTGCACGTGCCTGGCACGGCAAAGAGCGCGTTGATACGGCGCAATGCGGTCCACTCGCTCACACCGGAGTCGCGCAGCATCTGCGGGGTCAGCCCCGTGACCAATGCCGCATCCGGGTTTGGCAGGACATCGTCGGGAAGCCGTACATGAAACGACTCGACCTCGCCCGTTTCATTCAGTTCGGCATCCGTTCGCAGTCCGGCGAACTGCGTGATGCGGTCCCAGCGGGACGCCGTCCCCGATGTTTCGAGATCGTACCAGTAGAACGTGGTCACGCCCTGTTACCCCCCAATGCGAATGCCATTGTCGCACGTCACTGCGGACGAGGCGCCAGGATCAGCACGCCATTGCCGCGGACCGCCGGGATCAGCACCCTTGCCCCGGTTGGGCGTGGTAGAGTCATGCTTCGCCAAGGACATCCCGCCCACATGAATCTGCTGCGCGGCCTGACCTTTCTCGCCGTGATCATCGTCGACACCCTGCTCGCCTGCGTGGTGCTCTACCCCATTGCCCTGGTTCGAGCTCTCTGCGCCCGTACCGGACTGAGCGCGGGCGCGCGGGCGATCGGCGCCGGCATGAACCGCATTATCGATGCGTGGGTGGGCAGCAACGCCCTGCTCTTGCGCTGGCTGAGAATCACTCGGCTCGATGTGGTGGTCGAAGACCCCGCGGCCCTGTTGCGCGATCGCTGGTATCTGGTGCTCTGCAATCATCAGACCTGGGCCGACATCATCGTGCTGCAAACGCTCTTTTCCGGGCGTTTGCCTCCACTCAAGTTCTTCACCAAGCAGCAGCTGCTCTGGATTCCGCTGTTCGGCGTCGCCCTGTGGCTGCTCGGCTTCCCCATCGTGCGTCGGCTGAGCCGCGAGGCGATTGAACGCCGTCCCGAACTCGCGTCGCGTGACCGAGAAGCGACCTTGCGCGCCTGTGACCGGTTCCTCGAGCACCCCACCGCGGTGCTGAATTTTGTCGAGGGCACGCGTTTCACACCGGCGAAACACGCGGCGCAGCAAACGCGCTTTCGGCATCTGCTGAATCCAAAGCTCGGCGGTGTGTCCTATGTGGTTAGCGCCCTGTCGGCGCAAATCCACCGCGTTCTCGACGTCACGCTGGTCTATCCCTCCGGCGTACCGACCTTCTGGGACTTTCTCTGCGGGCGCTGTCCGCAGGTGCAGTGCCACGTGCGTGTGCTGCCACTTCCCTCGGAGGTCCACAGCGCGGGAGATCCGGATCATGTGCGAGCAGCCCTCGCGCCACTGATCGAGGGACTTTGGCAGGACAAGGACCAGCGCATCGCCCTGCTGCGCGCGGACTCCGGCTAAGCAGGCGGACGACGATGTACGAACAACACTTCACCCTGCGTCAAGCACCGTTCTCGATCGCGCCAGACCCCGAGTTTCTGTACCTGAGCCCGGGGCACAGGGAAGCATTTGCGCATCTGAGCTACGGTCTTACCCAGGGCGGCTTCGTTCTGATCACCGGAGAAGTAGGTACCGGCAAAACCACGCTGCTGCGCAATCTGCTGCGCGAGATGCCACCGGATACGGACGTGGCCTTCATCCTGAACCCGCGCCTCACGGTGCGAGAGCTGCTCGAGACGATCTGTGATGAGCTCGGTATTACCTACGATCACGCGGATCGCGCATCGACCAAGCATTACGTCGACGCTCTGAGCGCACATCTGCTCGAGGCCCACGCCGCCGGGCGCAGCACGCTGCTCATCATCGATGAAGCGCAAAATCTGGCGCCCGTGGTGCTGGAGCAGATCCGTCTGCTCACCAACCTTGAGACCGACAAGCGCAAACTGCTACGCATCATGCTGCTCGGGCAACCGGAGCTTCTGGATCTGCTCGCACGGAAGGAACTGCGACAGCTGGCGCAGCGCATCACGGCCCGCTACCACCTGCGTGGACTCGATCGCCAGGAAACCGAGGCCTACGTGATCCATCGCCTTCAGCGCGCGGGCGGGAGCGCGCTGATCTTCACTCGACCAGCTCTGCGGCGCTTGTACCGGATATCTCGCGGCATCCCCCGTCTGATCAACCTGATCGCGGATCGCGCGCTGCTCGGCGCCTACGCTGCCGGTCAGCACCGGGTAGGCTGGCGTCTGATCGGCACGGCCTCGCGTGAGGTGCTCGGTCTTCCCGGGCGCCGCTGGCAGCAGCGTATCGCCGTGACCGCTGCCCTGGTGCTTCTGGGGATCACGATTGTGACGGGCTGGTTCGCCTTCACGTCATCCGACAACCCCGTGGTCGTGACCGGCACCCGCGCGGCAGCGCCGGACGCGACGCCAGCTATCGCCGATACGGGTAGCACACCTGAATCAGCCCCGATCGACGACGGCTCAAACGAGATCGCGCAGGATGGAACCCCGACCGCCGCACCCAGCGACTCACGTGCCGAGCGCGGCTCGACCGCGAGCACCGCGGCCAGCCTTGCCCAGCGGCCGGTAACGCCCGCGGTGGCGCCGCTTCCAACGCCGGCGCCGAACGCGAGCCTCGACGAGTTCACACGCCCTGATCTGACCAGCGCGGAGACGCAGGCACGCGCTTATGCGGCTGCTTACGATCGCTGGAATGCCGATGTCGGCAGCGTGACCGCGGATATGATTCCCTGCGACCTCGCGCCGCGGGTAAACCTTCAGTGCCTGGGCACGACCGGTACATGGCAGGACGTCGCTGACTATGACTTACCGGCAGTGATCGAGCTTTGGGATACTGGAACGACCCCGTTTTATGGCACCGTGATCGAACTCGAAGGAGAACTGGTCACGCTCGCGCTCGGCGACCAGACACTGACGCTGCAGACAAGCACCCTGGCAAACCACTGGTACGGAAGCTTTGTCATTCTCTGGCGCACGCCGCCGGACTATGCCGGTTCGATCCGCCCGGGCGACCGTCACCCCACCGTCGCCTGGGTTCGAGACACGCTTGTGGACCGAGAGCGTCGCGTCGCCGGCAGCCTGGACCGGTCGTTCTTCGATCCGACCCTGCACGAAGCGGTCATCGCGTTCCAGCGCGACGCGGGTTTGCCGCCCGACGGCGTGGTGGGTCCTTCCACCTGGATTGCGCTGATCCGTCGCGCCGATGCATCACTTCCGCGTCTTGTCAGCGTCAAGGAGCGCGCCGCTGATGTCCCTCGTTCTTGACGCCCTGCGCCGTCGCGAGGCGGAATCCGATCCCTACCGAAGGACGGCCCTCGATGCGCCGAGCTCTGCTCCGACGAGTTCGCGCCCCTGGGTGGCGCTGGTTGCCATCGGCCTGCTGCTCAACGCGGTGGCGTTGACCTGGTTCATGGTCACCCGGCCAGCGGGTGAAAGCCGGGGACCCGCCGCATCGGCTGAACCCCAGGGCGCAGAGACGCCCGTGGCGGCTTCGCCCGCCGCCAGCGCTCTGACAGCCGCTCCACTGGCAGCAACCAGCCCGCTCGCCCCGTCCCCCCAGACGACCACTTTGCCTGGCGCCGCAGCGCCCGCGATGACAGCGCCACCCGCTCCGCAGCCGGGGATCACATCTTCAACGCCCATTGGCGCACCGCTGACGAGCGTGCCTGTGAGGACGCTGGAACGCATCGATCTAGAGGATCTGCCGGATGCGGCTCGCAGCAGACTGCCGGGAATCGTGATTTCGTCTCTGATCTATTCCGACGATCCGATGGAACGCACGATCATCGCGAACGGCGTAACGCTGCGCGAAGGCAGCGTCCTTGCCGGTCTGCCCTTGCGGGAAATCCGCGGAGACAGCATCGTGGTCGAGTTCGAGTCCTGGCTGCTCGAGATTCCCGTCTTCAGCGAGTGGTGAGCGGCGCGGCTCAGAGCGGAGGCGCGCCAATGCGGCGCTCGATGTCCGCAAGGCGCGCATTGGTCTGCAGGCGGTAGGCATCGAACGCCGCCACCGCCTGCTCGGTTTCGTTCACGCGCTTAGCGAGCCCCGCGTTGAGCCCCGCCACGCCCTGCTGCGCCGCGTTGGCCCGATCAACAGCATCACGCAGCGCACGCTGCGTCTGCTGCAGCTGGGCGCCCTGCGTGGTGACCTGATCAACGATCTGCTCCTGGCGCTGAAAGGCCGCGTCGTGCCGACCGACTTTGGCGCTGACTTCGGCGACCGACGCGCTCGCCTCCGCTACCGCCTTGTCGAGGCGCTCGATGCCCGCGGTATTGCCTTTAATCATGTCGAGATTGCGCTTGTTGACCACATCCCAGAGCTTGCGGATCTCGGACTCCCAGAAATCAATCTTTTCCGTCGTGCTCTCGCCGCTCTTGTTGAGATTCTCCGCCGTCATGTGCAGTCGCTCTTCGAGCGCGAGAATTCGCGCCCGCGCGGACTCAAGTTCCGCGGCGCTGGCAGCGAGTGCCGCCTGCTGACCGACGATGAACCAGCCGGCGGCGCCGAGACCGAGCAGCGACAGCGCAATCAGGGAATAGATGAGTCCGCGCCCCGCCGCGGGCGTAGGTCCCGTATCGGCACCGCGCTCCGGCCGACCGCGGCGGGCGGCTGACGCCGCACGGCGCACACCTACCGGCGCTTCTTCAGGGATTGCAGAAAGCGAAGGTCGCTCCGGCTGGTCGGACATCACGGGCCTCCTCGAAACATGACACGTTCACGCCTGCAGGCGCGGAGGTCACAGTATACCGGGGCACGACGGTGAGCGACGCGCGCGGCGGCGCGTGAGCGAGATTTCAGTACGCGGACGTGAGGGCTTCCGAACGGCAGCACCCGGATCGGGTGCCGCCGCGGAATGGAAGGAGATCAGAGGAACGTGAGCAGACCGACGAGCACGACGGTCAACGCCAGACCGCAGGTGATGAACCCGCGCACCGTCGTCATCGGGCCCTGCTTACCGAAGAGAGCATTCGCCTCAATCGCGGCCACAATCACGAGACCGATGATGAGCCCAACGCTGTTGCTGCCAATGTCGCCGCTCGAGTAATGCGCGCTCGAACCCATCAGGTAGAGCATCGGAATCGAGAGGGTCGCATTGGTGCGCGAGGCGAGACCCGCTTTGGGCGCTGCTGCCGCCGCCTCAGGCAATGCCTGGCCGCCCGCCTTGATCTGCTCGTTCGAGCGGATGACGATGCGCTGATTCGGCCAGATCACCAGCCAGACGTTCAGGAACATGATGGTGGCGATCACGACACCGAGCGTGATGTCCGCCGTAATGCCCGCACCGCGAATACCGAGCATCACGAGACCCGTGAGCAGGGTGAACATCGCGCCATAGCGGAACCACCACAGGGCACGCGGCACCAGTTTAACAAACGCGTCGTTGCGGGCGGCCGGATCGGCTTCCTTGAAATACTCGGTCTGTACCAGGTTGAAGTAGTACAGCAAGCCGATCCAGGCAATACCCACAAGAATGTGGAGCCAGCGGAAGCCGAAGCTGAAGATGTAATCCTGCGAGAGCAGTTCCATGAATGTGATCCCCTTTTGGTATCGGTACAGCGTTGAATAGATGTTCTCCGCTTG
>DMUF01000222.1:4503-6057 GCA_003476445.1 Gammaproteobacteria bacterium | reverse complement strand
GCTGCGCGGATAGAACACCCAGGTTTTGCACTCAGTGCACTGCTGCACGCGAACCTCACCGTGGGCAAGACCGTCCCAGAACGGTCGCGTTACCGGGGTTGGGTGAGGCAGAGGTTTCATCATCGTCATATCCATGGCTCAGCCCCCCTGCAGCACCAGCGCGCTCTGTTCGCTCATTACGCCGCCCGTGCCGGAGACATAGACGGTGTTGCAATCGGCGACTTGTCGCACGTCAGCCCGACCCATGATCTGCCGCGCCGCCTCGACAACCTGGGTCATACCGCCCGCCGCACCCGCCTGCCCCATGCCAAGCTGGCCGCCGTGCGTATTCACCGGAAAGTCACCCGCATAGGAAAGATCATGATCACGCAGGAACTGCATGCCTTCACCCTTGCCGCAAAACCCGGCGTCTTCGAGCGTCAGCAGTACCGTAATCGTGTAGCAGTCGTAGATCTCCGCAGCATCGACCGCTGCGGGGGTCAGACCCGCCATCCCAAAGGCCTGACGTGACGCTGGACCAACCGGGGTGCGACACAAATCCTTCGCGTAGGTGGGTGTCTTGATGGTGAGATGCTCACCAAACCCTTTCACGAACGCAGGTCGGTGACGGCACCGCGCCGCTACCTCCGCACTCGCCAGCACCACGGCCCCACCGCCAGCCACAGGCATGACGATCTCGAGCATGCGCAGCGGATCGGCGATCATCTTGCTTGCGAGCACATCGTCTTCGCTAACCGGCGCACCGTAAAACGCCGCCAGCGGGTTTTGCGCGCCGCTCCGGCGCTGTTGGGCCACCAGTCGCGCCATGGCCCGAGGGTCGTACCCGAATTCCGCTGCATAACGCTGCGCGATGGTGGCGTAGCCACAATTCTGCGCGAGATTACCAAAGGGAATATCGAACTCCGCCTGCGGCGACCCCCAGTTAGCGCTCGAGGACTGATACCACACAGCGGGATTGAGCTCGCGCGGCAGCGGACTGGTCGGGATCGGTAGTGCCGGCAGGGCACACACCACCACGTCGCAGATGCCCAGCTCGATCGCCGCCGCGGCTCGCCAGATCATGCCTACCGCCGTCGCGCCGCCAAGGTCGATGCGCTCGGCGAAATTAACCGGCTGACCGAGGTACTCGACCACGGTCGCGGGTGTAAACATGTCTGCTTCGCGAATGTCAGAGCATACGATGCCGTTGATGTCCGACGCCCTGAGACCGGCATCATCAAGTGCCATGCGCGTGAGTTCAGCCCACTGGCTCAGCGTGAATTTTCGCCGCCCCTCGTAGCGCCGCTGGTGCGGATACTCGGCAATGCCAACGATCGCCGCCGTTCCCTTAAGACCCATATCGCCCCCCCAGAACAGCCTTTTCCCCAACGCAGACTGTCACCGATGCGTCTACGGATGGCAACCGGCATACATCCCGCGCATGATCGCCTTTGGGCGATCGCGGAGCGTGCAGACATGTTGCTCGAGCACTGGGAGCTTCTCAGCTATGTTGTGACGGTCTTTGGTCTGCCGCTCGCCATCTACGTCTTTCTGTTCGAGCAGCGTAAGGAGCGT
>DMUF01000222.1:3735-4182 GCA_003476445.1 Gammaproteobacteria bacterium | reverse complement strand
CCTGCAGCTGTTCCTGGCTGAGAGAACGCCCGCCATGACGCCCGAGCAGCAGGAACGCATGCTGATCATCTTTCACATGCTGGTGTCACTGTTCGAGCGGGCCTATCTGCTGCTCTGGGAGCCCGACATGTCGCCACGTCAGGCTCGCCGCTGGTCGTCCTGGGAAGACTATATGCGCGAGTGGCTGCGACGCGCAGACTTCCGGGAATCCCTGCCCCAGCTTCTGCGCGGAGAAGACCCTGCGTTTGTCGCCATGTTGGAAGCGCTGGCACCGGAAGACGCCTGATTGCGCGGCGGCTCGACGCGGGGCGCCAGGCGCTCGAATTCCGGCGCAGGTCGAAAAGGTATCCGCTGCCCCATCGTTCGCTCGATGTCGCGCAGCAGCGGCGCCTCATCCGCAGCAACCAGCGACACGGCTGCACCGCTTGCACCCGCGCGCGCGGTGCG
>DMUF01000222.1:2731-3434 GCA_003476445.1 Gammaproteobacteria bacterium | reverse complement strand
CGGCCGATCCGGTGCACGTAGTCCTCGGGCACGTTCGGCAGCTCATAGTTCACGACCTGGGGCAACTCGCGAATATCAAGACCGCGAGACGCCACTTCCGTCGCAACCAAGGCCGTTATCGCACCTGATTTGAAGTCCGCGAGGGCCTTCACCCGAGCTGACTGACTCTTGTTGCCGTGGATGGCGGCAGCCGCAATGCCGGCCCCATTCAGCTGCTCGGCGAGGCGGTTCGCCCCATGCTTGGTGCGCGTGAACACCAGCGCCTGCGTCCAGGGACCCTCGCTTGCTGCGCCGTGTCGAAAGAGGTGTACGAGCAGATGCCGCTTGTCATCCTTCTCCGCGCGAAAGGCGATCTGCTCCACCCGCTCCGCGGTGCGGTTGCGGGGGGCAACATCGATCGCCACCGGATCACGCAGAAATCCCGAGGCTAACGTCCGAATCTCCGGCGTGTAGGTCGCGGAAAAGAGCAGATTCTGCCGGCTGCGCGGCAGACGCTCGAGTACGCGCCTGATGGCATGGATAAAGCCCATGTCGAGCATGCGGTCTGCCTCGTCGAGCACGAGGATCGAGACCTGGTTCAGCTTGACGTAGCCCTCGCCCATGAGGTCGAGCAGGCGCCCCGGGGTGGCGACGAGCACGTCGATGCCGGCGCGCAGCAGGTCGATCTGGGCCTGCTTGCCCACGCCGCCGAAGATGACGCCCG
>DMUF01000222.1:2324-2622 GCA_003476445.1 Gammaproteobacteria bacterium | reverse complement strand
GCGGTCTGCCTCGTCGAGCACGAAGTGTCGCACCGAGCCGAGTTGGCAGAACCCCTGGCCACACAAATCCAGCAGACGGCCAGGCGTGGCAATGAGCAGATCACACCCGCGCCGCAGCCCATCGATCTGTGGTCGCTCGCCCACGCCGCCGAAGATGACCTGGGTACGCAGACGCTTTTCCGCGCCGTACGCCTGCACGTTATCCGCGATCTGCGCTGCCAGCTCACGTGTTGGCGTCAGCACCAGAACCCGCGGCGCGGTACCCTCCGGCTTGCCCAGCAGCTGCAGCAGCGGCAGC
>DMUF01000222.1:1732-2048 GCA_003476445.1 Gammaproteobacteria bacterium | reverse complement strand
AATGCGGCCGTTTTGCCCGTGCCGGTCTGGGCACCAGCGAGCACGTCGTGCCCCGCGAGGCAGGCCGGAATCGCGGCTTCCTGAATCGGGGTTGGCTCCGTGTAGCCCTTGGCGGCAATGGCACGAAGCAGCTCGGGCTCCAGCCCGAGTTCGGAAAATGACATCAGTAGATTTCCTTCATTCAAAGCGCGGATGGCGCGTGGTTTGCAGCGCGATAACGCGCGAGGCGTTGCGCGCAAACGGCGCGCTCGTTGTTGGCAAAGGTAAAGCAGGTATTCTGCGAGGCGTTGCCCGGAAGAGCGCCGGCTTGACCGGC
>DMUF01000222.1:1076-1509 GCA_003476445.1 Gammaproteobacteria bacterium | reverse complement strand
AGAGCGCCGGCTTGACCGGCGCTTAAATCTTCAGCTGGCGCCACCGTACCACGTTGGCAGGTGGCGCGGATAGCTCAGCGCTTCTGATCGAGTACCGCGTTCCACTGCGCAAGGGTTGCGGACTGCCCGGCGAGCAGCGTATCCACATCGCCGCTGAGCGCGATGGAGTTGATGGTATCTCCCCGCGCGATGGCGTCCACGACCGCCTGATCCGCAGCGCCGACCACCGTGCCAAAGATGGTGTGGGCGTCATCGAGCCAGGGGGTGGGGACATGGGTGATGAAGAACTGGGATCCGTTCGTTCCCGGCCCGGCATTCGCCATAGAGAGACGTCCGGGCCGATCATGACGGAGCGACGAAACAAACTCGTCCTTGAAGCGGTAGCCCGGACCACCGGTCCCGGTGCCGAGCGGGCAGCCGCCCTGAATCATGA
>DMUF01000222.1:489-842 GCA_003476445.1 Gammaproteobacteria bacterium | reverse complement strand
GGGCAGCCGCCCTGAATCATGAAATCGGCGATGACCCGGTGGAACTTGAGACCATCATAGAACCCGCGCTGCGCAAGGTTAACAAAGTTAGCCACGGTAAGCGGCGCCGCTTCGGAATGAAGGTCAATGACAATGTCGCCCTTGCTGGTGCTGAACGTGGCCTGGATGCCGGACATGTAACGTACTCCTGTAAAACTGCATGAATGCAGGGCTACAGCCCTGCTTGCCTTCGGTCCGCGGGGACCCGTGTCATCAACCGCCCGCAACGTCCTCCGCTGCGGATCCGGTCGCCGCCTTCTGTCGCTCCGAGCGCAGGTCGGGGGCGTTGTGCCCGGGCATCGCCTGCGCGGCAG
>DMUF01000222.1:0-194 GCA_003476445.1 Gammaproteobacteria bacterium | reverse complement strand
TCCCTCTTTGAGAGCGCGCGTGGCTCCCTCGTGAGACATGATCTTCGCCATGACCGCCTGGCCGGCGCGTTCGAAGGAATCGCGATTCTCGATCAAGTGACGCTGCGAGGCACGAAAACCCACTGTCATCCGATTGATCTCCGGAATCACGTAGCGCGCCACGAGCTCCCAACTGTCGAACGTGTGCTGACGAT
>DMUF01000001.1 GCA_003476445.1 Gammaproteobacteria bacterium | reverse complement strand
GCGCTTGCGAACAGTTCGGCGGCGGTTCGATGACGCTGGGCTTCGGGGAGCCCCGCCATCGCCGTGGCGGCGTCGATCGCGCGCATTGCAAAAGGATCCACCAGCGTATCGTCGACGCGCACCAGAAAATGGCCGGGGAAATTGAGACCGATCGCCGTGTGCCCTGCCCGGCGCGCCACTTCGATGAGTACGATGGCAAGCGAGATGGGAATACCCGTGTGGCGCTCGAGTACCCGCGCGATGTGGCTATTCTCCGGCGCGTCGTAACGATCCGCGTCGCCCGCAAAACCCAGCCCGCCCAGAAACTCCCACGGCAATGCCGTACCACAGCGTTCAGCGAGACCAGTCAGCTGCGCCCCGATTTTTTCCAGCGAAAATACCGGGTCCAACCAACGGGCAACCAGTAACGCTGCCTCCAGCTCGCCCCGCGGCACGCCGCCCGCGAGAGCCCGCAATCCTGCTTCGAGGTCCGCGTCCATGGCACCCTCCCCGGACAAGCCTCCGGTCCCACGTTGCCGCGCATGATAGCGCCTTGTTCAGTGCTCCCGCGTCTTGCGGAACTCCACATCCGGCCACCGCTCCTGCGTCAGCTGCAGGTTGGCTCGGCTCGGCGCCAGATACGCGAGATACCCGCCGCCGTCGATCGCAAGGTGCTCGCGATTGCGGTTGCGAAACTCCTCAAGCTTGCGCGGATCCTTCGCCGTTACCCAACGCGCGGTGTACACGTTCGCATCCTCGTACAGACAGTCGGCGCGGTACTCGTCGCGCAGACGATAAGCCACCAGATCGAACTGCAGCGAACCCACGGCTCCCACAATGAGCTCATTGCGCTCGAGCGGCTTGAACACCTGGCTCGCGCCCTCCTCCGATAGCTGATCAAGCCCTTTCTCGAGCTGTTTGGTCTTCAGCGGATCGCGCACGCGAACCCGCCGAAACAGCTCAGGCGCAAAGTTCGGCACGCCCTGAAAGCGAAAGCGCTCGCCTTCGGTAAAGGTGTCACCGATCTGGATCGTGCCGTGGTTATGCAGACCGATGACGTCGCCCGGCCATGCTTCTTCGGTGCGCACACGGTCACCTGCCATAAAGGTGACCGCATCCGCGACTTTGACGTCCTTGCCAAGACGCACGTGGTGCATCTTCATGCCCTGTTCATAGCGGCCAGAGCAGACGCGCAGAAAGGCGATGCGGTCGCGGTGCTTCGGGTCCATGTTCGCCTGAATCTTGAACACGAACCCGGAAAAGCGTGGCTCACCAGGCTCGATGAGACGCCCGTCACCTGCCCGCGCCTGCGCCGGTGGCGCTATCTCGACAAAACCGTCGAGCATCTCGCGCACGCCGAAGTTGCCGAGCGCGGTGCCAAAATACACAGGGGTCAAGGTGCCCGCCCGATAGTCGTCGAGGTCGAAAGCGTGGCTGGCACCGCGAATGAGCTCGATCTCGGCAACGCGGTCCTCGTAGTCGCTGCCAAGCCAGGCACGGGCCGGGGCGCTGTCGAGACCCTGGATGACCGGGTAGTCATGGATGTGGTGGCCGTGACCATGTTCGAAGCAGACGATGCGATCTCGAACAAGATCGTACACACCCCGAAACTGGCGCCCCATGCCGAGCGGCCAGTTCATTGGCGCGCAGTGGATCTGCAGGATGTCCTCGATCTCATCCATGATCTCGACCGGCTCGCGAACCTCACGATCGAGCTTGTTGACGAAGGTCACGATGGGCGTGTCGCGCATGCGGCACACTTCCATCAATTTGATCGTGCGCGGCTCAACGCCTTTCGCGCCATCGATCACCATGAGCGCAGCGTCGACCGCCGTGAGCGTGCGATAGGTGTCTTCGGAAAAGTCTTCGTGCCCTGGTGTATCGAGCAGGTTCACCACGCGTTCGCGATAGGGAAACTGCATGACCGAGGTGGTTACGGAGATACCGCGTTCCTGTTCCATCGCCATCCAGTCTGACGTGGCGTGGCGGTCGGACTTGCGCGCCTTGACCGTGCCCGCCAGCGCGATGGCGTTGCCGAACAGGAGCAGCTTTTCCGTAATGGTGGTCTTGCCGGCGTCCGGATGGGAGATGATGGCGAACGTGCGTCGCCGTTCTGCTTCAAGAACGATCGGATCGGTCGACATCGGTGCCGCTCGGCGTACGGGGCGGCGGATTCTAGCATCTGTCCGGCGTCACGGAAGCAGCGCCTGGCGGACGCGCCGAAGCGGCAAAGAGATCGGCCACGCGCAGATCGAGCGCCAGCACGAGCGCGTCCTCGCGACCGAGCGCAGCCGGGTAGTAACCGCGGCGCCGACCAATTTCGTTGAACCCCGCCGCGTCGTACAACGCGAGCGCCGGCGCGTTGGACGGTCGCACCTCGAGAAAGACCAGCTCTGCACCCAGATGCGCCGCGCGTTCAAGCAGGTGGGTGAGCAGTACGCGACCGAAGCCGTATCCCTGCAGGCGCGGTGCGACGCACACATTGAGAATGTGCGCTTCGCCGACGGCCACGGCGAGAACGCCGTGCCCCACCACCACGTCTGCGGCAATCACGACCCGGCAGTCCTTGCGCTCACGCAGGCAGTCGACAAAGTTCTGCCGCGTCCACGGGTAGGGATACGCATCGATCTCGTTGGCATACACCGCATCGAGATCGGATTCCGCCATGGCGCGAAAAGCAGCGCGCGCGGGATCGCCGGTCATGTTCACGGGTCCGGCGTGACCGGCAGAGACGCTGCACCCGGACGCGCTGCGTGAAGCGGTTGAAGCGACGACCAGACCGCGCGCTTGGCCGCACCCTCGCGCGCAAGCCCGGAAAGATTCGGAAAACGCACGACCAGGACGTCGGCGAATGCTGCCGGCAGCATCTCCGCGATGGCCGCCTCGACCAGCAGCGCTTTTGCCCCCATGTCCTGCAGCAATTTGTCGAGAAAGGCGGCTAACGCACGCTGCGCCGCATCGGGCGACTGCGTCCCCGGCAACGGCAGGGCGGGCGGCCATTCGAAACGCCGCAGCTCGGGCTCTGCGGCATAGGAGCCCGCGGCGGCAGCGAGGAGATCGCGCGCAAAGCGCGCGTCACGACCGACCGGTCTGCCGGCGAGCAACAGGACCGCGCCGGGCAGCGCGAGCCCGTAGCCTTCCACCCGCAGCGCAGGGATAGCTGAGGGCTCGCGCGCCGGGTGCGGCGTGTTCGCTGAGTTGGGTCCCGCAGCAGCGGCGGACGGCGCAGGTGCAACGGGCGCCGACGCCAAGGGCGCCGCCGCCCTAGCGAGCTCGCGGTCGGTATGCGGCTCAATAACCTGCGCCCGGGCGACGCTTTCGGCCTGGGTCGAACGCAAGCGCCAGACCTCAATACCGAGATCGCCGAGAATGCGGCGCCGGACCGATGCCGAAAGGGGTGCGCGCATGCAGCCCGCCACTCCATGCTGAAAACTGGGGTATTCTACATGGTACCCGGTAGCTGCCGGACAGCAGGCCTGCGCGCATGAAGTACCTCACCGATGACATTCGCATCACCGGCATGGAAGAAGTCATTCCGCCCGCCGCGCTGATCGACGACCTGCCCATTACTGCAAATGCATCGCGCACGGTCTTTACCACGCGCCGTCTGATCGCAGACGTGCTGCATGGCCGCGACCCGCGACTGCTGGTCGTCGTCGGCCCCTGCTCGATTCATGATCCCCGCGCAGCGCTCGAGTATGCGGGGCGGCTGCATGAGGAAATGCTGCGCCATCAGCAGGACCTGGTGGTGGTCATGCGCGTGTACTTCGAAAAACCGCGCACCACGGTTGGCTGGAAAGGGCTCATCAACGATCCCCACCTCGACAATTCCTACGACGTGAACACGGGGCTGCGGGTCGCGCGGGGAGTGCTCCGCGACATCACCGACCTCGGGCTTGGCACAGGCACGGAATATCTCGATCCCATAACGCCGCAGTACATCGGCGATCTCGTCAGCTGGGGCGCAATCGGCGCACGAACGACCGAAAGCCAGGTTCACCGCCAGCTGACATCCGGACTGTCCTGCCCGGTGGGGTTCAAGAACAGTACCGATGGCTCGATTCAGGTGGCGGTGGATGCCATCAAGTCAGCCGCGCACCCGCATATCTTTCTCTCGGTCACCAAGCAGGGTCGCTCGGCGATCTTTTCCACATCCGGCAATCCCGACTGCCACGTGATTCTGCGCGGTGGCGGCGGCCGCACCAACTACGACAGCGCGTCTGTGCAGGAAGCGAGTCGTCTGCTTGCGGCGGCCAGCCTCGACGCACGGGTCATGATCGACATGAGCCATGCCAACAGCGAAAAGCAGCACCAACGCCAGGTGAACGTGTGCGCCGACATCTGCCGACAGGTAGCCGACGGTGAACAGCGCATCTTCGGCGTCATGATCGAAAGCAACCTGGTCGAGGGCAATCAGAAGATCGCCTCTCGGGACAATCTGGTGTACGGGCAAAGCATCACGGATGCCTGCATCGGCTGGGACGACAGCGTGGCGTGCCTGGCTGAGCTTGCGGCCGCAAGCCGCCGTCGGCGCGGCTAAACCGGGCAACTGAACGGCGCGGCGGAGCGGATCTGGCTTAACGTCGCAGAGCGCGGTCGATCGCCGCGCGCGCGACCATCAGAGTGTTTGCGCGAGGGCGTCGGTCCGCGCGGCAAGGATAAAGTCGTTGCGGTGCAACCCATCGATGGTATGCGTCCACCAGCTCACCTCGACCCTCCCCCACTCCACGACCAGACGGGGGTGATGATCCTCGGCGTCCGCCATCGCACCGATCGCATTCGCGAAACGGAGCGCCGCTGCAAAGTCGGCGCACACAAACAAGCGGACGAGAACGGGGACGCCGTTCTCATAGCGCACAGTCCACCCTGGCAGACGCTCAAGAAGCTGCGCCCGCTCTTCGCCCGTCACCGCCGGTGCGCCGGGCTCACAGGCGCTGCAACGTTCGCGCGCGAGATCGCTCATGCGCCACCACCCTGTCGCACCGCGCGACGGCGGCGACGCCAGAGAAACGTGACCGGACCCGAAGCCGCGTAGAGCAAGGACAACACCAGCAGCACGCGCGGCGGGTCTGCGACCATGATCGCAAGCACGAGCGCGATAAAGACCAGTGTGATGAAAGGGACACGATCCTTGAGATCGATGCCTTTGGGTGAAAAGTAGCGAAAGCTCGAGACCATGAGCAGACCTACCAGCAGGGTAAGAATTCCGATCAGCAGGGCCGCCAGAAACGAGGGCTCAGCGTTTTCCATACCCTCGCTCGATACCCAGACCGCGCTCGCGATGATCGCGGCCGCAGAAGGACTGGCAAGGCCGGTAAAAGACGCGAGTTCGCTCTGGGTATTGAAGCGTGCGAGTCGAAGCGCGGCGCAGGCCATGTAGACGAACGTGCAGAACCAGCCCACCTTGCCCAAGGTGTCGAGACCCCAGGAGAAAGCCACCAGCGCCGGCGCTACGCCAAACGCAACCATGTCCGAGAGGCTGTCGTACTCCGCACCGAAACGGCTTTCGGTACGGGTCCAACGGGCAACACGACCGTCGAGCGTGTCGAGCAGCATGGCAACGTAAATCGCAAGCGCAGCGGCCACGAAATTGCCGTTCATCCCTGCGACGATCGCGTAGAACCCCGCAAACAAGGCACCGGTCGTGATCAGGTTTGGGGCCAGATAGATGCCTCGGCGACGCGGCGAGACCTTCTCCGTCTCGCCGTTCACCTGCTCGTCATCCGCCTGATCCGAGACATCCATTCCGGTGTCCTCCCGGGCTGGCGGGGTAACCCGCCGTTGCTCAGTTCTTGTCGCGATCGACCAGCCGCCGCGCCTGGATCCACGGCATCATACCGCGCAGACGCGCACCGACATCCTCGATGGGATGAGCCTGACTGATGCGGCGCATGGCCTTGATGGTTGGTGCGCCCGCCTGATTCTCGGTCACGAATTCACGCGCGAAACGACCGGTCTGGATTTCAGCGAGAATACGCTTCATCTCTGCCTTCGTCTCATCGGTGATGATGCGCGATCCGCGTGTCAGACCACCGTACTCCGCGGTGTTCGACACCGTGTACCACATGTTGGTGATGCCGCCTTCGTAGAAGAAGTCGACGATCAGCTTGAGCTCGTGCAGGCACTCGAAGTACGCCATCTCAGGCGCATAGCCCGCCTCGACCAGCGTCTCGAAACCTGCCTGCACCAGCGCCGCGGCGCCGCCGCAGAGCACCGCCTGCTCACCGAAAAGATCGGTTTCGGTCTCTTCGCGGAACGAGGTCTCGATCACCCCCGCACGACCGCCGCCGTTGGCACTCGCATAAGAGAGCGCCAGGTCCTTGGCCCGACCCGAGGCGTTCTGGAAAATGGCGATCAGGGACGGGACGCCGCCCCCTTCCACATACGTCGAACGCACGGTGTGGCCCGGGCCCTTCGGCGCGATCATGAGCACGTCGAGATCCTTGCGCGGCTCAATCAGCCCAAAGTGAATGTTGAAGCCGTGCGCAAACGCGAGCGCCGCGCCTTGCTTCACATTCGGCAGAATCTGATCGCGATAGATCGCCTGCTGATGCTCGTCCGGCGTGAGGATCATGATCAGATCCGCATTCTTGGCGGCATCTGCCACTTCGGACACGTTGAAGCCGGCGTTTGCGGCCTTGCGCCACGAATCCGAGCCCTTGCGCAGACCGATCACAAGATTTGTGACGCCGGAATCGCGCAGGTTGTTCGCGTGGGCGTGCCCCTGCGAACCGTAGCCGACGATGAGCACATTCATCTGCTGAATGATCGAGAGGTCGGCGTCCTTGTCATAGTACACATGCATGAGAGGATCCTCGGATGGTGTCGTGGAAATTCGACGTTGCAGCGCCCGACAGGCTGTCAGACGCAAAGCACCTTTTCGCCGCGGCTGATGCCGGATACCCCCGAGCGCACTACCTCGAGGATGGTGGTCTTGCCGATCGCGCGAATGAATGCGTCCAGCTTTGCGCTCGGCCCCACCAGCTGCACCGTATAGGTGGCGGCGGTGACGTCGACGATCTGGCCGCGAAAGATATCTGCCGTGCGCTTGACTTCGTCCCGGGCGGAGCCCTCCGCGCGCAGCTTGATGAGCATGAGCTCGCGCTCGACATGCTCGGATTCCGACAGGTCGACCACCTTCACCACTTCGACGAGCTTATAGAGGTGTTTGATGATCTGATCGATCTTGCTGTCGTCGCCCACCGTGATCAGGGTCACACGCGACAGCGTGGCATCCTCGGTTGGTGCAACGGTGAGCGACTCGATGTTGTAGTTGCGCTGGGAAAAAAGTCCAACCACGCGTGACAGCGCACCGGCTTCGTTCTCGAGCAGAAGAGCGATGATGTGGCGCATCAGTAGTTGTCCTCGATGCCGACCGGCGAGCGCGCCAGGATCATGTCGCACATCGCGCCGCCGCGGACGGCCATGGGGTAGACGTGCTCTTCGCGATCCACCCAGATGTCGACGAAGACCAGGCGACGCCGATACTTGTCACTGAACGCCTCCTCGAGCGCGGGCTCAAGGTCTTCCGCCTGCTCAACGCGAATGCCGACATGTCCGAACGCTTCTACGAGCGTCTTGAAGTCGGGCAGCGAATCGCTGTAGCTGCTCTGCGAATGGCGCCCGCTGTACTGCATGTCCTGCCACTGCTTGACCATGCCCAGCGCCTGGTTGTTCAGATTGATGATCTTGATGGGCAGACCGTACTGGAGGCAGGTCGAGAGCTCCTGCATGTTCATCATGAAACTGCCTTCACCCGTCACACACGCCACAACGGCGTCCGGAAAACCGAACTGCACGCCCATGGCCGCAGGCAGACCAAACCCCATCGTGCCGAGGCCGCCGGAATTGATCCAGCGACGCGGAGCAGGAAACCGGTAGTACTGCGCCGCGAACATCTGGTGCTGACCCACGTCGCTCGTGACATAGGCCTCGCCGCCGGTAACCCGGTGCAACGCCTGCACCGCTGTTTGCGGACGAATGGGGCGACCGGGTTCGGGACGCAGGTCATGTCGCAGACCATGGGCCGCGCGCCACGCATCGATCCGGTCCCACCATTCGGCAAGCGCTTCGGCATCCGGCAAGGCGGGGCGACGGGCGCGCTCGGCAGCCACCTGGACTTCGAGCTCTTCGAGCACCAGCGCTACGTCGCCGGCAATCGGAATGTGAGCGGAAATGATTTTCGCGATGCTCGCAGGATCGACATCCACGTGAATGATCGTGGCGTCCGGGCAGAACTTGCGGGGGTCGTTGGTAACCCGATCGTCGAACCGCGCACCGATCGCGAGAATGAGATCGGCGTGGTGCATCGCCATGTTGGCCTCATACGTGCCGTGCATGCCGAGCATGCCCAGGCACTGGCGGTCTTCACCGGGAAAAGCCCCAAGGCCCATGAGCGTATTGGTCACCGGAAAATTGAGTTGGCGCGCGAAACGCGTAAGCGCATCCGACGCATTGCCAAGAATGACGCCGCCGCCCGCATAGATAACCGGGCGGCGCGCTTCGATCATTGCCGCCGCGGCCTTGCGGATCTGTTGCGCGTCGCCACGCGTTTCCGGCGTGTAGGAACGCAGGCTGACGCTCGTCGGGTAGCGATATTCGGCGGTGATCAGCGGGTCGGTCGTGTTCTTCGGTACGTCGATCACCACCGGACCCGGTCGACCCGTGGTGGCAATGTAAAACGCCTTCGCCACGATCTCCGGGATCTCGCTGCAATGCCGCACGATGAAGCTGTGCTTAACGATCGGTCGGCTGATACCGACCATGTCCGTTTCCTGAAAGGCATCGGTGCCAATGAGGCTCGCGGGCACCTGCCCCGAGATAACGATCATCGGGATCGAGTCCATGTACGCCGTGGCAATACCGGTGATGGCATTGGTGGCGCCCGGTCCGGATGTGACGAGCACAACCCCGGGCTTGCCCGTCGCGCGCGCATAACCGTCCGCCATGTGCGTGGCCGCCTGTTCGTGGCGCACCAGGATGTGCTCCACCTTTTGCTGCCGAAAAATGGCGTCATAAATATGCAGAGCGGCACCGCCAGGGTAGCCAAAGACGTATTCCACGCCGGCGTCCTGAAGTGCCCGGATCAACATGTCGCCGCCGGAGAGATGCTCTGCCATTTCGCGCGCCCTGTCGCTCAAAGTGATGCCCACCCCGCATACCAGCGTCAATCTGGAGCAGCCGCCCTAACCAATTGATTGGGCGACGGTTTGACCGGACGGGCGGAAGGGGGCGGTATTTTTCGGTTTCGCCTGCGGCATGTCAACGCAAGTCGCGCCCCAGGGGCCGACTGACGCCACAAGCGCTAAAGCTCAGCGGACGTTGGTCTGCCCGCCGTCCACCGGAATGAGCTGTCCGGTGATGAAGCGGGCGCCATCGGACGCCAGAAATACCATCACCGGCGCCAGGTCGCGATCCGGATCACCATATTCCTGACCCATGGCAATCGAGCTTCGATTGCGCCAGAAACTCGCGGTGCGCTCAGCCTCCGTGGCGCGGGCCATGGCTTCCCGGTACATGGGGGTAGCCATCGCCGGCAGGATCGCGTTGACACGGATATTGTCCGCGCCCCACGTACCCGCGGCCGTTCGTGTCCACGCGTGCACCGCGCCCTTCGCGGCGGAGTACGCGGCAGCCGACGGCTCCGCACGCTGACCGGAGATCGAGCCGAAGTTAATGATCGAACCGCCGCCCGATGCCTTCATGTACCGATGCGCCACCTGATTGGTGAGCATCGTGCCGCGCACGTTTACCGCGAACATCAGATCCCAGTCTTCCACGGTCACACTGCCCGCATCGGAGGAGCGCTGGATCGCCGCAGGATGGGCGAGCACATCAAGGCCGCCCAGCCGCGCCGCCGCGGCGGCAAACGCGGTCTCTACGCTCTGCCGATCTGAAACGTCGACGTGCATGTACTCCGCGGTTCCGGGCCCCATCGCATGCACCTGCGCGGCTTCTGCCACCCCGGTCGCGTCCGTAACATCCATCGCTACGACGCGGGCCCCCGCCCGCACATACGCCCGCAGGATCGCAGCGCCCATCCCCCGCGCTGATCCCGTCACGATGATGCGCTTGCCCTGTAATTCCATGCTGCTCCCCTTTTCTGTGGACATGCAGGCACATACACCTGCAGTCCCAGTTCACCCTCGCGCGGCGCCCAAGCTCAGGTGCCGGTGTAGACCGGCGGACGCTTCTCAACAAAAGCGCGCATGCCTTCACGCGCGTCGTTGGTACGTGCGCACATCAGCTGATTACGATTCTCGATCGCCATGGCTGCTTCGAGCCCCTGGGCGTCGATGGCAAAGTTGAGCCCCTCCTTGGTCATGCGCAGGCCCATCGGCGACGTCGTGAGCATCTCATCGACGTAGACCTGAGCGGCCTGTTCGAGCTCGTCATCGGGAACAACGGCGGAGACGAGCCCGGTCGAGAGGGCGCGATCAGCATGAATGAAGCGGCCCGTGAGCATGAGCTCCGACGCGACCGAGGTGCCGACGAGACGCGGCAGAAAATAGGACGCGCCCATATCGCAAGCCGACAGGCCGATACGGATGAACGCAGCGTTCATGCGCGCGCTCTGCCCGGCAACGCGAATGTCCGATGCCAGCGCAAACGCGAAGCCGCCGCCGCAGGCCGGCCCCTTGATCAGCGACACGATAGGCTGCGGGCAGCGCCGCATGCGGATGTAGACCTCTGCCAGATAGCCCTGGAATCCGAATCCGTAACCGTAGGGCTGGCTGGTCTCTCCCGCCTGGGATGCCTTGATATCAAGACCGGCGCAGAAAGCGCGACCCGCGCCGCGCATGACAACAATGCGCGTCGCCGCGTCCTCCGCCAGCCCACCGAAGTAATCACGCAGGTCGGTGACCATCTGCAGGTTGATGGCGTTCAGCGACTCCGGTCGGTTCAGCGTCAACCAATCGACTGACCCGCGCTTTTCGATCTGGATGGTTTCGTAACGATCCGTTGTTGCCATGGTCTCTCCCTCCCTGACTTCCCTACGTTGACTCGCCGCCGACTCTAGTCGAGCGGCATCTTGATCTCCATCGGCGGACAGTGCGCCGGATGGGGCAGCGGCGGACGCTTCTCGATGGCGCCGACCAGCTCGAGAAACACACCATCAGGATCGATCGCATGAACGATCGCCGTCGTGTCCTCTCCTGTTCCGGTGCAGCAGGGCGCAGGTTCGGAGAGGAACGGGACTCCCTGAGCTTTCAATATGGCAACGGCACGATCGACGTTCGGCACCATCAGCGCGATCCGGTTGATGCCGGTGTGGTTGATTGGCGGCGGATAGGCCGGCTCGGGGTCGAACGGGGTCAACCACTGCACCAGCCTCAGCACGTGGCGGTCACCGCGCTCGATCGCAACGTCTGCCCCACGGATCTGGAACGGCTGATCAAGCCCCCAGGCCTGCGCTTCCTCGAGACTGCCTTCGGTTTGCGTAAGCGGGGTCACGGACGTGTACCCGAACTTCCGATAAAGCTCGAGCGATCGATCCAGATCGCTGACGTTGACGCCGATATAGGGCATGCCGGTGAGGTGCATGTCCTTCGACGGATCAGGGTTTGGCGCGCCCGATTCGAACAGCTTGTACAGAACTCCGTCGGGATCCCGGAAGAACACATAGCGTGACCCGATCACGCCGTACGGATCCGACAGCAGGTCCGCGCCCAAGGTCTTCAGGAATCGAACGTCCGCATCCAGGTCCGTGGTCTGCAGAGCGGCATAAGCCATTCCCAAATGATTGGGAAGCCGGTACGGGGGCGCGGGATTGAATGGGGTCTTGAACTGGAGCAGGTCGATGTTGGCCCCGGGACTGCCCGGCATGGAGATCACTTCACCTTTGACCAGCTCGTACTGGCACAGATCAAACATGCCGAGCGCGCGCGCCATCTGGTGGGTGTTGGTGAGCGGAAAGCCGCCGGTTCCTGTCGTGTAACCAATGGCGCGATAGAAGGCGCGAGCCCGGTCGAAGTCTCCGGTGTGCGTCGCAAAGTGGAACCGCGCCATGAGTCCGATGTCGTTCGCGTCGGCATATTCAATCGCGGATACCGCTTGCGCCATCGCGGCAGAAAGATCTTCCTGCTCTTGCTGCGGCGCGCTGTCAGGTGCTGCTGGCGCTGCTGCTCCGGGCAGCGGCGCAGGCTCTTCGGACGACTCAGCACACCCACCGACGGCAAGGACAAGACCAAGCCATACGCCAAGAATCATCGGTCTCGACACCATCAGTGGGACTCCTGTGAGATGGGCGCGTTGCACCAGCGTGCGCGCAAGCCGAAGAGCAGCACGCTCAATGCTGCGAAAACAGTGTGAATGACCAAACCGACCTTCTGATCGCCCGCGGTCGCAAGCGAGATCGCGACCGCGCAGTGAAAGACCACCAGCACGCCGAGCACCGCGGTGACAACGTGATAGTCCGCCCTTCGAGGCCAGACCCAGAGCGAGGCGCTCGCAATCGCAAGCACCGCGAAGCCGTAGTGCATGGACCACTGATTGCCCGAGCCGGCTGCGGAGATTCCGCCCGGGCCGGTAATGAGCGCGAACGCCGCAAACGCCTCGACCAGGAAGTTGAGCGCCAAGAACGCCGCGAAAAGTCCTTTCATGATTGCCCCCGTGTTTGGTTAGCGGGCGCCGATGCGCACCACGCAGGTGCCCGCGACCCGATCATGCAGACAGCGCCGCTTCTTGCCGAAGATGCAGAGATGATCAACGAGCGGCAGCAGCGCAACCGGCGGAACGACGATCAGGAACATGAGCGCAAAGAACGGCGCGCGCAGCAGTATCAAGCGCCACCACGCGACCGGCCCGCCTGCCGCGTCGACCATGGCAATGCCCAGAATGCGTTTGCCAAGCGTCTGCTGTGTGCGCCACAGGCTGTAACCGTTCAGCAGAATGTAGCTGGTGACGGCGAGCAGCAGCACATGCGTAATCCACCAGAAATCCGCATAGTCCTCTGCATCCTCGACCACGCCCGTGGCCATGACGAGCAGAAGGCTCAACGACGGCACCAGCACCGCGTCGATGGCCGTGGCCAGCAGTCTGCGGCCTCTCGAGGCAAGCACCATGGACTGCTGCACCTCACTCATCTGCCGCAGGCACCCGGAACACCAACAGCGCGTTGCCGCCGCGCTGCCGCCCGACATATCCGTAGCCGGCCACAACCACGAGCATGTCATCGGCGAGAAACGCCCCGTGCGCGTCGAATGCGCCGCCGCGGGTGGCTACCCCGTTGACCGCGTCGTAGTCGCGCCAGGCATCATGTGCCCATAACAATTTTCCAGACGGCGCGTGGAGCACTTCGAGCATGCCATCGATGCTGCCCATCACGACCACGTCATTGGCCGCGGATACCGCCGCGGACAAGCCGAACACGCACTCGGTCTCGTCGCAGCGCGATGGGCGGGTGTATACCCAGCGCTGTTCACCCGTTTCGATATCCAGCGCATAGAGACCCGGTGCAGGGGTACCCGGCGCCGGGAAGCCGTCGATTTCCTTGTCGCTGATAGGAACGAAGAGCAGCCCAAGCGACTCATTGGCAGCCATGCCCCAATGCACGCCACCGATGATGCCGCCACGTCCGAGGCGCTTGCTCCAGACCACGTCCCCCGTCGCAGGGTCCATCGCGTGCACCTCGGCGGACTTCTGCCCGGCGATCAGCAATTGGCGCCCCGAAGGCGACGTGACCAGCAGCGTGGGCGCGCCAAAGTCGACGTCGGGACCGGTCGGTTTCGGGCAGTTCGGATGATTGAGTTCGATGTTGTTGCACGCCGCGGTATAGGCATCGTTCGCGGTGAATTGCCGCTGCCATTGCACGGCTCCCGTTGCCGCGTCGACCGCGAAGATCGCATCGCTCGTTGCGGTGGTCGGATGCGAGTAGTTCTGCCCGGTGCCGAAGTAGAGCCACTGCCGGGTCGCATCAAAGCTTGGTGCACCCCAGACCGCGGCGCCGCTCGGTCCATACTCGTCGACAAAGAACCAGTGGCTGCCGGTGCGCTTTGGCGCCTCGGTAATGGTGGGCAGGAACCAGCGCCTTGCACCGGTCGCAAGATCAAACGCGGCCACACCCCCGCGCGTCGTGCAGCAGCCGTAGAACGGGTTCATGGCCAGCGCGACCTCCATCGAGGAGATCGGGGCGTAGAGGGTATCGCCGATAGGCAGCGACGTGCCGGAGTACCAGGCGAGCGGCTGGTCATCGGTGCCCGTGCGCCAGATGGGTGTTCCGCTGCGTGCATCGACCGCAAAGATGCCCCGGGTTCGATCGTTGAATACGAGCATGGGGCGTTCAGCCGTCTGCGCGGGCACGATCGCGCTGCTGATGCTGCCGTCATGTGGAAACATCCAGCGCTCGCAACCGTTGGCGCGATCCAGGGCAACCAGCCCGCGCGGACCATCGCCCACGAACACCGTGTCTTCGCTGACAAGCGGCAGGGATCGCGGCGTATCGCTGGCAAGTCCGTACACCCAGGCGAGCTCGAGCCCCGCGGCATTGGCGCTGCTGAGTGTCGACTGCGGCTGATAGCGGGTATTGCGCTCGTCTACGCCCCAGCTGCGGGCAAGAAACCGACTTACGTCGGGTTCCGCGGCCGTGCCTTCACAGTGGGGAACCGCGAGCGCGGCCGAGCTGGCGCACGCCAGAACGACCGCCGCGATGGTCCTCGCTACCACGAGTCGACGTGCATCACGGTGTCGACGGGCGGGCGGTAAGCGGGCTTGAACTGCGTGCCCAGCGTGTACCCGAGAGGGATGAGTGCTACCTGCATGAAGTACTCGTAGGGGATGCCGAGCAGTTCGGCCACGGCGCGCTCATGCCGCAGATGGAGCGTGGTCCACGCGCTACCGATGCCGCGGGCCCTCGCTGCCAGCATGAAACTCCAGGCCGCCGGGATGATCGATCCGAACATCGACGCCTGACCCAGCAGGTCGCCCGCGCCCGGCATGTCGGTTCTGCCTGCGACGCACGGGATCAGCAGCACCGGCGCGCGCCCCATGTTGGCCGCCAGGAACTCCGCGGAGTCGGTGGAGCGTTCCTGGCTTGCCTCGAGGGTGTCGTTACCGGTGCCGCGATGCAGTTGATGGATGGCATACGGCATGTTGCGGTATTCCTGCCAGACCTGGGCGTAGTACTCGCCGATCTTTGCCTTCTTCGCCGGATCGCGCACGAACACGAACTGCCAGCCCTGGGCATTGGAGCCGGTCGGCGCCTGCACCGCGAGCTCCAGGCATTCACGCAGCACGCTGTCTTCCACCGGGCGGTCAAAGTCGAGCCGCTTGCGCACCGCGCGCGTGGTGCTCAAAAGTTCGTCTTTGGTGAGATCGAGTTGCGGGTGGCTCATGCGTTTTCCTCCGGTGTGGACGCGCCCCAGCCGGCTACTCAGGCGATAGCGGCGTCGGGCGCCCCGGATCCTAACATGCTCGCCTCCAGAGACGGCATCCTGATGCACGCTGCAGCAACCGCACGGATAGCGCGGTAGCATCCGGTGACGACCACCCGCTGCGGCACCTTTCCAATGCAGAGCACCCGGCAACACCGGGGGAGATCCACCATGCGCGCGACTGCCCGCCCCCTTTTGCTTGCGCTCCTCATGCTGCTGCCGGCAGCACAGGCGGACACGGTGTGGCGCTATGTCGGGCCTGACGGTGAGATCGCCTATGCCACCCAGCCGCCCGACGGTGTCAACGCCGAGGCTGTAACGCTGCCACCAACCCCGACCGACGCCAACGCGCAGGAACCTGAAACCAGCATGGCTGAGCCCCCGCGCGATCGTCTTACGCCTGCGCAGCAGGCGGCGCTGGAAGGGCTGCTGGCGGCAGACGCGGAGCGCGCGCGCGAAGCGGCGCGGCTGCAGACCGCTAACTGCGACCGGGCGCGAGGCGTGCTCGAGCGGCTGAGCACCTCGGGGCGTATCCGGGTGCGCGACGCCGCAGGACAAGAGCGTGCGATGACCGAGGAAGAGCGTCAGGCACGCATTCAGCAGGCAGCCGAAGTCGTCGCTGAGACCTGCGCGCCGGCGCCAGCGGAATAACCAGAGCAATAACCGCGAGCGAGCGTCAGGACGACTTCCACGCGAGCGTCGCAAAGCGCCCGGTCGTCGGCTCGCCCTTCGCAGTGGCACGCCGATGACTGAAGAAGCGCGGATCATCGTGTGTGCAGAGCCGCTCGCAGCCGACCGTTGGTACGCCGGCGCGACCGAGCAGCAGGGCCGCAAGTACGAACAGATCGAGTCGAAAGCGCGGATCGGTCGCGATCGAACCCGAATCATCGATCGCCGCCCGCGCCCAGAGCGTGTCACCCTCCGGCAACGCCAGCACTGCACGCGCAACGGTTTCATCCACCTGATAGGCGCCCGGGCCAATCGCCGGGCCGAGCCATGCCACCAGGTCGTGTGGCTTCACCGGCAGCGCGGCGACCAGTGCTTCAAGCACACCGCCGACCAACCCGCGCCATCCCGCATGCGCCACGCCGACGATCCCCAGCCTCGGCGCCGCCAGCACCACCGGCACGCAGTCCGCGGTCAGGATACCGAGCGCCACGTCGCCCCGGTCGGTCCACGCCGCGTCGGCCGTAGGCACGCCGATCGTGTCGGCGCCGACGTAGACGCAGTCACGGCCATGCACCTGCCGCAGCCATTGAATGCGCTCGACGCCCAGCGCCTGCTGCAGGCGTTCCCGATTCTCGGCCACCGACCTGGCCGTATCGCCAACGTGGTCGCCGAGGTTGAGACTGTCCCACGGGGTCGCGCTGACGCCGCCAGCACGCGTGGTGACTACGGCCTCGATGTCACCCCCCAAGGCGCACGGCGGGCGAACCAGCGACAGCGTCACGCGGACGGACCCCCGGCCGCATGTGCATGGCGCGCCAGCGCAGCGACCAGAGCCGCCATGTCGTCGGGAAGCGGTGCTTCAAACGCGCACTCCGCGCCCGAGCGCGGGTGGCGAAATGCGAGACGCCAGGCATGCAGCGCCTGACGCGGAAAGTTAGCCACCAGTCCGTCGAGCTCGGCGCGCACCGCCGGCGCGAGCTTGCGGGTCGTTCCCGGCGCAGGCGTGCGCCCGGGCACACGGTAGCGACTGTCTCCCACGAGCGGATGTCCGACGTGGCTCAAATGCACCCGAATCTGATGCGTGCGCCCGGTCTCGAGCGCAGCCTCGATCAGCGTATGTGCGGCGTAACGCTCACGCACCGACACCCGTGTACGCGCTGGCTTGCCGTCATTCCGCACCTGCTGCCGAGTACGCAGATCGGGGTCGCGGCCGATGGCCGCATCGATGAGCAACTCCCCCGCCACGTGGCCGGCAACCACCGCCAGGTAGCGCCGGCTCACGGTGCGCGCCGCCAGCGCTGCGATCAGATCGAGCCGGGCAGCTTCCGAGGCCGCCACGAGCATGAGCCCGCTCGTGTCCTTATCCAGGCGGTGCACGATTCCGGCTCGCGGCAGCGTGGCAAGCGCCGGTCGATGGGCAAGCAATCCGTTGACGAGCGTTCCGTCGGGGACTCCGGCGCCAGGGTGGACGACCACGCCCACCGGCTTTTCGATGACCAGGAGGTCGGCATCCTCATACAGCACGCGAAACGGCACCGGCTGAGCGCTGCGCCAGTCTTCCCGGATCTCGCGCTCGGCTTCGAGGACGAGCCGTTCACCTCCGCGCAGCCGGGCCGCAGGGCGCACCGCCCGACCGTCGCAGGTGAGTTCTCCACCCTCGATCCAGCGCGCGAGCATCACCCGGGAGAAACCGGGGAACAGCGTCGCGGCCGCCTGATCAACGCGCGATCCCGCAAGTTCCCGCGGTACCACGGTCTGACGAGAGACGGCGACGTCATCGTCAATTGGGAGTTCTGGCGTTTCCGGTTGCAAGATCGACCTCAGTCGATAGAGTAGCCGCATTCTACCGACCGGCTCCTCAGGACGACATGAAGCGTGCAATCGGCGTGGCAGTGATGATGGCGCTCCTGTTGACCAGCGGCTGCTCGCTCTGGCCGTGGGGCAAGGACAAAGAGCAAGACGCGGAAGCGGAGCTCAACGCTACGGAGCAAATGCTCTACCGTAACGCCCAGCGCAGCCTGCGGTCCGGCAACTACTCTCAGGCAATCGAGGAACTCGAGCTGCTCGAGTCGCGCTTCCCGTTCGGCCGTTATGCCGAACAGGCCCAGCTCGAAATCGTCTTCGCGCACTACATGAGCTTTGACGCCGACGCCGCCCGCAGCGCAGCCGACCGCTTCATTCGCCTGCATCCACAGCACCCGAACGTCGACTACGCCTACTACATCAAGGGGCTCGCGTCCTACTACCGCAACCGCGGCATCTTTGACCGTTTGATCACCACCGACCTCACGCGCCGCGACATGACCTCGAACCGCGAGGCCTACGACGATTTCGCCGAATTGCTCACCAGTTTCCCGAACAGCCTCTACGCCCCCGACGCGCGACAGCGCATGGTGTATCTGCGCGAGATCCTGGCATTTGCCGAAATCAACACGGCGAACTTCTACATGGAGCGCGGCGCCTACATCGCCGCTGCCAACCGCGCGCGCTTCGTGGTCGAAAACTACTCGCGTTCCCCGGCAGTGCCCGATGCGCTGGCGCTCATTGTGGAAGCAAACGCCAAGCTCGGACTCGATGATGCCGCGGACGACGCGCTGCAGGTGCTTGCCACCAACTTCCCGAGTTACGAGGCCTTCGATGCCAACGGCGATCTCGTGCTGACCGAGCAGATCCGCAGCCGCGACCGCTCCTGGACCAATCTCATGACCTTCGGACTGCTTGACCGGCCTGAGATTCCGCCGCCCATCCGTCTTAAAGCGCGCGCCGAACCTGGCTCGTGACCCAAGGCGCCACGGCGTTTGAGCCCGACCACACGGGTCGGGCGAGCATAGAGCGTCACCCCACTGGCGCCGTGTCCGAGGGGCTCGTGGACGATCTCGAGCGCCGCCACAATGAGCTCAGGCTCCGACTGCTGCGTATCTATGAAGCGTACGCGCTCGCTGTCGCGATCCTGCTCCTGACCGTTTTCTACCAGACCCTCACTCTCACCCGCATCGGCAGCCTGCACCCGGTGCTTTTCCAATGGCTCACGATTCTGTGGGGCGCCTTCAGCATGACGCTGCTGCTCGGTCTGCCGCGTCTGGGTCCGTGGATTGGGCGCCACAGCCGAATCCTGTTGCCTGCACGCGTGCTGATCGACCTGACGGTGCTGATCACGCTCATCAACGCAAGCGGCGGCATCGGCAGCGGTCTTGGCACCCTGCTGCTGCCAACGCTCGCCATGGCAATGATCCTGCTCGAGGAGAACAGCGCCCGGGCCGCGCCCGCTGCAGCCACGCTGCTGCTGTTCTTTGAGGAGTTCTACCTGACCCTTGATAACCCACTGATAAAAGGCGACTTCTTTCAGGCTGGCGTGCTCGGTGCGGCCTGTTTCGGGCTCAGCGTTGCGGCCGGACTCCTGAGCCGGCGCATCCGTGAAAATGATCTCCGGGCCATCACTCAGGCGGCCGAAGTGGCGGATCTGGAGCAACTCAATCTGCAGATTCTGTCGCGCATGCGCACCGGCATCATCGTGGTCACCGCAGCCGACCAGGTGCGAGTGATGAATGATGCGGCGCGCGAACTGCTGGGACGCGGCAGACTCGCGCCCGCTTCTGCCTCGACGCAGGAAGACGGGCTGCCCGCGATCATCAGAGCGTCCGTGAAGGAATGGCGCGCGAACGGCAACCATCGGCCGGCGCCGCTGCGCGTGACCGAAGCCGGCCCGGCCATTCGCGTCAGCCTGGCCCCGGTGCATCGTGGCAATCGCGAAGGCGACGTGATCCTGTTCCTTGAGGACGCGGCGGAGCTTGAGCAACAGGCACAGCAGCTGAAGCTCGCGGCGCTCGGGCAGCTTTCTGCCAGCATCGCGCATGAGATCCGCAATCCACTGTCGGCAATCAATCACGCCGCCCAGCTGCTTGCGGAGTCACCGGCGCTGGCAACTGCGGATGCGCGCCTCGCGGCAATCATCAGCAACCACTGTGGGCGCATGAATCAGCTGGTACAGAACGTGCTGCAGTCATCACGCCCGAATCCACCGCGACCAGAGCTTATCGACCTGGCTCAGGAACTGCCGCGCCAGGTCGCCGCGTTTCGCGAGACGGAGCCAGACGCCCTGGTGGAGATCGACATCAACCCGAGCAACCTTGCCGTTCGCATGGATCGCTCACACCTCGATCAGGTGCTTTCCAATCTGCTTGCGAACGCCGTGCGCCATAGCCAGCAACGCACCGGGCGACGTTGGGCTCGGATCGAAGGTCGCCTGGACGACGGCAGCAGTCGCCCAATCCTCTCGGTGCTGGATGAGGGGAGCGGCGTCGATGACGCAGGTCGGGAGCGCCTGTTCGAGCCTTTCTTCACCACCGAATCCCAGGGCACCGGCCTTGGCCTGTATCTGTCGCGCGCGCTGTGCCAGGCCAACCAGTCCGACCTCAGGTACCATCCTCGCGCAACAGGCGGGGCCTGCTTTCGCATCACGTTCGCCCCTGCCGAACGCAGTATCGACTGAGCCGAGGACAGCGGTCGCTACACCATGCCAGCCAAGCTTCCCACCGCACTGATCGTTGACGATGAGCCCGATATTCGCGAGCTCATCGAAATCACTCTCACGCGCATGGGCGTCGAGTCCGTCAGCGCCGCTGATCTGCGCACCGCCCGTACAGCACTCGCGGCGCGGACGTTCGACCTATGCCTTACCGACGTCAATCTGCCGGACGGCAACGGGCTCGATCTGGTCGCAGATATCGGCGTGCATCATCCGGACCTGCCGGTGGCCGTCATCACCGCCTACGGCAGCATCGATCTTGCCATCGGTGCTCTGAAGGCAGGCGCTTTCGACTTCGTCTCTAAACCGGTGGACTTGCATCAGCTGCGGGGACTCGTCACCCAGGCGCTGCGCCTCGGACGCGCTGTACCCGCCGTCGGCTCGCTTCAGGCGCAGCTCATTGGCGAATCGCCACCCATGCGCGCCCTGCGAGCGCAGATTGCCCGGCTCGCCCGCAGCCAGGCGCCGGTCTACGTAAGCGGCGAATCCGGGACGGGGAAGGAACTGGTGGCACGCGCCATCCATGCCGCAAGCGCCCGCGGCGAGGGGCCATTTGTGCCTGTGAACTGCGGGGCGGTTCCTGCGGAGCTCATGGAAAGCGAGTTCTTCGGGCATCGCAAAGGCAGCTTCACCGGCGCCCTGCAGGATCGAGACGGTTTGTTCCAGTCTGCCGCCGGCGGCACCCTGTTTCTCGATGAGGTCGCAGATCTGCCGATCGCCATGCAGGTGAAGCTGCTGCGGGCCATTCAGGAAAAGGCGGTGCGCCCGGTCGGTGCGGCCAGCGAATCACCCGTTGATGCCCGCATCATCTGCGCTACCCACAAGTCGCTCGCAAGCGAGGTGGCAGCCGGTCGTTTCCGGCAGGATCTGTTCTATCGCCTCAACGTCATCGAACTGGAAGTGCCCAGCCTGCGCGCGCGCGCGGAAGATATCCCCGCGCTCGCCGCGCACGTGCTCGACCGACTCGCGCAGAGCTATGTCGGGCCCCTTCCTGCGCTGTCGGCGGAGGCGCTCGAGGCACTCCAGTACCACGACTTCCCGGGCAACGTGCGCGAACTTGAGAACGTGCTTGAGCGCGCGCTCGCAATGGCTGCGGGCGACACGATCCGCGTGCAGGACCTTGGTATTCCCGCAAGAGCCCCGCACCGCGGTACCAGCGCGCAATCCGGCATTGTTGTCCCGACAGCCTCGGACGAGCGATCAGAGGAAAGCCTGGACTCAGAAGCAGGGTCGCTCCCTGGCGGGATGCCAGCCACGCACGCTTCCGCTCGCCTTCCAGCCGGGGTTTCGCTCGAAGAGCATCTCGAACACGTGGAGCGCGAGCTCATCACCGAGGCGCTGAACGCCACACGGTGGAATCGCACCGAGGCGGCACGGCGACTGGGCATCACCTTCCGCGCGTTGCGCTACCGACTGAAGAAACTGAACCTCGACTGACCTGGCTGCGCAGCAGACGCCCGCTCACGCCAACCCGTCTTCACGCTGCTGACGGCAACCGAACCCTTCGTTTCAACGTCGATAGATACGGTGCTCGGGGGGGACTACCCGCACTTCGAGCAATCGCGGCAGCTGCTGCGCTACGCGCAGGAATCGAAACTGCACCTGCATGCCCACTGCCAAATCGGCTGCCGCAGCCGCAACCCCATTCATCTGGACGGGAACATCCTGGGCGAGGACGTAACGATAGCCTTCGATGACGACAGTTCCGCGGGCCGACTCGAGTGCCTCCACGATGCCGGAATCGATTTCCTCGCGCGCGATCAGTCGCCCTGGTTGGTCGACGTGCGCAGCGTCGGCAACACGCTCGGCCTCTTGCCCGAGAGCCTCGGGGACGAAAACAAGACATGTCACGACCACCAGGACGAGCGAAAGCTGCGCGGCAAGCAACGACTTGGTCTGCCGCGTAATCGATGCGATAAAGCGGCTCAAACGGTCACTCCGCAAAGTCCAGCTCGCGCCAGGAAAGGCGCCCAGTGCGCCGGTCCCGCGTGCTGTCGATGAGATACGCGATGGTGTCGTTGCCACCGCTCACGAAGAGAAAGTCGGTCGACCCCTCTCCGCTCAGCGTCGCGAGATCCACCAGTTGGCCATCGAGCTCAGTCTGATTCATGAGCAACCCAGGAGAGCGCAGCTCGTCATCGACGGCAATCAGATCACCCTCATCCACGCGCCCGTCGTTGTTGAAATCGATCAGCGGCTGACCGGCGTCGCCCCCAGTCAGCGCTGACAGTACGAGCACAGCGCCAGGGCGGGTGCCATAACAGGAGAATTCGTCGAGTGCGGGCAGTACTGTGGTCGTGACCAGCGCGCCGTTGCGCTCGATGATTCGTCGAATGGCACGCTCGCCGGGATACTGCGGTGCTGTCGACACGCCGGCAATGGCCTGGCCGCCGCTGGTGAGCGAAGCCGCCGGCAGATCGAGATCCACGTACCAGCCATAGGTGCCAGGCTCGGTAACACAGGTGCCGGACGAGCAATCGCGGCGATCAGGACGGTATTCCACGGCGTCCGTATTCCGGAACACCCGCTTGGTCTCCTGCGGCGTCGTGCCCGTATCGAGCACGTTGACGAGCGTCTGCTCGACCAACCGCTGCTCCCGGCTGCCATTCGCGGTTGCCGGCAGCGTCTCATCGCGATCCCAGATCCCGTAGATCGACTGAATATCCGTATTGCGCGCATCTTCGCGCGTGGCATAACTGCCCGTGCCAAAGATCACCAGAAAACCGCTCTGTGTCGGGTGCGGTATCACCAGCGGCTGCGACAGCACCGGTTGCACGGTCTGCTGACCGTTACGGGTATATACCGCGGTGAAGAGCCGTGTCACCGACCACGCGCCCGGATTCGAGGCTGACAAGTCAAAACGAAACACGTTGCCGAGGCGATCACCGGCATAAACGCGGTCGACAGTGCCATCGAGATTCACGTCTACCGCCGTGGGCGAACCAAGGCCATTCGGGAACCCGGCCAGCGGGCCCGTCACTGGCACACCAAAACCCGTGTCGAGCTTGACCACATCGCCCGACTGCCAGCCATCCTGGCCGCGCTCAATGAAGAGCGCAAAGAGCTTCGCGATTCCAGCCGTCGAGTTTTGCCCGTTGCCGAAGATCGCTATCCACGCCTTTTCGTTATCCCCATCGGTGGCATTGCTCATGCCGATCACGGGCAGGGACAGCGCATACCCAAGATCCTTCACCGGGCGGTTGGAGGAATCACGCACGGCGCCGTCACTGCCCCCAAGCGGCTGCCCCGCGGCGGTCAGGGGATACGTGTCGTCTTCGTCAGTGAATTCCCAGAGTACGGTGTCACTCGCCCGGGTCTCGTCGGTGTAGCGCTCAGGGTCAGTGACGTCGAGGGCATAGAACCCCTTGCCGCCGCCGCCGAGGCCACCCACCAGAACGGTACGCCAAGATCGCCCCGCCGCCGCGGACGAACGCAGATAGACATCGTTCAGGCGCGGAGTAAGGTCGACGAAGTAGCGGTGCTGATAAAACGGAGACGCGAACTGGTCGAGCGCATTGCGGCTCGACAGCGTCGCGTCGATAAGCTTGTTTGGAACATACGCCATGAGTTCCACGCCCGTGCGCGCATGGAATCCGTGCAGGCTGCCGTCATTGGCACCGACATAGACGACTGGCGTGCGATTTGCCTCGCGCGCCGCAAAGGTGGAATACAGATTGCTGACCGGGTACGGGGACTGATCACGATTAATGCCGCGCGGGGCGCCAACGAACACCGGGCTCGAATTCACGATGTCCCCGAGCAAACCGCCGACCGCTTCCCGTTTGCGCAGGGCTCCGGTCGGCTGTTCGACCGTGCGGTCTCCGCGCAGAAACCGCATCTCGGCGTCCGACAGCAGCGACTTTTGCGCCGCATTGAGCGCGCTGTAACGGAACGGAATACCACGGGTCGCGCCACGATCCCACGTCACCATGACGCGCTGATCTATCGCCTTGGCATCCATCTGCTGCGAGGCACGCCAGAGCGGCGTCGCGGCCAGCGACCCATCGCGCGCGACCGCCGTTGCGGATAGTTCACCGGTGTTGTAGCGCAGGTCATAGAAACCCCGATAGAGCAGCGTGCCTTCCTCAAGCGAGGTGGAGTTGAACGCAGCGGATGAGGTTGACGAGCCCGCCTGAGTGAACGCGAGAAACGCGCGCTCGAGCGCCACCTGGAGCTCCTGCGGGTTCGACGCATTCAGATACTCGCCGCGCCCGTTCAACGCCGCGTGCAGGAGATCATCGATCTTGTGCGCTGGCGCGTTGAACGGATCGGTCCAGGCAAAGGGCACGACCGGATCTGCCGGAACTGATGCCGGATCAATGGTTCCGCGCACACCGAATGCCAGCGTGTAGGTCTTCATGTGCTGGTGCATCGTCGACTGCCCTGAGGCAAAGGCGCCAGGCGCGGCACCGACCTGATCAAGCCTCGAGATAGGCACCAGATTGGTGTAAGTCGGGTGGAAGTCGCGCTTGTAGTGGTACATCGCGGTATCCGCGAGGGTCTGCGCTATCGCGTCGGCATAGCGTCCACCATCGAACCGGTTTGCTGCCGAGTCGGCATCTTCGTTGGAGCTGACGCCCGCGCCGCCATTCCAGTAGCCGTCGGTGTAAAGCAGCGCGAAGTTCTGCTGGCAGAAACCCGCCGGCGGCTCAGATCGCGGGCAGTAGTTGCCGGTTTCGCAGGCGAAGGTTTTGCCCGCGCGGTCGA
>DMUF01000012.1 GCA_003476445.1 Gammaproteobacteria bacterium | reverse complement strand
ACCGACGCGCCTTCCGGCACGTCCGCTTCGTACTCGGCCCCGTTTGCCTGCACGTAGCGCACCAGCGGCATCAGGCGCCGCTCTCCAGCGCCTGAACGGCTTCTGCCCGGAGTTCCCGCTTCAGGATCTTGCCCGACGCGGTGCGCGGAAGGGGGCCTTCCGAGCGCCGCAGATAACGCGGAATTTCAAACTTGGCCAGGTGGTTTGAAAGAAAGACTTCAAGCTCGGTAAAGTCGAGCGCTGGCTTACAGAACAGGGTGGCCCCGACTTCTTCGCCCAGCCGCTCATCGGGCACGGCGTACACCGCGGCCTCGTAGACGTCCGGGTGCAGCAGCAGCGCCGCTTCCACCTGACCGCAGCCGATGTTCTCTCCACCGCGGATGATAAGGTCCTTGATCCGGTCGACAATGAAGAGATAGCCCTCGTCGTCGATGTAGGCGACGTCTCCAGTGCGGAACCAGCCATCGACAAAGGCTTCGGCGTTTACCTCCGGTCGGTTCCAGTAGCCGCGAAAGACCGAGGTTCCGCGAATCTGCAGTTCTCCGCGCTGACCCGCGGGCAGGGTGGTACCCGCATCGTCCACCACGCGCAGTTCGAGCACCGTGGATACGCGCCCGGAGCTTGCCGGGTGATCCAGGTAGTCGTGTCCGCCAATCCCGGTGCCGATGCCATTCGTCTCCGTCATGCCCCAGCCGGTATTGGGCAGCGCCTGTGTGAATGAGCTACCGATCTGTCGCACCTGCTCGGGCGCCCGGGGCGCGCCGCCCCCGCCAACGGTCAGCAGTGAGCCAAGGTCGCGCTGGGTACTCCGGGCGATGCGCACCAGGTCGCCGGTCATCGCGGCGGGTGCGGTGAAGGAGGAGATGCGTTCGCGCTCGATCAGTTCGGCGGCTGCCTCTGGCTGCCATTTGTACATGGAAACGATTTTGCGCTGCGCCCGGAAGCACTGCAGGAAGACGGCATGACTTCCGGTTACGTGGAACAGCGGCACGGCCAGCAGCGTTGCCGACTGATAGGGCAGCGGCGCAGGGGTCTCACCCAGCACCATGAGCCCCGCCTGGGCATCCAGTTCCCACGACATGAGCGCGGTCAGCACGTTACGGTTGCTCGATACCACGCCCTTGGGGTGCCCCGTGGATCCGGAGGTAAAGAACATGATGATCGGATCATCGGTGTCGATCGTTCGCTCGGGCATCGGCACCGAGCCAACGCGCGCCATGAGCCTGGCTAGATCCGGGTGTGTCGTTGCGCTCGTGGGGCGCACCGCAATCACCCGCGTCTCGAGCATGCCTTTGCACTGTGCAAAGCGGTCGAGCCGCTCCTGATCTGCGAACAAGACCTTCGCGCCGGCATTGGTAAGCCCGTACTCGAGCTCATCCGGTGTCCACAGGGCGTTCATCGCCACTGCGATGGCACCGATGGACGTGACCGCCATGAATGCCGTCATCCACTCCGGGTAGTTGCGCATCGAGATTGCCACTCGATCGCCCTGCGCGATGCCGTAGTCGTGCACCAGAATGTGGGCGATCGTGCTCGCTTCCTGCCAGGTCTCGGCAAATGTCCGGCGTTCATCCTCGAACACGATGAACGTGGCGTCACTGCGCGCCTCTTCGAACAGCGCGCGCAGCGAGGCGGGTGCATTCACAAAGACGCGCTGCGGTTCCCCGTGCACGAGCTGACGCTCGATGGCGTAGGTTTGTCCGGGTGCGGTAAGTGCGGCGAGTGCCTTGGCGCGAGTCATGGCTGGCATTGCATCAGCTCCACATGTTGGAGCCGCCGCACACCGTGAGCGCCTGGCCGGTGATGTAGGCGCTCGAGTCGGAGGCAAGAAACACCGCGAGCCCGCCCAGATCGTCCGCTTCGCCCAGGCGTCGCAGGGGGATCTGCTCCCGTGCCCGCTGCTCCGCTTCAGGGTTATTCCACAGCGCTTCTGCAAAATCCGTGCGTATGAGCCCGGGACAGATTGCGTTCACGCGGACGCCGGAAGGCCCGAGTTCTGCGGCGAGGTTACGGCACAGCCCGATCACCGCGAGCTTGGAGATGTTATAGGCGCCAATCGTCAGGGACGGCGCGAAGGCACCGGTGCTGGACGTGATCATGATCGAGCCCGAGCCCTTGGCGAGCATGTCCGGAGCGACCATCTGCACCAGCCAATGGTTGGAGCGCACGTTGGTGGCCATGATCTTGTCGTAGGCCTCGTCGGGTATCTTCGACATGGGGCCGTAGAACGGATTGACCCCGGCATTGCCGATCAGCACGTCGATGGGGCCGAAAGCTGCATGTGTGGCGTCTACCAGCGCCTGAAGCTGATCCTTGTAACCCGCGTTGCAGGCAAAGGCTTTTGCGCGCTCGGCTCCGCACTTGGCGTTGATCTCCGCAGCGGCCGTCTCGCACGCTGCAAGCTTGCGACTGGAGATCATTACGTTCGCGCCGTGCAGCGCGAGCGCTTCAGCCATAGCCCGCCCCATGCCCTTGGAGGCACCGGTAAGCAGTACGACCTTGCCGGTCAGATCAAAAAGTGACGTCGAGATCATCGTGTTTCCCCCCGAAAAAAGGCGGATACCCATCCACCCCGAGGGTTCCGCGACAGGCTCTGGTGGCCGGTGTCACGCCGCAGCGAGTCGCCGGCAGCAACCGTGTTCGAGCGAGGGGGCGCGAACGCCCCCTGCGGTCAGGTCAGGCTGCACCTGCCTGATACTTACGCATCTCTGCGCGACCGACCACGAGGTGATGCACCTCGTCCGGACCATCGGCGATACGCAGCGTGCGCTGACCGGTGTACATGCCGGCCAGCGGCGTCCACTGCGAGACCCCCGTGGCACCGTGGATCTGAATCGCGGCATCGATGATCTGGCAGACGCGCTCCGGCACCATCGCCTTCACCATATGAACCCAGACGCGGGCTTCGCGGTTGCCCAGCACGTCCATGGCCTTGGCGGCCTTCAGCACCATGAGGCGCATGGCTTCGATCTCGATGCGGGCGCGGGAGACCACCTCGATATTCTTGCCGAGCTGGATGAGCGGCTTGCCGAAGGCTTCCCGCGACATCGAGCGCTTCATCATCAGATCGAGCGCGCGCTCGGCCTGACCGATGGAGCGCATGCAGTGGTGGATGCGACCCGGCCCCAGGCGCACCTGGGAGATTTCGAAGCCGCGGCCTTCGCCGAGCAGAATGTTTTCTTTCGGTACACGGACGTTGTCGAAGCGCAGGTGCATGTGACCATGCGGCGCATCGTCGTGGCCGAATACGTGCATCGGTCCGAGAATGGTGACGCCAGGCCAGGGCAAGGGCACCAGGATCTGCGACTGTTGCCGGTGCGAAGGCGCGTCCGGACTCGTCTTGACCATCACGATCATGATCTTGCAGCGCGGATCACCGGCGCCCGAGATATAGAACTTTTCGCCGTTGATCACCCATTCGTCGCCGACCAGCTCCGCGCGGCAGCCGATATTCTTGGCATCGGAGGATGCGAGGTTAGGCTCGGTCATGGCGTAGGCGGAGCGGATCTCACCGTTCAGGAGCGGCTTCAGCCATTGTTCCTTCTGGGCTTCTGTGCCCACGCGCTCCAGCACTTCCATGTTGCCGGTGTCCGGCGCGGAGCAGTTCAGGGTCTCGGATGCGAGCGGCGCTTTGCCGAGCTCTGCGGCGATGTAGGCGTAGTCGAGGTTCTTCAGACCCTCACCGGTGTCCGCGTCGGGCAGGAAGAAGTTCCA
>DMUF01000156.1:11311-11451 GCA_003476445.1 Gammaproteobacteria bacterium | reverse complement strand
GCAGTGATATTCACCAGGATACCGCGCGCACCGTGCAGGTCGACGTCTTCGAGCAGCGGACTCTTGATGGCTGCTTCCGTTGCTTCCTGTGCTCGATGCTCGCCCGAAGCGCGACCAGTACCCATCATCGCCATGCCCAT
>DMUF01000156.1:8460-11029 GCA_003476445.1 Gammaproteobacteria bacterium | reverse complement strand
CCCATCATCGCCATGCCCATCTCCGACATCACCGTCTTCACGTCGGCAAAGTCGACGTTAATGAGACCGTGACGAATGATGAGATCGGCGATGCCCTGGACCGCGCCTAGCAGCACGTTATTGGCCGCGCCGAAGGCTTCGAGGATGCTGGCCCGCTCGCCGAGCACGTGCATCAGTTTGTCGTTTGGAATGATGATGAGCGAATCGACATGCTCCTGCAGATCCTTGATTCCACGATCCGCAGCCGCAGCGCGCTTCTCAAACTTGAACGGCCGGGTCACGACCGCCACCGTGAGAATTCCGAGCTCGCGCGCGATTTGCGCAACGATGGGCGCGGCGCCCGTGCCCGTGCCACCGCCCATGCCAGCGGTGATGAAGACCATGTCCGCGCCGGCCAGCACTTCGGCAATGCGGTCGCGGTCTTCCACCGCAGCCGCACGGCCTACTTCCGGGTTCGCGCCGGCGCCAAGACCGCGGGTAATGTTGCCGCCAAGCTGCAGCAGCGTACGCGCGCCGAGCGCCTTCAGCGCCTGCGCGTCCGTATTCGCCGCGATGAACTCCACACCCTCGACGTTGTTAACCACCATGTGCTGCACGGCATTGCCACCGCCGCCGCCAACACCGATGACCTTGATCACTGCACTCTGGGGAGCGCTGTCTACGATTTCGAACATCATGAACTCCTGATCAGAAATTATCGCTGAGCCATTTCCTGAGCCGACTGAACCCGCCTGACGTGATGCGCGTCCGCCCGCGCCGCTCACGCTGTTCGTCCTCCCGTTGCTTGCCGTACATCAACAAGCCAACCCCCGTTGCGTAGACGGGGTTTTTCACGATGTCCCTCAATCCCGAAATATGTCGCGGTGCGCCCTGGCTGACCGGCATGTGGAATATCTCCTCTGCCAGCTCCACGACACCCTCGATCTTCGATGCTCCCCCAGTGAGCACAATCCCAGCGCCAACAAGGCCTTCATAACCACTGCGGCGCAGTTCTGCCTGGATATACGTGAACAGCTCTTCGTACCGGGGTTCGACCACTTCGGCCAGGGCCTGGCGGGACAGCTCCCGTGGCGGTTTATCGCCAACCCCTGGTACCTGGATGATCTCGTCCGGTCGCGCGAGCTGTGTCAGCGCACAGGCATATTTTATTTTTATATCCTCTGCGTACTGCGTCGGCGTGCGTAGCGCCATCGCAATGTCGTTCGTCACCTGATCACCCGCGATGGGAATCACGGCGGTATGCCGGATCGCTCCGTGGGTGAAGATGGCGATGTCCGTGGTGCCGCCGCCGATGTCCACCAGGCAAACGCCAAGGTCGCGTTCATCGTCGGACAGCACCGCGTAGCTCGAAGCCAGCTGCTCAAGGATGATGTCATTCACCTTGAGACCGCAGCGCTCGACGCATTTCTCTACGTTCTGCGCGGCATTCACCGAGCAGGTCACCATGTGTACCTTGGCTTCGAGACGCACGCCGGACATGCCAAGCGGATCTCGAACGCCTTCCTGGTTATCGATGATGTATTCCTGCGGCAGCGTGTGCAGGATGCGCTGGTCCGCCGGGATCGCCATGGCCTGCGCGGCGTCAAGCACGCGCTCCACGTCGGTGGGAAAAACCTCGCTATCGCGAACAGCGACGATACCGTGGGAGTTGTGGCTGCGAATGTGACTGCCGGCGATACCGACATAGACCGCTTCGATCTGACAGTTCGCCATGAGCTCGGCTTCTTCCACCGCGCGATGAATGGACTGCACGGTCGATTCGATGTTGACCACAACGCCTTTCTTAAGACCCCGTGAGGGCGCCGTGCCGATGCCGACAACTTCGATCGAGCCGTCAGCGCTCACCTCGCCGACGAGAGCCGCGATCTTGCTGGTGCCGATGTCGAGCGCAACGATGCGCTTGCGATCAGTATCTGAAGCCATGCCGTGTATCCGATTCCTGTGACCGAGGGGCCTGTGTATTTTCGAGCGCGAGGAGGTTGTTCTCCTGCGCTTCAACCGGGTCGCCGAGGTTGACCGCCAGCGCGTTCTGATAGCGCGCGTCGACCCGCACGGGCGCAGGCATGCGCTCCTCGAGCACCCGGTGATAGAGCGCGAGAAAGCGCCCGAGACGCTCCGCGAGACCACTGCTGCCGAGCATCAGCTCAACGCCGTTGTCGAGCTTGAGCGCCCACTCACCGATGACATTCTCCGAAAGTCCGCTGATGGTCAGCTCGCTCGCGCGCAGGCGCTCCTGCAGCAGCAGAAATGTCTCCATCGTTTGTGCTGGTGAGGACAACTCCGCCGAAAGGACGGGCAGACTGTCGTCTTCATGCCCCGGCAGCACCACCACCTTGCCTGCGCTGGTGAGAAATCCGCTGTCGCCCCACGCTGCCACGAAAGGCTCTCGCTGCACGCGCACGACCAGCCCGTTAGGCCACAGGCGACGCACCCGGACCTCGCGCGGCCAGGACAGCGCAAAGATGCGCGTTGTGAGTTCTTCCAGATCGATGCTGAGCACTCCGTTGATCAGCGCGTCATCGAGAATGCCCTGAACCGCTTCCTGCTCGGCCACAGAGGCGGCACCCTC
>DMUF01000156.1:3716-8117 GCA_003476445.1 Gammaproteobacteria bacterium | reverse complement strand
GCGCGGATCATGACGGCGTTCCACGCAGCACGTTGGAGATCCGGTTCACGTTACCCGCGCCCTGCACGAGCAGGATGTCACCATCGCGTACGAGCCCCGGAAGTATCGCAAGCGCCTCTTCTGGAGATTCCGCATACACTGGATTGACGAGCCCACGCTGACGGATTCCCTGCGCGAGGCTGCGTCCGTCCGCGCCGGGTAGCGGCTCCTCTCCGGCGCCGTACACCTCGAGCAGCACAAGCACGTCGACACCCGACAAGACGCGCACAAAGTCGTCGTAGAGATCCCGCGTGCGACTGAAGCGGTGTGGCTGATAAGCCATCACGATCCGATGCCCCGGCCAGACCGCGCGCGCGGTCTCTATGACGCGCGCCACTTCGGTCGGGTGGTGGCCATAATCGTCGACCAGCGTGACCGCAGCGGATCCAACATGCACGGATTCCGTGACCTGAAACCTGCGCCCGACGCCCGCGAAGTCGGCGAGCCCCCGAACGATGGCGGCATCGGGCAGACCTTCCTCCGTCGCCACGGCAATTGCTGCGAGAGCGTTCAGAACATTGTGATAGCCGGGCAGCGCGAGCTTGATGTCGAGCGCAGCGCGTCCGCGCGGTCGTTCGGCACGAAACCGCCAGGCACGCCCTGTCGGCTCAAGCGCCACCGCCCGATAGTCAGACCCTTCGGCAAGACCGTAGGTTACAAGCGGCCGGCCGACCGCATCGAAGATCCCGGCAAGGTGCAGGTCATCGGCACACAGCACCGCCGTGCCATAGAAGGGCAGGCGGTGCAGGAATTCGATAAAGGTCCTGCGCAGCGCCTCGAAATCATTGCCGTAAGTGCCCATGTGATCGCGGTCGATATTGGTCACCACCGCCAGCATGGGTTTCAGATGCAGGAAGGATGCGTCGCTCTCATCAGCCTCCGCGACGATATAACGCCCGGCGCCGAGTCGGGCGTTGGTCCCTGCGCTGTTCAGCAATCCACCGATAACGAACGTAGGATCGAGATCCGCCGCCTGAAAGATCGCCGTGATCAGGCTTGTCGTCGTGGTCTTGCCGTGCGTGCCGGCAATGGCGATACCGCGCCGATAGCGCATGAGCTCGCCCAGCATTTCCGCCCGCTGAACTACCGGGATGTGGCGCTGACGTGCGCTGGCAACTTCGGGGTTGCGCGGATCGATGGCGCTGGATACGACCAGCACATCGGCATCGCTGACGTGATCCGCCGCATGACCTTCATGGATCACCGCGCCAAGCCCAGCGAGGCGCGCGGTCGCGGCTGACGCATGCAGATCGGAGCCCGAGACCGCATAACCCTGATTGACCAGCACCTCGGCGATGCCCGACATGCCTGCGCCGCCAATCCCGACAAAGTGGATGCGGCGAATGCGCCCCATTTCGGCCGTCTGATGCAGCGGCGTATCAGACATGATGACTGCGCTCCAGCTGTAAACGCAGCATGAGTCCGATCATGACGCAGCTGACCATGAGGCTATTGCCGCCGTAGCTCACGAACGGCAGCGTAAGTCCCTTGGTCGGCAGCACGCCGGTGCTGACGCCGATGTTCACCAGGAACTGAATGCCGAGCGCGAGCCCGACACCGTAGGCCAGGTAACCACCAAAGTGATTTCCTTCCTGCAGCGACTTGCGACCGAGCCTGAAAATCCGCAGCACCAGAAGCACAAAGATAGCGATCAGCAGAATCGCACCGACGAGCCCGAGCTCTTCGGCGATCACTGCAAAGATGAAATCGTTGTGCGCTTCCGGAAGATAATCGAGCTTCTGTATGCCTTCGCCGAGCCCGAGTCCGAACACCTCGCCGCGACCGAACGCGATCAGGGATTGGACCAGCTGATAACCGGAGCCATAGGCAAACTCCCAGGGATTCATAAAGCTGACCAGACGCTGCATGCGATAGGGTTGCAACACGGCCAGCGCCGCGAGCGCAAGCGCGCCGAGCCCCGCAAGAATGAAGTAGAAGTAAAGCCGTATCCCGGCGAGGAAGAATAGCGACAGCGCTACCACCATCAGCACGGCGGCCGTGCCAAAGTCTGGCTGCAGAAGCAGCAGCCCGAACAGCAGCGAGACCACCACCACAGGACGAATTACCACGCTGAAAGGGCGGATGGATTCACCGTGAAAGCGCGCGAGATAGCCCGCCAGGTAAACGAGCAGCAAGACTTTCGCCACCTCGCCCGACTGCACCGAGAAGGCGCCAAGCCCGATCCAGCGGCGTGCGCCGTTGGCGCTCAGTCCAATGCCTGGAATGAGCACGACCGCACACAATACGAAGGTCAGCAACAACAACCACTGGTGGTGGCGGCGCCATAGTTCGAGCGGGATCAGCAGCGTACCCACGAAGAGAGCGAGCCCGAGCACCATGTACACACCGTGCCGCAGCACGATGTCATCGGCACGACCCACCGAGGCCGAAGTGACCATCACGCTGCCAAGCGCAAGCAGAGCAAGCCAGCTGAACAGCAGCGCGCGATCGAGGCTGCCGCTCATGCCAACTGCTCCACCGCCGCCGCGAAGGCGTCGCCCCGCGCGGCGTAGTTGGCAAACATGTCAAGACTGGCGCATGCCGGTGCGAGCAGCACGGTATCACCGCAGGCCGCGAGCGCCGCTGCACGGCGCACCGCATCGCGCATGTCCGACGCGCGCTCGAGCGGTGCAAGATCGTGCAGCACTTCAGCAAGACGAGGGGCATCGCGGCCAATCAGCACGACCGCCTTCACATGACGCCCTACCGCTGGTCGCAGCGGGGCAAAATCTGCGCCCTTGCCTTCACCACCCGCAATCAGCACCACGTTACGCCGGTCGTTACGTCCGAGCCCTGCCAATGCCGCCAACGTGGCGCCAACATTGGTGGCCTTGGAATCGTTGACGAAACGCACCCCGCCACGTGTCGCCACGTTTACGCAGCGATGCGGCAGTCCGACAAAGGATTCGACCCCGGCGCGCAGCTGCATCTGTTGCGCTGGGCGCTGCGGCAGATCGCCGGGCGCAACCAGCGCGAGCGCCGCAAGCGCGTTCGCCAGATTATGGGTGCCCGCGAGGGGCACGCGCTCTTCCGCCACGAGATTGATATCGCCACAGGCGAGCCAACGCTGGCCTGCCTGCATGCGCAACCCCCACTGACCTGTCGCCGGGGTGTGGACGCCAAAGCTGACATCGCTGGAGTGGCACGCGCGGCCGTCGGTTGACGCCGCGTCGCTCGGGAGCGTTGCCGCATCCTCACGGTTGAACACGCGGCGTTTCGCGTCACGATAGACTCGACGCTTCGCAGCCCCGTAGGCGGCCATGGTGCCGTGGCGATCCAGATGATCGTCGCTCAGATTGAGCACCGTTGCGGCAGCGAACGGATACGCGGGCAGCCGCTCCAGCTGGAAGCTCGAGAGCTCAAGTACCCAGCAATCACGCGGTGTCCGCAGCAGATCCAGCGCGGCTTCACCCAGATTGCCGCCCACTCCCGGATTGCATCCGAGTGCCCGCAGCAAATGTCCCGCGAGCGCCGTCACCGTGCTCTTGCCATTCGTGCCGGTGATCGCGAAGACCGGTTCCGCGCCGGTGCTCGCCACGGCGTCGAGGAAGAGCTCCACGTCGCTCGTGATACGCGATCCGGCGTGCGCTGCCTTTTGCACCAGCGGATGCTCGAGCGGCAGACCGGGGCTCACCACCACCACGTCCGACGCGTTGAATTCAAAGCTGTTCGAGGCGCTGCCGAAGTGATACTCGACTTGAGGAAAGTTGCGCACGAGATCCATGTGCGGTGGCTGATCGCGGGTATCGAGCACCACGACCGCACCGCGTCCGACAAAGTGGCGAACGCAGGAGACTCCCGTTACCCCAAGACCCAGGATCACGGTTCTTGCGGCGCTGCTGTTGCCACGTACCGCGGTCACGCTGCCACCTCGGCCAGATACTCAAGCGCGATCTCGCGATCGCTGAAGGGAGCGCGGACCCCAGCGACTTCCTGATACGACTCGTGACCCTTGCCGGCAATAACCACAAGATCATCTACCCGCGCATCACCGATGGCGCTCGCGATTGCGCGACGGCGATCAGGCTCCTCACGCACACAGGCACGACCGCTGAGCCCTGCCCGCATGTCGGCGATGATCGCGCGCGGATCCTCCGAGCGTGGGTTATCGCTTGTTAGCCACACGCTGTCAGCTGCCGCCTCCGCCGCTGCCGCCATCAACGGGCGCTTGCCACGATCCCGGTCCCCGCCACAACCGAAGACACACACCAGGCGCCCGCGCGTGCGCGGACGCAGCGTGTTGAGAACCTGCAGCAGAGCATCCGGCGTGTGCGCAAAATCGATGACCACCGTCGGTCGACCGACCACCCGCAGATACTCGAGCCGTCCCGGCACTTGTGCCAGCGTGCGTGCGGCGCGCAC
>DMUF01000156.1:0-3370 GCA_003476445.1 Gammaproteobacteria bacterium | reverse complement strand
CGTTCGCAACCGAGAAAGCCGCATGCACGGGCAACGTAAACGCAGCCTCGCCCCACGGCGTGTGCCAACGACCGCTCACACCATCCACGTCAAACGCCAGATCTGACCAGGCAACCGCTCGGGTTGCGCCTGCTTGATGCTCACCGCAGGTCAGACAGCGCACGTCAAACGCGAGTCTGCCCACGAGTTCCCGTCCGAACGGGTCGTCCACATTGAGCACGGCGGTATCGAGAGTCGGCCACGCGAAGAGACGCGCCTTGGCTTCGCCGTACGCCTCCATGGTGCCGTGATAGTCGAGATGATCCCGCGTCAGGTTGGAAAACGCGGCCGCGCGGAACGGCACGGCATCGACGCGGCCTTGGGCGAGCGCGTGGGAAGAGACCTCCATCGCAACCCAATCGCATCCCGCATCCCGGAGCCCCGCGAGTTGCCGCTGCAATGTCACCGCGTCGGGGGTGGTCAGGGACCCATCGGCAAGAGCACCGACCTCACCCCAGCCGATGGTGCCGACATAGCCGCAGCGATGACCGAGACGAGAAGCCAGGTCCGCCAGGTAATACGCAATGGAGGTCTTGCCATTGGTGCCCGTGACACCGATGCAACGCAGCGCCTGTCCCGGATTGCCATAGAACGCTGCTGCTCGGACGCCCACATCGCGCTTCAGGTCCGGAACCACAACGAGCGGCAGCGGCGACTCGGATACCGGGTGCTCCACGAGCGCGGCTACGGCGCCGCGCCGCTGTGCATCCGCGATATGTGCACGGCCATCATCCCGCGTTCCGGTAAGCGCAATGAACACATCGCCCGGGCTGACCTGACGCGAGTCCATGACGAGGTCGCGCACCGTAAGAGCGGGCACACCGGGAACATCGCGCAGCCATTGGTCGAGGCGTAACGTCATACCGGCGCGGGCTCCGCATCCGGACGCACACCGAGGAGCCGCAGCGCGCCAGCCGCAATGCGCCCGAAGATCGGGCCCGACACAGCGCCACCGCCTACCTGCTCTCCCTTCGGCTCGTTGACCACCACGACCATAACGAAGCGGGGATCGGTGGCAGGGGCAATTCCGGCAAAGAGAGCCACGTGACGCTTGTCGTCATAACCGCCGGCGCCAACCTTGCGCGAGGTACCGGTCTTGCCGGAAATCCGGTAGCCAGCGACGCGGGCTCCGGGCGCTGTGCCTTCCGGCGCCGTGACCGACTCCATCATCGTCACCACCTCGCGCGCGAGGGATTCCTCGATCACGCGCTCACCCGTCGGTGCTCCGTCCTGACGCAGGACACTGAGCGGCATGCGGACGCCGCCGTTGGCGAGGGTGAGATAGCCCTGAGTGAGGTGCAACGGCGTGATCGCGAGACCGTAGCCGTACGAAAGCGTGGTGCGCACTACCGGATTGCGCAGCCCCTGATCGGTCAGCGTACCAATGGCCTCGCCCGGCAGCCCGACGCCGATATACTCGCCCATGCCCACGCGGCTCAGCACGTCAAAGACCGCGCGCTGATCAAGGTCAAGCGCGACCTTGGCAATCGCGACCTGACTCGATTTCTGTAGCGCCTGCAGCAGCGTGATGGTGCCGCGGTTAACAGGATCACGCACAAGGAGACGCCCCACGCGAAAGGTGCCCGGCGAGGTCGGAATCTGCGTGTCCGCGTGCCAGCGCCCAGAAGCCAGCGCAGCAAGCACGGTGAAAGGCTTCATCGTGGAACCGGGCTCGTAGCGATCGGTGATGGCCTGGTTACGAAGACCCGCCAGGAACGCGCTGCTGGGATCGTTCGGGTTATAGCTTGGCTCGTTGACCATGGCGAGAATCTCGCCTGTGCGCGCATCTGCCATGACCACAGAGCCGGAAGCGGCACCGTACTCCATGATCGCGGCGCGCAGTTCACGATGCGCCAGAAACTGCAGGCGCAGATCAAGGCTGAGCCATACATCCTTGCCGAAGACCGGCGCTTCCAGATACTCGAGATCCTTCACGATCCCGCCGCGACGATCCTTCAGCACCACCTTGCTGCCGTTGTGTCCGGTCAGGCGTTCGTCGAAGGCAAGCTCAGCGCCCTCCAGCCCCTGATCATCTACGTCGGTTATACCCACGACGTGTGCCGTCGTGTCACCGGCCGGATAGTAGCGTCGATATTCACGCTGGAAGTGCACACCGGGGATGCGCAGGGCGCGCGCGGCCTGGTACTGATTCCAGGTCGTGCGTCGTTTCAGATAGACGAACTGGCGCTTGCGGTTCTCACGCAAGGTCATCTGCAGCGCGAGCGGGTCGACCTCTAGCACCTCCGCGATGCGCTCGACGGCGTCGATGCCAAGCTCGCCCAAGCTCGGATCGGTATACACCGACATCACCGGCGTGCTGACGGCAAGCGGCTCTCCGTTACGGTCATACACAACGCCGCGAAAGGCAGGCATGGTCTCGGTACGGATCGAGCGGGCATCGCCCTGCTGCCGCAGAAATTTGCTGTCCGCAACGCCGAGATAAACCACACGCACGGCGAGAGCCGCGCTGAGAGCAGTAAAAACGATAACCAGCAGATAATGCCGCCAGACCATCATGGCTCGACGCGCTCCACCGACTCGGGGAACATCATCGACAGTTCCTGTACCGCGAGGCGTTCCACGTTCTGATAAGACGCGAGCGTGCCGCGCTCGAGCAGAAGCCGGGTGTACTCGGACAGCAGCTCATCCTGCGCGCGCTGCACGGACTGCAGTTCCACGTGCAGACGACGCACCTCCTGCGTCTGGTACACCACCTGTATGCCGGACGCGGCCGTACCCAGCAACAAGGTGACCAGCGCAAGCAGAGAGAACCACCTCACGCTAGTTTCTCCAGCACGCGGAGTCGGGCACTGCGCGCGCGCGGGTTGCGGGCAATCTCATCCGACGACGCCGTGCAGCCGTGCTCCACGACGCGCGCCGGGACAACAACCGCGGTCGCACGTACCGGAAGGCGGCGCGGCAGAGGTGGAGGCGCGGAGCAGGCGCGAAAGAACTGCTTCACGCGCCGGTCCTCGAGCGAGTGAAAGCTGATAACCGCGAGCCGACCACCGGGTGCGAGCCGGGCGAACGCCTGGGCAAGGCCCGCATCCAGTTCACCCAGCTCATCGTTGACCACCATGCGCAACGCTTGAAAGGTACGGGTCGCCGGATGCTTACCCGGCGTGACCCGCGGCTGCGCCTGTCGTACCACCGCAGCGAGCTCGCCCGTGGTCCGCAGCGGGCGCGCCGCAACGATGGCTGCAGCAATACGGCGGGCGAATCGTTCTTCACCGAGATCAAAGAGCGCACGGGCGATATCCGCTTCCTGCGCCTGATCGATCCAGCCCGCAGCGCTCAGACCGCGCCGGGGATCCATGCGCATGTCGAGCGG
>DMUF01000083.1:10355-11989 GCA_003476445.1 Gammaproteobacteria bacterium | reverse complement strand
GTTCCCGAGCTCGAACTCACCAATACGCAGTTCGGATTGCTGACCGGTTTCTTCTTTATTGTTTTCTATTCCGTGATGGGGCTCTTCCTCGGCTCGCTCGCTGATCGGGTCAATCGCACCCGACTGATTGCTGCGGGTCTCGCTCTGTGGAGTCTGCTGACTGCGATTTCGGGTGCGGCTCGTGGATTCTGGTCGCTCGCGCTCCCGCGCATGCTCATCGGTGTTGGCGAATCGATCATGACACCGACAGCCATGTCGCTGCTGGCAGACCGCTTTCCGCCGTCGCGACTCGGTTTTGCGTCGGGCTTCTACTACATGGGCGTGCCCATTGGCACGGGTGTGAGCTTGCTGATCGTGGGTTACCTGGGCCCCGCATTAGGCTGGCGGAACTGCTTTTATCTGCTTGGCGCGCTGGGAATCGTGCTGTCGCTCGTGATGCTCTTCGTGAAGGAAACGCCGCGCCGCCATGTCGCCGAGGCAGAGACACCTGTCACGACACCGGATTTTCGCACCATCGTGCGTACGCTCGTTTTCGCACTGCGCAATTGTCCCGCGCTCGGCTTGACCATTGCCGGCGGGGTGGCGCTGCACTTTGTCATCGGCGCTGGCACCTTCGATCAGCTCTGGTACGTTCAGGAACGCGGCTTCGAGCGAGCAGAAATCGCGCGCATGACCGGGTGGGTTGGAATGGCCGGTGGTGTTCTCGGCACGCTCTTCGGCGGCGCTGGCAGTGATTGGTTCATGCGTCACACCGGTCGCGGACGCCCCTTGTTCCTGTTCTGGATCATGCTGCTGCTTGCGCCGGTCAATATCGCCTATCGACTCGTGGACCCCGACAGTCTCTGGTTCTGGGTCGGCGTATTTGCCGGGTTCTTCCAGCTGGGCGCGTTCTATGGCCCCACGTTCTCGACCGTGCAGGAGCTGGTGCCGCCGCAGATTCGCGGGACGCTGGTTGGCTTCTACATCCTCATGCTGAACTTCATTGGGCTTGGCGTGGGTGTTTCCGTTGGTGGCTTTGTGATCGACCGGTTTGCGGCTGCAGGCGTCGCCGAACCCTACACCTGGGGTCTCGTCACGTTCACCGCTCTGTCACTGCTCGCCATTCCGCTCTTCTTGCTGGCGGGGCGGCGCTTCGATCGGGACCGCGACCACATTGCGCGGCTGCTGGCGGCACGCGGCTGACGATGCTTGGTCGCGGCGCGATCGTGTCCGCGCGGCCGCAACCGCGCGCAGACGATGCTGTGTCAGGCTGGCATCGCCTCGGGCTTTGCTCAGCCCCTGCCGGTCTGCCACTCCGCGCGAATTCTGCGCGCCTCAATCTGATCGCCTTGCGCCTCTCGCGCGTCAGCGACCAGTAGCCAGGCACGACGGGCGAGTGCCTCGGATGATCCGGAAAGACTGACCGCGCGGCGGGCAAGCTGCTCGGCCGCGACCGGATCCTGATTGGCGAGCTGGAGTTCTGCCAGTCGCACCCAGAGCAGCGGATCATTCGGTCGTATGCGCATGGCGCGCTCGACGTAGGCAATAGCCTCGCCCGGGTTGCCTGCTTTGAGCGCGCTGTCGCTGCGTGCGAGCAGCGCCGATGTGGCGGGGGCGGCGCTTCGAGCCCGAGCCGTGTCCGCTGGCTCTGTGCC
>DMUF01000083.1:5186-9979 GCA_003476445.1 Gammaproteobacteria bacterium | reverse complement strand
CCGCTCTTCGACCGGTGGGGGTGGTGCTGACGGTGGCAGCTGCGTCACGCATCCTGCGAGCAGCATGACGAGAGCCGCGAGGGCGGGGCTTAAAAGCGATCGAACCATGACTTGATGCGGTCCAGTGGTGTTGTTTCAGGCACGTCGCAACCGGGCATGGCGCGTAGCACCTCGTTGCCCGGCAGCTCGATTTCTACCGGCTCGCGCGTGCAGTCCGCGGTGGCGGCAAGCCCGGTATCGTAGTCAATGGTGCGCAGACGGTTTGGCGGCGGCAGGATCATGGGCTGAACCGGCAAACCCTGCATGATGGCATCCCATACCTTGAGCGCGCCGGTGGCACCGCTCAGACGCGTGGGCTTGTTGTCATCGGTGCCCACCCAGGTGACGACGAGGTAGGCATTGTCCATGCCGACGAACCAGCTGTCCCGGTAATCATCGGTTGTGCCGGTCTTGCCCGCCGTGCCGCTGCGCGCGAAGGGCGACCCACGGCCGGTGCCGTAGCGCATGACCGCCTGCATGCCGCGGAGCAGAGCACTCGCGGCGTCCGGTGCGATGCGCTGCTCGCCACCTTCGATGGAGCGTCGGGTAAGTGCGCGGCCCTCTGCATCGGTGACGGTAATGACCGCTTTGGGTGGCGCGCGAAAGCCGCCGCTGGCGATCGTGCCATAGAGCGTGGCCACTTCCATCGGGGTCATCGCTTCGGCGCCCAGCAAGAGCGAGGGGTAACGGTTCTCGACCTTATGCCCGGAGAGCGCCTCGATCCGGTCGGCGATGGTCTCGACACCAAGCTGGGTGCCGAGTCGGACCGTCGCAAGATTGAGCGAGTCACCCAGCGCGCGCACCAGCGGCACTGGCCCGTGGGCACGTCGGTCATAGTTTCCCGGCGACCAGGTCTGCCCGGCAAGACGCAGAGTGATGGGCGCGTCGTCGACCATGCTGGCGAGGTGATAGCCGGACTCGAGCGCCTTCAGGAACACGATCGGTTTTACCAGCGATCCGATCGGGCGTTGCGCGTCGAGCGCGCGGTTGAAGCCGTCAAAGCCAGGAACGCGGCCGCCCGCCAGCGCGACGATTTCACCGGTCTGGATGCTGCGCACGACGGCGGCACCCTGAAGGCTGTTGGCCTTCAGCCCGCGCGTGCTCTCAAGCGAGTCCAGCGTGGTCGACAGCGCGCCTTCCACTCGCTCCTGCACGAGCGGATTGAGATTGGTAAAGATTCGCAGCTTGCCCGCGGTCAGATCGTCGTCGCGATACTGATCGGCGAGACCGCGGCGAACGAGATCCATGTAGGCGGGGTAGTAAGTCGCGCCGAGGCGTGTGCCGCGTGCCAGACGCAGCGGCTCGGCGCGTGCGCGTGCATGTTCCTCCGGCGTGAGCAGCGCGTATTCGAGCATGCGGTCGAGCACGAAGTCACGCCGCTTCAGCGCGCGCTCGGGGTGTCGGTAGGGGTTGTAGACGGTGGGGCCGCGGATCACCGCGATCAGCACGGCGATCTCTTCCGGCCGCAACTCGTCGATGGGCTTGTTGAAGTAGAACTGGGCGCCGAGACCAAAACCGTGCACCGCCCTGCGTCCGTCCTGGCCGAGGAAGATTTCGTTGATGAATGCGTTGAGGATTTCCTCCTTGCTGAAACGGTAGTCGAGGATGATAGCCATCAACACTTCGCGCACCTTGCGCTCAATCGTGCGGCGGTTGCTGAGATAGAAGCTCTTCACCAACTGCTGGGTCAGCGTGCTGCCACCCTGCTGCACCTCACCCGCGCGCATGTTGACCCAGAGCGCCCGCAGAATGCCCATCGGATCGAAACCGAGGTGGCTGTCGAAGTTCTGATCCTCAACCGCCTTCAGCGCTTCGGTCAGCAAGGTGGGCACTTCTTCCGTCCGCAGGACGATCCGATCTTCGCCGTGGCTTGGGAAAAAACTACCGATCGCCTGTGGATCCATTTCGATGATCGGGATCAGGCGGCCGTCGCTATCGCTGACCTCGACGATGGCGTCACCGGAAAAACGCACGCGAATGCGCTGAATATCACGCGGCCCCTCGGCAAACCGGAAGGCGCGCAGGTGGATCTCGATGTGGTCGCCGTCACGTCGGAACGCACCCGGTGGGGGGCGTTCGGCGACCTGTCGATAGCCCAGTCGTGTCAGTTCCCTGCTCAGGCTGCGTGGCGTAAGCATTGCGCCCGGAAACAGCTCAAGCGGCGCGGCGAGAATGATTGCGGGTTCCGACCAGTGGCGTTCGTTGAACGTGCGCGTGATGATCGTGTCCAGATAGCGCATGTAGCCGATGGTCGCCGCCGTGCTCACGGCGACGACGATGAGCAGTGCGAGCAGCAGCGTGCGCACCAGGCGTGCAAGAAATCCCCGGGGAGGTGGCGGCGGAGCCGTCGGTGCTTCTTCGCTCTTGCGCCGACGCTTGCGGGCGCGGGGCACGCGCGGTTCTGTGCGCAGTGAATCAGGAACCGTCATTGCTTTCCGTCGGCGGTGTGGCAATACGCAGCTGGCGCCAGGCCGGCGTCCGCAGGATCGAGTCTGAGGTGCTGCGCGCCCGGGCGAAGGCGAGCGGTGCCGGGGCAGCATCCGGACAACGATTGGTCTCGCGGTATGCGAGCGCGGCGGCAAGGCGATCTTCCGTGGGTACGCCGAGGGGCTCGAGAAAGTCATCGTTCACCGCGCAGCCGGGCAGCTGCGCGCCAGTTGCCGCGGCGCCCTCGACCGGGCTAAACCCGTCCGCATAGTCGCCAAACCCGGCGTCGTTGACGCCCTGGAACTGGATCGAGAAGTAGGTGGTGCCGCAGTTGTCCTCGGGATAGAACCCATACGGCTTGCCGCACGTCGTGCTGCCGATCTGAATGACCTCGACGCCGATTCCGGCCAGCGCATTCATGATCGATTCGCTGGCGGAGCACGTTTCCGACCCGGTCAGAACGAAAACGCGGGGAAGCTCGAGAGTCGGAAGGGCGCGACCGCTCGGAACCGAGAAGCCGGCTGTGGTGCTGCGAAAGGGCAGGGGGCGCAACACGTCGCCGGTCACCGGATTGCGTACCGTGTGCTTGTCGTTGAAGCGCTGTGATTCGAAGGCGCGTCCGCGCGTCCGGTCCGCGCCGGCCACCATGTAGGCAAGCTCGCTCGCGATATCGAGAAAGCCGCCACCGTTGTAGCGCAGGTCAAGCACCAGATCTTTCACCTCTGCGCTGTCGAGTGTGCTCACGGCATCGAACAGCGCGCGCTCGGCGGTGGCGATATGGTCGGTGAACAGCAGATAGCCGACGGGCCCCGTGGGTGTGTTGATCACCTGTGTCGACGGCACCGGCTGATAGGTCACGCTTTCCGCTGTCAGCGTCACGGTGCGGCGTTCGTCGGTTTCGGGATCAGCGAAGACGAAGGTGTGCGTCTCGCCTTCGGTTTCGGGATAGAGCGCGGCGTTTAATAAATCCGGCGTGCTCTCGCCGCCGTCATTCACGGCGTCGACACCATCGATCTCGATCACCCGCAAGCCGCGTTCCAGCGCGACCGTGGTGCTCGCGGCGGGCGAGCCCGGTTCCACGAGGGCGACGCGAATGTCCCGCGGCGGACTTGCGGCAGGGAGTGTCCAGATGACGCCATAACCGATGCTCACACCGTCGTTCGAGAGGCGCTGGTAAGCCGCCGTATCAAGGCTACCGTGGAAGTTGTCCTTCGGCCGACCGCTTGCGGTGGTTGCGTTGGTTTTCAGGAGATCGAAATACTCTGCGGTCTCGAATAGCGCGGGATTGCGATCTTCGACCTCCCGATACCAGAGGTAGAGATCATGTGTCCACGAGCGCAGCCAGTTGTTTTCGTCGAGGCGCGTTCCGGCTCGATCCGGATAGGGGCGGCCCGTAGAAGGATCATTACCGCCGCGGGGCGCTGTACAGCGCGCGGCAAAGGTGTCCGGGTCCGAGTAGACGCCGGGCGTCCAGGTGGTGTTGCCGCCTGAACCCGACCCGCCGCCGGACCCGCCACCAGAAGACGAGGTGTCGGAACTCCCGCCTCCGCCACCGCAGGCCGCAAGCAGAAAGGCTGCGCACAGCGTCGAAACGACCCGCGTTCGCCGTGGCATGATCAAAGGCGAGTGGAACTGATGCATCGAGGACCCTGATGGTGCGCGGCGAAGGATAGCGCAACCGGTCAGCGCTCGGCTTGTGGGATGCGGTGTGCGTGTGCACAATGCGCGCGTCCTGAGGGGTGGTTAATCCTGAGACACCGGTCGTCCGGTGGACCCTTTGAACCTGATCCGGTTAATACCGGCGTAGGGATAGGCATTAGCGAATGACTGCTTCGCGGTCGTTCGCCCTCCTTGGGGCATTCTTTGGCAATGAGGCTGTTGCTCATGAATGACCCGGTCGGTGTTTTTTCGTGTTTTTTTCTTCGTGCGGTGCTCACGTGCGCCACAGGCGTATCCGTTCTGCTCGCAGCGCTGCCCGCGCGCAGCGCGGAGCCTATTGAGGAAATCGTGGTGACCGGCGAGTTTCGCCGATCCACGCTTATCGACACGGCGGCGAGCGTGTCCATCGTGCCGCTTGAGGACTATCGCTCGGGCTCGGTCAATCATCTGGAAGAGATCCTGGGTCGCCTGCCCAACGTGAATTTCGCGAGTGGCGGCTCTCGCGCGCGCTTCGTGCAGATCCGCGGCATTGGTGAACGCGGGCAGTTCACGGAGCCGCTTAACCCCTCGGTGGCGCTGGTGCAGGACGGCGTTGATCTCAGCGGTCTGGGCAGTACGGCGACACTCTTCGACGTAGCGCAGGTCGAGGTCATGCGCGGACCGCAGGG
>DMUF01000083.1:3214-4829 GCA_003476445.1 Gammaproteobacteria bacterium | reverse complement strand
GCGCGCCTGCAACTCGACGGCGGTGACTACGGCGCGCTTGGTGTGGGGGCCGTGGTGTCCGGCCCGCTTGGCGCAGCGTCGGGGTTCCGTGTGGCGGCCCGTCAGTATCGGGATGATGGCTTCCTGGACAACGATCATTTGGGCTCCAGTGATACCAACGAGCGCGACGAGCGTACGCTGCGCGGCAAGGTCACGTTTCAACCAGACGATGCGACCCTTCTGACGGCGGTGCTGGGGCACGTGGATGTAGACAACGGCTACGACGCCTTCAGTCTCGATAACGATCGCACGACTCTCTCCGATGAACCCGGGCGTGATCGTCAGCGCAGCACGTATGGCAGTCTCAGTCTGCAGCGTTCGGCGTCTCCCGTGTTCTCGTTCGAGGGTGTGCTCGGGCTGGTCGGCGGTCGCACGGATTACGGCTACGACGAGGACTGGACGTTTGCGGGCTTTCATCCGGATGGCTACGCCTCAACGGATCGCTATCTGCGCGATCGTGACGTTGCCTCCCTTGATCTGCGCTGGCTGTCGGAGCCGGAAGGACGTCTCTTCGGTACTACGGACTGGGTAGTGGGTCTGTATGGCCTGACGCAGGAGGACACGCTTGATCGGCGCTATACGTTTGCCGATCCGTTTGACAGCGAATTCTCGATTGATCGCACTGCCGCGTATGCGGAACTCGAGCATCCGCTGGGTGATGCGTGGCGCGCGCGTGCGGGCGTGCGTGTGGAGCGACACGCTTCGCGCTATCGGGACAGCGCGGGTGTCGCCTTTGATCCGCAAGACACGCTCACCGGCGGGCGCGCGGTGCTCGAATGGGATTATCGCCCGGGTGCCATGGCGTATCTCAGCACGTCACGCGGCTACAAGGCGGGCGGATTCAACATCAGCGGAACGCTCGACGCCGATCTGCGTGGTTATGATCCGGAGCATCTCTGGAATCACGAACTCGGCATCAAGGGGCGTTGGCTCGACGAGCGTTTGACGGCGCGCGCGGCGCTTTTCCTCATGCAGCGCGACGACGTGCAGGTCGAAACGTCGATCGTGCGTGTGCGGACGGATGGCAGCGCCGAGTTCATCGATCTCGTGACCAACGCGGCGGAAGGGTTCAACCGCGGGCTGGAGCTCGAAGCCGAGTGGCAGGTCACCGATACAGTGGCGACCTTTGCTGCGGTCGGGCTGCTCGATACCGAGTTTCAGGATTTCACCAATCAGAACGGCGAAGACCTGGAAGGCGAACCCCAGGCGCATGCCCCGCGCTGGCAGGGTCTGGCGGGCGTCGAGTGGCGCCCGCTGTCGCACTGGTACGTTCGCGTTGAAGCAGAGGGTAAGGACAGCTTCTTCTATTCCAACAGTGAGCGCTTCGTGCCGCGACCGGATGACATCCGGTCCGACGCTTATGTCCTCTGGCATGCCAGCGTCGGTTTCGAGGCTGAACGATTCAGCCTCAAGCTGTGGGCGCGTAATCTCTCAGACGAGGACTTCGCGACGCGTGGCTACTATTTCGGGAACGATCCGCGGGACGGCTATGCGCCCCACGGCTATGTTCAGCTCGGCGAGCCGCGACGCGTGGGCGTTACGGTGACGGTGTGGAACTGACGGGCTGAGTTGCGCC
>DMUF01000083.1:2197-2935 GCA_003476445.1 Gammaproteobacteria bacterium | reverse complement strand
GCGCCCACGGGCGTTGCGCCCGCCCGCTCTTGGGCGATGAGCTGGTCGACCGTGTCCAGAGCGGTTTTGCGGCCTTCATTCATGCCTACCAGGTAGCGCCCGGCGACGATCAGCGTCGGCACACCCGTTATGCCAAGGGTCGACAGGCTGCGTTCGTTCTGGCGCATGCGCTGTGCCACGGCCGGCCCCCGCGCTGCGGCGAGGAACGCGTCGGATGTGGTGCCGAAGCCGTCAACGAATTCCGCAAGCTCCTCGATGTTGACGAACTGACGACCGGTATCGTGAATAGCGGCAAACAGACGCTCATGGTGCCGCTCGCGAATACCGAGTGTGTCCAGCGCGTGATACGCCTGCGCGAGCACTGCCCAGGCGGGCGAGAACGCGGCGGGAATGCGCTCGAACGTCACGTCATCCGCCTGGTTTGCCTGCCACTCTTCGATCAGCGGGTCGAAGTTGCGGCAATGTACGCAGGCATAGGAAAACACCTCCTGCACGACAATGGGGGCACCCGCCGCGCGCGGCGGGGCGTCTTCGATCAGACGGTAGTGCGTGCCCTCGACCAGTTCTCCGCTCGCACCGCCGCCGGTTCCGTACCAGAGTCCGAGTGCGGTTACGACGGCGGCGAGCCCCAGTGCACTCGCGATGATCAGTGTCCGAACCCGTTCGACGCGCGGATTCGCGGCGCGGGACTTATTGCGGCTCGAGCGGCTCATGGTGGCTCCGGCTGAAGGCGTGCGC
>DMUF01000083.1:0-1848 GCA_003476445.1 Gammaproteobacteria bacterium | reverse complement strand
TGTGGCTTCCTGTGGCATACTCGGAGGCGATGGGAACGCGAAACGGGTGCGAGGCAAACATGTCCGAAAGCTACGTCCTCTATCAGTACGACAGCTGCCCGTTCTGTCAGCGGGTACGCCGGTTCCTCGCTGAGTCGGGATTATCGCTTCCGCTCAAGGACACGCTGCGTGATCCCGAGGCGCGCCGCGAGCTGCTGACCGGCGGCGGTGATACCCAGGTGCCTTGCCTGCGCATCGAGCGTGACGGCGAGGTCACCTGGCTCTACGAATCACTCGATATCATCGCCTACTTGCGCGCCCACGCGGTCGGCTCTGCCTGAGCGCTACCCTCGCCGCCCTCAGGCGGATTTGCTAATGTCCGCCGGCTTTTCCTGACATCTGTCATTTATTCACCGTGCAGAGGACCCTGCTATGAAACTCGGACTGATTTCCGGTTACTCCGGCCGCAAGATGAGCATTCCCATCGATGCGGTACGCCACGCGGAGAACCTGGGCTATGACTCCATCTGGACGGCGGAAGCCTATGGATCGGACGCCGTGACGCCCGCCGTCTGGATCCTGGCCCAGACGACCAAGATCAAGGCAGGCACGGCGATCATGCAGATGCCCGCGCGTTCGCCAGCTATGGCAGCGATGACCGCGATGAGCATCGCGGAACTGTCCGGCGGTCGCTTTATCTGCGGCGTTGGTGCATCTGGCCCGCAGGTGGTCGAAGGCTGGCACGGCGTGCCCTACGGCAAGCCGGTCACGCGCCTGCGTGAATACATCGCGATCATGAAGCAGATCATCGCCCGCCAGGGTCCGGTGACGTTTGACGGCGAGATGTATCAGTTGCCCTACCAGGGGCCGGGCGCGAGCGGTCTCGGCAAGCCGTTGAAGAGCATCCTGCACTGCGAAGAAGACATTCCGATCTACGCCGCTACCATCACTCCGGCGGGTGTGCAGGCAGCCGCTGAAGTCGCAGACGGCTTCTTCCCGGTGTGGATGGATCCGGATCAGTACCACGTGTTTGACGAGCCGATCCGTAAAGGTTTTGCCAAGGCGGGCAACAATAAGGACCTGACCCAGTTCGACATCGCGCCGTTCGTCACCTGCATCATGGGGGATGACGTGGAACAGTGCATGCTGCCTATCCGCGGCAACATGGCGCTCTACATCGGCGGCATGGGCGCGCGCGGCAAAAACTTCTACAACGATTACGCGAAGCGACTCGGCTTCGAGGAAGCGGCGATCAAGATTCAGGATCTGTATCTGGCCGGTCGTAAGGATGAGGCGATGGCGGCGGTGCCCGCCGAGCTCATCGATGCCTGCCACCTGGTCGGCCCGGCGGCTCGTATCAAGGATCGCTTGCAGCGCTGGACCGCGGCTGGCAAGAAGGGCCACGTATCGAGCATGCTGATCGGGTCACAGCAGCCCAAAGTGCTGGAACTGCTGGCAGAAAGCGTCCTCTGAGATTAATCCGCCCGTGTTGGGGCGCTTGGCAAGTGTTTCAGCCAAGCGCCTCGACCATCTTCCAGCCGCGCTCCGAGCGCAGGCGTGCCGCTTCTTTATAATCGAGCGCGCTGGCGGAGCTCGCGTTGCCATCGAGCCCGCGCTTGTAGACCCCTTGAATGATGGCTGCCGACCGGAACATGTTGTAGATGAGGTAGAACGGCCAGTTCGGGATCGCGCCAATACCCGCGTGGCGACAGTACTCCGCCACCATCTCCGCCTCTGTAGGAATGCCGAGCGCGCCGAGGTCCGCGCCCGCCAAACCGACGTCGTTGTAGGACTCGCCGTGGTAGTCCTGACACAGGTAGCCGAGGTCCGCGAGCCCGTCGCCCAGCGTCGACAGTTCCCAGTCGAGCA
>DMUF01000030.1 GCA_003476445.1 Gammaproteobacteria bacterium | reverse complement strand
CCGATGCCCTGATCGCCGATGCCTTGATCGCCGATGCCTTGATCCCCGATGCCCTGATCACCGATGCCTTGATCGCCGATGCCTTGATCGCCGACCGTCTCTACGTCGGGTGACTCAGAGCCCTCTTGACCGCCGTTGCTGCTGCCATCGGCGGTACCGTCGGCCGACACCTGGTTATCCAGAAATCGTTGCGCGGGCAGAATCGTGCCGGAAGCGTCATCAGCCGGCGGCGTGTCCTGCAGAGCGACGAAACCAACGGCGGCTGCGACCGCGAGCAGTCCTCCCACGAACACACCCTTGTTCGGGCCCTGCTTCTTGTTGCTCATGTCACTTGCCTCGCGTTATGCCGATCAGACCGTTGGTTTCGGAGCGATCTGGCTGCTGCAACCGGATCACTGTAACAATTACCCCGAGCCCCCCACCAGAGTTGGAGCTCTTTTGAAATTCTTTTATCTCTGCGCCGCTGGTAGTGTGTCGGTTGGCACGATCAGGAGCTCGCTGCGTACCTCTCCTGCCGCCACAACCGTCACCTGAACCCCGCTTGCCAGATCACCATTTATCTTCCAGGTCTCCTGGATCGTTCCGGGCGCCACGCGCCGATCCAGCGTGTCTGCTCGCGTTGAAACGGTGATTTGCGCTGCGTCGGCCGCCTGAAGGTCAACGTGGAGGAAGACCGACGTATCTGTTTCTTCGGCGCGAATCGTGCCCGTGAGCAGTCCCTCCGTGAACAGCAGCGTGCCGGTCCGCGCTTCTGAGACGGGTTCGACGAGCAGCGTTCCGCCCAGCTCGTCGGGCGAAAGCCCCGATTCACGGCTTAGCCCGAGACCAAGACCAACCGCGAGTGCACCCACGCCTGCTGCAAGTGCGAGCGCCGGCCAGCGCGGCTTGCCGCGCAACGCGTTCCGCGATCGAGTCGCCGGCGCCGTGATCGGCGTCGGCAGCTTTGCGAGGATGTCATCGACGAGTCCGGCTGGTGGATCCATCATCGGCATGTCTGACAGCGCGTTGCCGAGCGTCTGCAGCCGGCGTCGCTCCGCTGCGATCTGCGGATCCGAGGCGACCAGCGTGGCGAGCGTTTCCCGGTCGGTGTCCGGCAACGTGCCGTCCAGCTCCTCCTGCAGAAGCGACTCGATGTGGTCATCACCCTTCATGGATCCTCCAGCCGAACGGCTGTTCCTGTGTCCAACTACCCACGTGAGGCAAAAAGGTTGGCGTCGATTTGATGTTCGAGTTTTTGTCGCAGCTGCTTACGGGCTTCGAACAGCCGGGACTTCACCGTCTTGATCGGGATCTCGAGCACCGCTGACATGTCCTCGTAGCTGCATTCGAGAAAATGTCGAAGCACGATGACTGCGCGTTGGTCGTGGCTTAGCCGTTGCAGTGTGCTTTCGATGGTCGCCGCCAGCTGCGAATGCCCGTGAACCTGGTCTGGTCCCGGGGCGGACTCTTCCAGCGTTTCGTCCAGCGCCTCAAAGACCGGTCGCCGTTGACCGAGGTTGATGGATTCGTTGATGGCGATCCGATAAAGCCAGCTGAAGAATTTGAAGCGCGGATCAAAGTCTTCCAAACGAGCAAAAGCCTTCAGGAAAGTCGTCTGGGTGACGTCGCGGGCGTCCTCCGGGTCGCGCAGCATGCGCAGAGCCGCGTTGTAGACCGGCTTTTGGTAGCGCACGACCAGGGCGCCGAACGCGGCTCGATCGCCGTTTCGGCAGCGTACAACCAGCGTTTGGTCGTCTTCTGTCTTCATCTGCCTGCTTCAGGGCTCGCGGCCCGATCTTCTCGTGCGGGTGGCCTCGCCGCGGGTTTCCTACCGAGGCAGATCACTTGGTCTATCATGTCGGGCTTCGCGATAGCGCCGGCTTTTACTCTTGGATATTACCCACATCCTGGACGCCCTGAACGAGCGGCAGCGTGAAGCGGTCACGGCGCCGCTCGGACACGCGCTCGTTCTCGCCGGCGCGGGCAGCGGCAAGACGCGCGTTCTGGTCCATCGCATCGCCTGGCTCATCGAGGCGGAGCGCGTTTCACCCCACGGCATTCTTGCCGTTACCTTCACTAACAAAGCCGCCGCGGAGATGCGGGCGCGGATCGAAGCGCTCTTGCGCATCTCCGCCCAATCGCTCTGGGTCGGCACCTTTCACGGCATTGCTCATCGACTGCTGCGCTTTCATTGGCGCGAAGCGGGGCTGCCGCAAAACTTTCAGATCCTCGATAGTGACGATCAGTTGCGCCTCGTCAAGCGTGTCATGCGATCGCTCGACCTGGACGAGGCGAAATGGCCGGCACGTCAGGCGGCCTGGTTCATCAACGCGGCGAAAGACGACGGTCGTCGGGCGCGCGATGTCCCCGGCGGCGATCTGTTTCAGGAGACGCATCGTCGCGTTTACGCGAATTACGAATCCCTCTGTCAGACGGGCGGGCTGGTCGATTTCGCTGAGCTTTTGCTGCGCAGTCACGAGCTCTGGCTCGAGCAGCCTGCGTTGCTCTCGCACTACCAGGCCCGGTTTGGGCAGATCCTGGTGGATGAGTTCCAGGACACGAACACGATCCAGTATGCCTGGCTGCGTGTCCTTGCCGGCCGCTCCGCGCAGGTGATGGCGGTGGGTGATGACGACCAGTCGATCTACGGCTGGCGCGGCGCCCGGATCGAGCACATTCAGCGTTTCAGCGATGACTTCCCAGGGGCGACGGTGGTGCGCCTCGAGCAGAACTACCGCTCTACCGGCACCATTCTGAAGGCGGCCAATGCGCTGATAGCGAACAACGCGGAACGGCTGGGCAAGGCACTTTGGACCGATGGAGCGGAAGGCGAACCGATTCGGCTGTATGCCGGCTTCAACGACGCTGACGAGGCGCGATTTATTGCGGAGCAGATTGGTCAGTGGGTGGCGGAGGGGGGCTCGCCCGAGGATGTGGCGATTCTCTACCGCTCCAATGCCCAGTCCCGGGTGCTCGAGGAAGCGCTCTTGCGCGCGCAGATCCCCTACCGCATCTACGGCGGGCTCCGTTTCTTCGAGCGCGCCGAAATCAAGAATGCGCTCGCTTACATGCGGTTGGCGCTTGATCGGCACGCCGATCCCGCGTTTGAGCGCGTCATCAACACCCCGACGCGGGGCAT
>DMUF01000040.1:1704-6879 GCA_003476445.1 Gammaproteobacteria bacterium | reverse complement strand
CTCTACGACACCCACTACACCGAGCGCTATCTGGGTATGCCAGCGGAGAATGCGGCAGGCTACGAAGACAGCAACGTATTCGGCTGGCTGAGCGATTCCATTGGCAGCCTTCTGCTGATCCACGGCATGGCGGACGACAACGTCCTCTATACCCACAGTACCCAGCTGTATCGGGCCCTGCAGGCGCGCAAACTGCCGTTCGAGATGATGGCGTATCCAGGCTCGAAGCATGCTCTGCAGGAGCAGGACGTCTCGATTCACCGGTTCAACCTCATCCTCGATTTCTTCAACAGACATCTGCAAGACAGGGAGCTTTGATGAAGGATTTCGTCCGCGTACGACCCGCCACCCGCACCGATCTCGACGTGCTGGTGGACTTCAATCTGGCGATGGCGCGGGAAAGCGAGGATCGCGCGCTCGACCGGGAGCTGCTGCGGGCGGGCGTGTCCGGACTGCTCGCGCGCCCCGAGGACGGCTTCTATCTCGTCGCGGAGCAGAACGGGTACAGCGCCGGCAGCCTCATGGTCACCTACGAGTGGAGCGACTGGCGCAACGGCCGGTTCTGGTGGATCCAGAGCGTCTACGTGCGTCCCGAACGGCGCCGCCAGGGCGTGTACACGGCCATGCACGCCGCGGTGCGCGAACGAGCGCAAGCCAGCGGCGACGCGTGCGGTATTCGCCTCTACGTCGAGCACGAAAATTCGGGGGCGATGGCCACCTACCGCGCCCTTGGCATGCAGGAGACGGGCTACCGGCTTTACGAAGAGGAGTTCGCGCGCGGAAACGCCCGGTAGAAGTTCGCCGTGGTGTTTTCGATGAGCTGATCGAGCGGCTCGCCGCGGAGTTCCGCAAGCGCGCGGGCGGTCGCCGAAACATAGCTGGGCTCATTTGGCTTGCCGCGGAACGGAACCGGGGCCAGCCAGGGACAGTCGGTTTCCACCAGAAGTCGGTCTGCAGGTATCCGGCGCGCCACCTCCCGCACGTTCTCGGCGTTGCGAAAGGTGACGATACCCGAGATCGAGATCACGTAGCCGAGATCGAGCGCCGTCTTCGCGAGCGACCACGACTCGGTAAAACAGTGCAGCACCCCCGTGACCCCTGCATGGCGGGCGAGCAACGCCGCCGTCTCCTCTTCCGCCAGACGCGTGTGGACGACAACGGGCAATCGCAGGCGACCGGCAAGCTCGAGCTGACGGTCAAAGCGCTCGCACTGCGCGTGGCGAGCGTGGGATTCCTCCGCGTGCAGGAAGTCGAGCCCTGTTTCGCCGATGGCAACCACGGCAGGCTCCGCCGCGAGCGGCTCGATCCAGTCGAGGTCGTCGTCTGCAACGTCGGGATGCTGCCCGACGCTCGCCCAGACATCCGGATGCGTTCGCGCCAGCTCAAGCACCTGCCCGATGCGCTCGCGCTCAACACCAATACAGAGAAACCCGCCGATGCCCGACAACCGCGCGCGGTCGAGCGCCGCCTCGGGATGATCGAGCAGATTCAGATGACAATGGGAGTCGATGAGCATGCCGGCGCCACTTTCAGGGGGTTCGCACCCTGAGCGGGCGCGACTGCTGGCTCACATGGTATGCGTGTAACGATCCGACTGCAGCATGCCCGCCAAAGACGTTTCGATGCGGCTGCGCGCCGAATCGTCACCGGCATGGAACTGAACGCCGATGCCCGCCGTACGCGCGCCCTGCGCGCCAGGCGGTGTTACCCAGATCACCGTGCCGGCCACCGGGATCTTCTCACCCTCGCCGAACAGGCTCAGAAGCAGAAAAACCTCGTCACCAAGCCGGTACTCCTTGCGCGTGGGAATGAACAAGCCGCCATTGCGGACAAAGGGCATGTAGGCACCGTGAAGGACCGCCTTGTCAGGGATCGAGAGGGAAAGAATGCCGTTGCGGGGGCTGCGCTGAGGGGTCATCCGAGGGCTCCGGTAACACCCCACCATCCTCCGAAGGTGACGCTCCCCCGTCAACGCGACGATCGCCCCGAAACTGCGGCAGCCATCACGCTTTCAGCAAGTCGCGCCAGCCATCGAGCAATCGCTCGGCCATAAGCCGCTCGTTGACGCTGTTTGAGGCGAGCAGCTGACGCCGAATCCACTGCAGCTCCTGCGCGAACATCGCCAACCGGCGGGCAGGCACAGGGTCGAGAGCCGGCAGTCGCCGACCACCGGCAAGGGCGTCCTGCACGTAGCGCAGCCAGCGCCCGGTCACATCCGCAAGACCTTCGTTCGCCCACCGCTCCGAGAGCTCCTTGACACCCGCTCCACGCAGCGCGCCGTCGAGCGCTTCGGCAATCGGCCCGCGTGCGTTGGCGTGCGCTTCAAGCACCGCAAGCGGCGCCCCGCCCTGCTCGAACAGGAGCGACTCCACATCGACATCGGGCAACTGCGCGGTAAGCCAGGCAACCCCAGACGCACCATCAATGGGCAGCACCGACCGCTGGCACCGGCTGCGCACGGTAGCCAACAGCTGACCCGGCCGACTGGTCAACAACAGCAGATGCACGCCGGATGGCGGTTCCTCGAGTGTTTTGAGCAGGGCGTTGGCCGCATTGCGGTTCATGGCATGCGCCTGTTCGAGAACGATCACCTTGCGCGGCGCAACCTGAGGACCGCCCTGCGCGAATTCGACCAGCGCGCGAATGGCATCGACTCGATGCAGCGCACCCTCCGGCACCGCCCAGAGCAGATCCGGGTGCGCAAGGACAGACGCATCCAGCTCGACCGCAAGATCGAGCAGACGCAGCGCAAGCCAGTTTCCGAACTCTCGCTCCCCCCAACCCTCGGTCCCGACCACGAGCCAACCCTGCGGAACCCGATCGGAAGCGATGCTGGCTTCCGCCGCCCGGGCTGAACCGAGATGCCAGGGCAGAAGGCTCATGGGGTAATGAACGCGCTTAAGACGACCGCAATCGAGCTCTGAACCTGCGCCAGCGGAGCCCCTGCATCGATCACACGAAACCGCTCGAACTGTGCTGCGCGTTCGAGATACACCGCGCGCACACGGGCAAAGAACGCTGCCTGTTCACGTTCGAATCGGTCCCGCTCGCGCCCTTCGAGTCGCGCCTCTGCGAGCGCTGGGTCTATATCGAGGTACAGCGTGAGATCCGGCTGCAAATCTGCTTGAACCAGTTCTTCTAACGTTCTGATAAGCATCGGATTAACACCTCGGCCACCGCCCTGATAGGCATAGGTCGCGTCGGTGAAGCGATCACAGAGCACCCAGTCACCGCGCGCGAGCGCGGGCTCAATGACACGAGCCAGATGTTGGGCTCGAGCCGAAAACATGAGCAACAGCTCGGCAACCGCGGCGACAGGCTCTTCGCGAACCTCAAGCAGGAGCGTGCGAATCTGTTCCGCAAGCGGGGTGCCGCCGGGCTCGCGGGTGGTAATCAGCGTGATGCCACGCTGACGCAGCCAGGCAGCGACGAAGGCCAGGTTGGTGGATTTGCCCGCGCCTTCACCGCCCTCGAGCGTGATGAATCGGCCACGCATGGTCATTGCAGCTGAAACTCCCTGACCGCACGGTTATGAGCATCCAGCGTCTTCGAGAAGGCGGTGGTGCCATCGCCGCGACTGACGAAATAGAGCAGATCCCCTGCGGGAGGCGCCAGCGCTGCCTCCAGCGCCGCTCGGCCGGGCATCGCGATCGGGGTTGGGGGTAACCCGCCACGGCGGTACGTATTGTACGGCGTGTCCTGGGCCAGGTGCGCGCGGGTCAGATCGCCTTGAAACTGATCGCCGAGTCCGTAGATAACGGTTGGATCCGTCTGCAGCCGCATGCCGAGCCGTAGCCGGTTAACGAAAACCTGGGCGATGAAACCACGGTCCTCCGCGCGGCCGGTTTCCTTCTCGATGATCGACGCGAGGATCAGCGCCGCATAGGGATCTGCCAACGGGAGGTCGGGCTGGCGTTGCGACCACGCGTCCGCCAGAACCGCTTCCATACGCTCGTAGGCACGGCGCAGGATGTCGAGGTCTGAGGTGCCGCGCTCAAATACGTAGGTGTCCGGAAAGAACAGACCCTCCGGATTTTCATAGGGCAGATCGAGCGCTGCGACCAGCTGCGAAAGGCGGTCTTCGCCGAGCGCCTGCCGCACAATCGGATGGCGGGCAAGCGCATCCAGCATTTGCGTCAGGGTCCAACCTTCGATCAGGGTCACGCGGTGACGCACCACATCGTGGGCACGCAGGCGCGCAAGGAGCGTGGCCGGCGTGTCCGCTTCGGTGATCCGGTACTCGCCTGCCTTGATAAACGCCTGGTTGGAATCGAAACGCGCGAGCAGCACCCAGAGGCGCGGTCGCGACAGCACGCCGGCACTCGCAAGCTTGCGGGCGAGCTGCGGCAGCGCTTCGCCGCGCTGAAGCAGCACGGTCACGCTGCCGCGCAGCGCCTGCGGGTCATGGCGCCACCGGTTCGCTTCTGCCCAGCCAAGCCACGCCAACAGCACAAGCGCGAGCCCGATCCCGACGCCGCGGAGCGCGAGTCGTCTTATCAGGGAGCGGCGAGCGCCCCGCCCATTACGCACGGCGCACCGCCCGATGACCCGCAGCCGGCGTCAGATGCCGCGAAAGATCAGCGTACCGTTGGTGCCGCCGAATCCGAAGGAATTGCTGAGTGCCGCACGGACGCGCGTCTGACGTGCCGCGTTCGGCACGTAATCAAGATCGCAACCTTCGCCCGGGTTTTCAAGGTTGATGGTGGGATGCAGGGTCTGATCGCGAATCGAAAGAATCGTGAAGATAGCCTCTACCGCACCGGCCGCGCCAAGAAGGTGCCCGACCATCGACTTGGATGAATTCACCGCGACCTGCGTGTCGGCACCGAACACGTGCTTGATCGCATGGGTTTCGGCTACATCGCCAAGCGGTGTCGATGTGCCGTGCGCATTGATGTAATCGATGTCAGACGGTGCGAGCCCGGCATCCTTGAGCGCGTTGCGCATCGACGCGACCGCGCCGGCGCCGTTCTCCGCAGGGCTCGTGATGTGATACGCATCGCCGCTCATGCCGAAGCCAACGATTTCGCAGTAGATCTTCGCGCCACGCGCCTTAGCGCGTTCATATTCCTCGAGCACGAGCACGCCCGCGCCGTCTCCGAGCAGAAAACCGTCGCGATCCCGGTCCCACGGCCGACTGGCCCGCGTCGGCTCGTCGTTGCGCGTCGAGAGCGC
>DMUF01000040.1:1073-1319 GCA_003476445.1 Gammaproteobacteria bacterium | reverse complement strand
GAGACGGGCACCCAAGCCGATGTTGTGCGTTCCCGTCGTACACGCGGTAACGACCGCGAGGTTTGGCCCGCGATAGCCGAAACGAATCGACAGGTTGCCCGAGATCATGTTGATCACGCTCGCAGGCACGAAAAACGGCGAAACGCGACGCGGCCCGCTTTTCAGCAGGGTGCTGTGCGTTTCCTCGATGGTGTTGATACCGCCGATGCCGGAGCCGATCGAGACCCCGTAACGGTCAGCATCTGC
>DMUF01000040.1:597-770 GCA_003476445.1 Gammaproteobacteria bacterium | reverse complement strand
TCCGGCAGACCGGCATCGCGAATAGCTTCAACGCCGGCGGCGAGCCCGTACTGAATGAACGTATCGATCCGCCGCACTTCCTTGCGATCCATGACGGTGCCCGGATCGAAGTTCTTGACGCACGCCGCAATGCGCACCGGATACTCGCTGGCGTCGAACGTGTCGATGAGTCC
>DMUF01000040.1:0-256 GCA_003476445.1 Gammaproteobacteria bacterium | reverse complement strand
ATCCCCAGCCCCGTCACCACCACTCTGCGCCTGCTCATCTCCCCCGATACTCCTTGACCGCACGCGTGCGCGCCCCGGACCGCAGACACGGGTCACGTGCCTTCGCGACACGATGGCCGAACCACACGTCCTATGGCGAGATCACAAAAATAAACGAGCCGCACTCTCCACGGAAAGTGCGGCTCAGGGAATTCCGAGACCAAATAACCGAGGGTTACTGGTGCGCCAGAATATAGTCGATCGCTTCCTTGACGGT
>DMUF01000142.1 GCA_003476445.1 Gammaproteobacteria bacterium | reverse complement strand
ACCGTCTTCGCCGCCGTGTCGGGATCCAGCGCTGCAACCTGCGCGACGGTCGGGCGCATGACGCTGCCCGAGCTTGCGCGTCGCGGATATCCGGACTCCATTGCCATTGGAACGCTCGCGGGAGCGAGCACGCTCGGACTGCTTATCCCGCCATCCATCATCATGATCGTTTACGGTGTCGCTGCCGAAGTTTCGATACCGAAGCTCTTCGCGGCGGGGCTTTTGCCCGGGCTGATGCTGGCCGCACTCTTCATGGGCTACACCGCGCTGTGGGCGCTGCGCCATCCGGGCGCCATTCCGGCAGCAGACCCGCCCGTTGAGTTCCTGACGCGCGTGCGGGCATTGCGGCAGCTGACGCCGATCGCGCTGCTGATGGCGGCGGTGCTCGGTTCGATCTACAGCGGCATTGCCACGGCAACCGAAGCCGCCGCTATCGGCGTGCTGGGCGCACTCGCGCTCGCGGGTGTCGAGGGCAGCCTCGACTGGCGCTCGTTCACAGAGTCACTCAACGCCGCCTGCCGTCAGTTCAGCGCGATCGCACTGATACTGGCGGGCGCGGCCGGCCTCACGCTCACCATGGGTTATCTTGGGCTACCGCGCGATCTCGCCGCAGCGATCAGCGCGCTCGAACTTTCGCCGTGGCAGCTGATAGCCGCACTGCTTGGCTTCTACGTGGTTCTTGGTTGTTTCCTCGACGGTATCTCGGTCGTGGTACTCACCGTCAGTATCATCATGCCCACGGTCGCTGCCGCCGGGATCGATCCGCTCTGGTTCGGCGTTTTCACCGTGATTGCCGTGGAGATGGCGCAGATCACACCGCCCGTTGGCTTCAATCTCTTCGTGCTGCAGGGGATGACCGGCCGCGAGCTGCCCTGGATCGCGCGCGTCGCTGCGCCCATGTGCCTGGTCATGCTGTGCGCGATCCTGTTGTTGTGGTGGTTTCCCCAGATCGCGCTCTGGCTCCCTGCCCAGATGGGCTAGGCTGCCCAGGACGATGAGCCAGGCTGTCCGCGGCGTTCGGTCGAGAGCCTCAAGGCCCCCGCGTGTCCTTCACGACCACCCCGCCCTTGATCACGACCGGGATGGATTCGAGCACGCGCACATCGGCGAGCGGATCACCCGTGACCGCCACCAGGTCGGCGTAACGTCCCGCCTCCAGGCTTCCGAGATCGTCCCGCCCAAGAGCGACCGCGGCGTTCAGCGTTGCGCTGCGAATCGCGTCGATCGGCTGCATGCCGTAGCGCACCATCACCGCGAACTGCCGCGCGTTCTCGCCGTGGGGAAAGATGCCAGCGTCGGTTCCGTAGACCATGGTGACGCCCGCCGCGTGCGCGCGCCGGAAACCTTCGCGCTGCACCTCGGCAATCTCGCGATCCTTGCGCAGATTGTCTTCGAGCACGCCATTGCGCGCCCCTTCTGCCTGGGTGTAGTCAGTGTTGTAGATATCCATGGACAACGCGGCACCCTGCTCGCGCGCGAGGGCGATACCTTCGTCATCGATGAGACTGGCGTGTTCAATCGTGTCGACCCCGGCACGAATCGCGTCGCGGATGCCAGAGGCGCCGTGCGCGTGCGCGGCGACGCGCAGCCCGAGGCGATGCGCCTCGGTCACCACCGCCTGCATTTCCTCCAGACTCAGCTGCTGCTGCCCCGGTTCGGTGTTGCGTGAAAAGACACCGCCTGTGGCGCAGATCTTGATCACTTCGGCGCCGTATTTGCGCAGCTCGCGCACGCGCTTACGGCCTTCGTCAGGACTGTCAGCGTTGAACGGATTGCGCTCCTGCATGGACGGCGGAAAGTAGGTTTCGTCGCAGTGCCCGCCCGTGGCGCCAAAACTGATCGCCGCCGGCACGATGCGCGGGCCCGGCACCACGCCTTCATCGATCGCCTGCTTCAAGCCCACATCATTCCACTCGTCTGCGCCAAGGTTACGGATCGTGGTGAAACCCGCTTCGAGGGTGCGGGCAGCATTCGCGACCATCACCACCGACCAGAAGCGGTCGCTGAACTGGTAGGCGCTGTAACCGCCATAACGCGGATCCGAGTCAATGTGCGTGTGCATGTCGATGAGGCCCGGCACCAGCGTGAGCCCTTCAAGGTTCAGAACGCGCGCTTCCTCCGCGTTGGCAGGCGGCGATCCCGCCGTTCCTACCGCCACGACGCGTTCATCGCTGACGAGCAGCGCCGGGTCCTCGACGTACTGCCCCGAGCGCACATCGAGCAGCCGATCAGCAACGATGAGTACCGACTCGGCATGTCCGATGCCCACACCCGCGGAACCCAGGACGAGCAGCAGGCAGGCGGACACACGTCGGAGCACGGGAACCGGGCGGAGCGACAGATGTGCACAAGACAGGGGAGCGTTCACGGACAGGGACCTCCAGGCTGCAAGCCGCTGAAGATCGCATGATGCACGCGCCCCGGTCGTGCGGTCACCCCACCGACCCGATATAGTCGGCGTTTCGCCTCTCGGAAACAGAACCATGACCGGACTCTTCGAACCCCTCACATTCGCGCACGGGCCCGCCATGCCCAATCGCTTCATGCTCGCGCCGCTCACCAACTGGCAGAGCCATGACGACGGCACGCTGTCCGATGACGAGTTCAACTGGCTCGCCATGCGCGCAAAAGGCGGGTTCGGGCACACCATGACCTGTGCCGCCCACGTGCAGGCGGAAGGCCGCGGGTTCCCGGGACAACTGGGCATTTTCGACGACCGCCACATCCCGGGCCTCACCCGTCTCGCCGAGACCATCCGCGCGCACGGCAGCCGCTCATCGGTACAGCTCTACCACGGGGGCATGCGTTCGCCCGCCGAACTTATCGGCATGACGCCGCTGTGCGCCTCGGACAACGCAGAGTTCAACGCTCGCGCCATGACGACCGGCGAAACCGAGGCGATGATCGAAGCCTTCATCGCAGCCGCGGTCCGCGCTGAGCGTGCCGGTTTCGATGGGGTCGAGCTGCACGGCGCGCACGGCTATCTGCTCTGTCAGTTCCTGAGCAGCGAAATCAATCAGCGCACAGACCGCTACGGCGGTGACCTCGATGCACGTGCGCGTCCGATTCGCGAAATTATTCGCGGTATTCGCGAGCGCTGCGGTCCAGCTTTTCAGCTGGGGCTGCGTCTGTCCCCCGAGCGCTTCGGCATGGACTTGCAAGAAGTACGCACGCTTGCACAGGCGCTGATGCACGAAGACCAGATCGACTACCTGGACATGTCACTGTGGGACG
>DMUF01000144.1 GCA_003476445.1 Gammaproteobacteria bacterium | reverse complement strand
CCACCGACCTTTCCGTCGCTGCCCGATCTACCCGCCGGGCGTTATAACGACATGCGGTTCTTCGAACTGGAGCGGGAGCATCTCTGGCGTCGCAGCTGGCTGCTTGCCGCACATACCGACGAACTGCCTGAGCCCGGTTGTTTCATGCGCTGGGAGAACGCTGGCCAGCCGGTGGTCATCGTCCACGACGACGACGGCCGCATCCGCGCCTTCTACAACACCTGCAGCCATCGCGGGGCTCCGGTGGTCACCGAACAAAGCGGCAAGCGCCCGCGTCTCACCTGTCGCTATCACGGCTGGAGCTACAGCCTGGACGGCAACCTGATCGCCATCCGCGACGCGGCGGACTTCAGCACGCTCGACTTCAGCTGCCGCGGTTTGAAGCCGGTGCGCTGCGAACAGTTTGGGCGCCTCGTATTCGTGAATTTCGACGACAACGCGCCGTCGCTCATCGACTGGCTCGGTCCCGTCGCCGACGAGTGGGCCGAGTTCCGTTTCGACACGGTACGCCTCGCGGCGCGCCATCGCTTCCCGCTTGCGTGCAACTGGAAGATCGCGATGGAAGCAAACACCGAGGTCTACCACGTACCGAGCATTCACCCCAAAACGGTGGCGCCGATTCTTGATCATCGCCGCAACGTCAACACGCTGTATCCCAACGGGCACGGGCGCATGGTGGCACCGATCCCGGAGGCTGTGCTGAAAGAACTGTCCGACGGCGGCGGCGCCGCCTACAGCCGGCGCGGCCCGGGGGTCGAGATCACGAGCGTCGGTGAAATCGCGCGCACCTGCACCCAGTCCTATGGCGTCTTCCCGAACTGGGTCTCGCCGCTGTCGCCGCGCACGCTGGCGCCGCTGCTGTTCTGGCCAGACGGCATCGATCGGTGCTACCTCGAAACCTGGACCCTTGCTCCCGACTGGGGCGATGGACCGAAACCCGACGTCTGGACGGTCAACGACGGTGAGTCGCTGTCACAGGTACTGCTCGAGGACACCCAGTTCGGCGAGTGGATCCAGCGGTCAGTGAAGTCCTGGGGGTTCAGCGGCGTGCCGCTCAGCTATCAGGAGGCACGCATTTACCACTGGCACCAGTCCGCTGATCGCATGATTGGCATCGATCGCATCCCGGAAGAGTTACGAGTGGCGCAGGTGATCGGCCAGGACTGGCTCTGGCCAAACGACCCCCGTCTCGCCGAGATGGCGTGACATCCCTGCCCCGGCGTGTGACGACCGCGCCGGGGCTCTCCGCCGTAGACCTGATCAGACCTACTCGGGATTCGACAGCACGTCCGCAAGCACTACCGGGTCGACGTTTCCGCCGGAGATGATGGCCACGCGTCGGGATGCGGGCGCTCCACGCCCGCCGCGACCAACGCGCGCGGCCGCGACGGCCACCGCCCCGCTTGGCTCGGCAACGAGCCGGGCCTGACAGGCGAGCAGGCGCATGGTTGCGCGTATCTCGGCTTCGGACACAGTCACCATCTCGTCGACATAGGCCTGCATGTGCGCCCAGGGCAACGCGCCTACGCGCTGCACGCGCAGCCCATCCGCGATGGTCCGCGAGACCTGTTCCGCCGGCCAGGTCACGCGCTCGCCCGCGCGAAAGCTGTCGCCTGCGTCCGCGGCAAGCTCGGGCTCCACACCGATCACGCGCACCCGGGGACGCCGCTGTTTGATTGCCGCCGCGACACCCGCGATCAACCCGCCACCCGACACGGGGACATAGATTTCAAGCGGATCGCTCGCAGCGCAATCGTCCAGGAGTTCGAGTCCGAGCGTACCCGTGCCCTCGATGATCGGAGCCGCATCATACGGTTCCACCAGCGCGAGCCCCTCCGCTTCGGCAAGCGCCGCAGCGCGCGCGAGCCGCTCGCTGCTCGCGACGCCAACGATCTCGAGCCGCGCCCCTAACGATTGCACCCACTGTCGTTTCACCGCAGGCGCATTCTCCGGCATCACAATCGTCGCTGGCATACCGAGCGTGCGCGCGGCAAAAGCGACCGCAATGGCGTGGTTACCGCTCGAGTGCGCAACAACGCCACGAACGCGGGCCGAGTCATCGAGTCCGAGCAGCGCGTTGAAGGCGCCGCGCAGCTTGAATGCGCCCGACGGTTGCAGGCTTTCAGCTTTGAGCAGAATGTCATCTGCGCCGAGCGCTACAAGCGGCGTACGCGTGACATAGGGGGCGATGCGGGCCCGCGCGTGTTCGATCGCCTGCAGAGAGATGAGGGTGTGCATGACCGCAGGCTACCAGAGCCTCTGATGACCGGCGATAATCCTTCACCGCGCGCCCTGTTGGGTACGCACCACTGGAGCCGAGCGTGTCCACCCCCAACGCCGTGGCATCACGACGGGCTCGAGCCCGAGCCGGTCGCCGAAGCATCATTCTGCTCCTGCTCGCGGCGGTTCTCGTGCTCGGCATCTCCGACTGGATCAGCGACGGCATCACGCAGGACTGGTGGTTCGGCACCGGCACGCTGACGGTGACGAGCGCGCCTGCAGGCGCGCGTGTTGTCATCGACGGCACATCGCGCGGCGTCACCCCACTGACGCTCGACGTGCGCACGGGTCACCACGCCCTGCTCCTCGAGCACCCGTGGCATGCCGATCTGACCCGAAGCATCACGATTGACCGACAACAGCAGATCGAGGTGAGCGAAGTACTTCCCGCCGCCTATGGCACGCTCGCCGTCGCCTCTAATCCGCGGGGTGCGAGCGTGCGCGTCAACGGCGAGTTGCAGATGGGTGAAACTCCGCTCGTCATCGATCCGATGGTGGCGGGGCGCCATCAGATCGAATTCAGGCTTCCGAAGCGCGAAACACTCACGGTCGAGATCGAGGTGCTGCCCGGACAGAAAGTGGAGCTGGCGCGCGATCTCGCCCCCGCGCGGCTCGGCACCGTGCGTGTAGAGAGCACGCCCGTCAGAACACGCGCATTGCTGCGTGACGCAGAGGGCACCGAACATCCTGCCGGCACCCGGGTGCCCTACGGGCGCTATACGCTGAGCGTGAGTGCTCCCGGGCATGACTCGGTCGAACAGACGGTGATGGTCGACATGGCCGAGAAAACCGTCACGGTGTCGCTGCAGCCCGTAACCGGCACGCTCCTCGTGCGGGCGAGGCCGGCGGGAGCCTCCGTCTCCGTCAGCCGCCCCGGATCGCGGGCGCAACCCTACCGCAGCGATGTTGTGTATCCCGCCGGTCCCGTGACCGTCGAAGTACGGGCAGCCGGTTTTCGGACCGAGCGCCGCACCGTGCAAATTGGCGCCGGGGAGCGGGTCGTGGACATTGCTCTGAAGGCCATCACCGGACGGGCCGGCGATCGTATTCGCGACACGTTGCCCGGTGGTGCGCTTGCCCCGGCCACCATCGTGCTCCCTGCCGGCCAGCTGACCACAAGCACCGGTGGCGAGAATGCGCGGCGCATCAGCGGCGCCCGATTCGAGTACCCGTTCGCAATGAGCATCACCGAGGTCACCCGCGGCGAATGGCGCGTGTTTGCCGACGCCACGGGGCGTAGCGTGCCGATGCCGCGCGAAGGGGAAACCGACGCGCATCCGGTGTCCCGGGTTCGATTCGACGAAGCTGTCGCCTACGCCGGCTGGCTCACGGAAAACACCGGCGCCGTCTGGCGCGTGCCTTCTGAGGCGGAGTGGGAGTACGCGGCACGCGCGGGGGACAGCGGATCATTCGCGGGTGGCTCGGCTGGCGCTCTGTGCGCGTTCGGCAACGTAGCCGATCGTGCGGCCGCAAGCCGGTTCAGCGCGTGGGACACCATCGACTGCGACGATGGCGCGGTGCGCCCGGTGCCCGTGGGTCAGTACCAGCCCAACGCCTGGGGACTGCAGGACATGATCGGCAACGTGGCAGAGTGGACCTCCACCTGCTGGGACTCCGCACCCGGCACGCTTGATGATCCTGGCACCGACTGTGGCAGCCGCGTCGTGCGCGGCGGCTCGTGGGACTCCACAGCAAGCGGCGTAGGCTATGCTGATGGGGAGCCGGCAAGTCGCGAGGGTGACGACCGGGGGCTGCGCCTGTTGCGGGAACTCTGATTTCGACATACTCGTCGCCGGCAAACGGCACGATCAAGACGGGAGGGATAAGCGATGCTGCAATGGAAGGTGGGAGACATCACGATCACCCGGGTGCTCGAGATGGAGATGCCCGTTCCCTACCATCCGCAACATTCTTTCATCCGTGAAGCGACGCCCGAGGCGCTGCGCGAATTGCCTTGGCTCTATCCCCACTTCGTGACCGAGGAAGGGGCGCTGCGACTCTCGATCCACGCGCTTCTGGTGCAAGCCCCGGGGCTCAACCTGATCGTCGATACCTGTGTCGGCAACGACAAGCCGCGCTCGCTCCTTGGCAACCGGGCGCTGCAAACCACGTTTCTCGACAGCCTGGCTGCCGCCGGCTGCCCGCGCGAGCAGGTGGATGTGGTGGTCTGCACGCACCTTCACGTAGACCACGTGGGCTGGAACACGATGCTGGTCGACGGCGCGTGGGTTCCGACCTTCCCCAACGCGCGCTATCTGATCGGGCGCCGCGAGCATGAGCACTGGAGTCGTGAGGGCGACGATGAGCAGCAGACCATCCTGAGCGACTCGATTCGACCCGTCTTCGAACACGGGCTCGCAACCTTGGTGGAAATGAACCATCGCATTTCGCCGGAGATCACGCTGACACCGACCCCGGGGCACACGCCCGGACATGTGAGCGTGCAGATCGAATCCGGCGGCGCGCGGGCGCTGATCACGGGCGACATGCTGCACCACCCCTGCCAGTTCGGTCATCCGGAGTGGTCGCCCAGCTTCGACAGCGACCCCACCGCTGGCGCCAATATGCGCCGCGCTGTGATGGAACGCGTCGCAGGTGAACCCGTCTTGGTTATCGGCACTCACTTTGCAGCGCCCACCGCAGGACACGTCGTCCGCGAGGGCGATGCGTTCCGCTTTGATGTGAACTGAGCATGCTCGACTGGATCGGCCGGGTCGTCCCGGCGCTCGGCGTACTGCCCGGATACACCTTCCATCACGCCCGCCAGGACGCCCTGGCCGGCATGACCGTTGCAGCCGTCGCCGTGCCCCAGGCCATGGCGTACGCCATGATCATCGGGCTGCCGCCCATCTATGGTCTTTACACCGCGATCGTGATGACCGCGATCGGCGCGCTGTTCGACTCCTCGCGGCAGCTGATCAACGGCCCCACCAACGCCATCTCCATCGCGGTGTTGAGCGCGGTGGCCATGATCGCGCCACCGGAACGGCGACTCGAGGCCGTGATCCTGCTCGCCTTCATGATCGGCGTGATCCAGCTGTTCATCACGCTGTTCCGACTGGGCGATCTCACGCGCTATATCTCGCACTCCGTGATTGTCGGCTTCACCCTGGGCGCGGGCAGCCTGCTCGTGATCGACCAGATGAAGAACCTGTTTGGCATTCCCGGGCTTGGCGCCGCGGACGACCACCTGCTCTACCGCTTCTGGCTGACGTTCACCGAAGGGGCTGGCCCGCACGCACTCACAACGGCGCTCGGCTTCGGCACGATCGCGCTCATTCTCGC
>DMUF01000043.1:4394-6067 GCA_003476445.1 Gammaproteobacteria bacterium | reverse complement strand
GGGCACCGCCATCCGGAGATCGAGGCCGCTATCAAGGCGCGCAGCGAATTGGGCTGGATGTTCGGCATTCACACCACCAGCCAGATGAAACTGGCGACGCTGCTGCATGAGGCGAGCCCGTGTGCCGAACGGGTCGTGTTCTGCAATTCCGGTACCGAAGCCACCATGTACGCGATCCGCGCGGCGCGCGGCTTCACCGGTCGCGAGCGCATAGCGATTTTTGACGGTGCCTACCACGGGGCGCATGACTGGGGCATGTGGGCAGCTGATCCTTCCAGCTCGCGTGATGCGCCTGACAAGGTGCCCATGGGGCGCGGGGTGCCGCGGGCGCTGGCTGAGCTTGTGCTCATGCTCCCCTATCGGAATCGCGCTGCCTTTGACCTGATCCGGGAGAATGCTGATTCTCTCGCGCTCGTGTTGGTCGAGGGTGTGCAGAGCTCCAATCCACAGCCGTTGGCGGGTGAGTTCCTGCGTGAGCTGGCGGAGGTCTGTCGGTCGTGTGGTGTCCTGTTTGGCATCGACGAAGTGATTACCGGCTTTCGCCTGGCGTATGGCGGGGCCCAGGAGCGGTTCGGCGTCACGCCTGATCTTGCCGCCTACGGCAAGGTGCTGGGCGGCGGTTTGCCGGTGGGCGCCATTGCCGGTCGTGCGGATGTCATGGAAGTCTTCACCGGGCTTGGTGCACGCAACGGCATCTTCTCCGGCGGCACGTTCTCCGGGAATCCGCTCACCATGGAAGCGGGAGCCGCGGCGGTGGGTCATCTGAAGGCGCATCCAGAGATCTACGCAAACCTCGAGCAGCGTGGTGACCGTCTGGCACGTAAGATCAACGACTACTGCCAGTCGCGCCAGCTGCCGGTGCAGATGAAGAACGTGGGCAGCATGTTCCACCTGTTCTTTCAGCGCGAGTCGATCGACAGCATGCGCGATGTGACGGCTCCCAATGTGCGCGCCGAGAAGGCGTTTTATCTGCATGCGCTCAATCGCGGCGTGCTCGTGCCGGGTACCCAGCGTGCGTTTCTTTCGGCGGCGCATGGCGAGTCCGAAATTGATGAGCTCATCGCGGTCTTTACCGCGTCGCTGGATGACGTCCAGGCAGAGGGGCTCTTTGCCTGACTGCGCTGTCCGTGCCTTTCGCCCGCGACATATAATTGGCAACCAAGCCAATACGCGCGCCCTTGCGGGCGCGCAACGCGGGAGAACAAGATGAGTGAATCCGGACGCACGCAGCTCGGCGGTCTTCTGGTCGCCACCGAACTGGATACGCTCGTGCGTCGCGAGATTGCTCCCGGCACGGGCATTGACCCCGACGCGTTCTGGGCGGGTTTTGAGGCCTTGTTGCGCGACCTTGTGCCGAGAAACCGCGCGCTGCTCGAGCGCCGGGACGCATTGCAGCGCGAAATAGACCACTGGCACAAATCGCGTCGCGGGCAAGCTCACGACGCCGTCGCCTACAAGGCGTTGCTCGAGTCTATCGGTTACCTGGTACCTGCTCCGGCAGACTTCCGCATCGAAACCAGCGGCGTTGACGACGAGATCGCGCGCATTGCGGGGCCGCAGCTCGTGGTTCCGGTCATGAACGCGCGTTACGCGCTCAACGCGGCGAATGCGCGCTGGGGCAGTTTGTATGACGCGCTGTATGGCACCGACGTCATACCAGAGACCCCTGGCCG
>DMUF01000043.1:2085-4044 GCA_003476445.1 Gammaproteobacteria bacterium | reverse complement strand
GTGATTCTCTACGCCATTGGCGCAGGACGCGGTGATCATCAGCTGCGCGCGATCCTGAATGACGGCAACAGCACGGGGCTCGTTGATCCGGCGCAGTTCACAGGCTTCGTGAATGAAGCAGATCCCTCTGCGCTGCTGCTGCGGCATCACGATCTTCACATCGAGATTCAGATCGATCGTGGGCACCCCGTGGGTGCGGCCCATGCCGCGGGTGTCAAAGACGTGCTGCTTGAGTCGGCGATCACGACGATTCAGGACTGCGAAGACTCGGTGGCGGCCGTCGACGCGGCTGACAAGTGCGCGGTGTATCGCAATTGGCTCGGTCTCATGCGCGGCACTCTCACAGAGGTCGTGGTCAAGGGAGACTCGACGCTGACGCGTACGCTAAATCCCGATCGGGTCTACACGGGTCGCGATGGCAACCCCATCACACTGCCCGGGCGCAGCCTGATGCTGGTGCGCAATGTCGGCCATCTCATGACCACCGACGCGGTGCTGGATGCCGAGGGCGCGGAGATCCCGGAGGGCATACTCGATGCGGCGATCACCACCTTCTGTGCGCTGCATGATCTGAAAGGCTTGGGTGCGCTGCGCAATTCGCGAACGGGCAGTCTCTATATCGTGAAGCCCAAGATGCATGGGCCGGAAGAGGTCGCCTTTGCCTGCGAGATCTTTGAGCGGGTAGAAGCCCTGCTGGGTCTCGCCCCCAACACGATCAAGATGGGGGTCATGGATGAAGAGCGCCGGACGACCGTCAACCTGAAGGCCTGCATCCACGCGGCGCGGCAGCGCATCGTGTTCATCAACACGGGTTTCCTCGACCGCACCGGCGACGAGATTCACACGAGCATGGAGGCGGGTGCGTTTCTGCCCAAGGATCAGATCAAGGGCGAGCCGTGGATTCAGGCGTACGAAAACGCGAACGTCGACATTGGTCTTGCCGCCGGGTTCAGCGGGCGCGCCCAGATCGGCAAGGGTATGTGGCCGAAGCCGGATGAGATGAAGGAAATGCTTGAGGTCAAGATCGGCCATCCCCGCGCAGGTGCCAACACAGCGTGGGTCCCGAGCCCGACCGCGGCCACGCTGCATGCCACCCACTACCACGGGGTGAGCGTCTTCGCGCGGCAGGCGGAGCTTGCCCACCGTGCCCCGGCAAGCGTCGACGACATCCTGCGCATACCACTCTTGCAGGGCCGCAATCTTTCCGCGGATGAGGTGCAGCGAGAACTCGACAACAATGCGCAGGGGATTCTTGGGTACGTTGTACGCTGGATCGATCAGGGTGTGGGCTGCTCCAAGGTGCCGGATATCCACAACGTGGGTTTGATGGAAGACCGCGCCACGCTGCGCATCTCCAGTCAGCACATCGCGAACTGGCTGCATCACGGCATTTGCAGTCCGGAACAGGTTCAAGCGACTCTCGAGCGCATGGCTGCGGTCGTTGATGCGCAGAACGCGGACGACCCGCTGTATCGCCCGATGGCGCCGGACCTGGCTGGCAGCGTCGCCTTCCAGGCGGCGTGCGATCTCATTTTTGCAGGCTGCGCGCAGCCGAATGGATACACCGAACCCGTATTGCATGCGCGACGTCGGGAGGCGAAGGCGCGGTACGGACGTTGAGGATAACCAGCGACGGGGGATGGCTATGCACGATTACGTGATCAAGGGCGCGTCGATCCTCGACGGCTCGGGCGCTGAGGCGTTCAGCGGCGACGTGGCCGTTCGTGATGGGCTGATCGTGGAGGTGGGCGGTCGCATCAATGCGCGCACGCGCGCCACGATCGATGCGGATGGCGCGCTCCTCACGCCGGCCTGGGTCGATATCCATACCCATTACGACGGGCAAGTGACGTGGGATGGGACCATGGATCCGTCGGCGAGCCATGGCGTGGGCACCATTGTCATGGGCAACTGCGGCGTGGGTTTTGCCCCGGTGCGACCGAATGGCTATCGCGAGCT
>DMUF01000043.1:0-1801 GCA_003476445.1 Gammaproteobacteria bacterium | reverse complement strand
ATGCCCTGGGGCGCATGGGAATCCTATCCCCAGTACCTCGATTTTCTGGCAAGTCGTGAATATGCCCTCGACGTAGGTTCTCTCGTCGCGCACGGGGCTGTGCGTAACTATGTCATGGGCGAGCGCGGCAGACGCAACGAGGCAGCGACCGAAGGCGACCTCGACGCGATGCGCGCCATCGTTGAAGAGGCGCTGCGCGCCGGCGCCGTCGGCTTCTCGACCTCGCGGATACTCGGTCACCGTTCGATTCAGGGCGAGCCGGTGCCCGGCACCTATGCCAATGATGCAGAAGTCATGGCGATTGCCGACGCCTTTCGTCGTGCAGGCAGCGGTGTGTTTCAGATCATCCCTGCCTCGACGCTAGGGGAGGGTGTGCCGGAGGCGATGGAGCATACGGCGCTTGAAGCGGAGATCGATCTGATTGCGCGCGTAAGTGCGACCAGCGGGCGTCGGGCGACCTTCACGCTCTTTCAGGTCGATGCCTGGTCCGATAAATGGCGCGAGGCGATCGACCGCGTGAAGGCGGCCAATGCAAACCTTGGCAGCCGCGTCTTCCCGCAGGTTGGCAGCCGACCCACGGGTATCGTCATGTCGCTTCGAACCTACCATCCGTTCATGCGTCGTCCGAGCTATCTCGCGCTCAGGGATCTGCCGCTGGCGGATCGCCTTGTCGCCATGCGCAGGCCGGAAATCAAGGCTGCGATTCTGCGCGAATCGAGTGTTGCCCATCCGCACCCCGGCACGATGGAAAGCGGTGTTTCGCTGCTTGATGTCAATTTCGCGCAGACGTTCGTGCTTGATCGAACGTCGACGTTCGAGCCGACCGCGGCGGAGAGTTTTGCGGCGCGTGCAGCGCGGGATGGCGTCGAGAATCCGTGGTCGTGGTTCTACGACTATCTGGTGGGTGGTGATGGCACCCGTTTCGCCATCATGTTCTTCACCAATTATTCCGATTACACCCTCGATCCCGTGCGTGATATGCAGTTGTCCGACGCGACGGTCACCGGGCTGTCCGACGCGGGCGCGCACGTCACGGTGATCTTCGACGCCGTAAATCCCACCTATCAGCTCACCTACTGGACGCGTGATCGGCGTCGTGGACCGACGCTGCCGCTGGCGCATGTCGTGCACCGTGCGACCAAGCGCAACGCCGACCTGTTTGGCTTCCGTGATCGCGGCCTCATCGCGCCTGGTCTCCGAGCGGATCTGAATGTGATCGACTACACCCGGCTGACGCTCGGTGATCTGGAGTTGCGGCAGGATCTGCCTGCCGGCGGAGTCCGGCTCATGCAGGGTGCAGAAGGTTATGTGGCTACGCTGATCAACGGCGTGCAGACGCGGCAGTTTGATCGCGACACCGGTGCCCGTCCCGGGCGCCTCGTGCGTGGGCGTCCGTAATCCTCGTTTCGAGTATTGTACTTTTAGTGACATGTGGCCCGACGGGCCTGGGAGAAGATTCAATGAGCGTTCCTGCGACCGGGCTGCAGCTGCAGTCCATTGTCCGGCAGTCCGGCGTGCTGGAATTGTCCCTCGCGGAGGTGGCGGTACCTGCGCCCGGTGACGACGAGGTGGTCGTCCGGGTCGAGGCGGCGCCGATCAATCCCTCCGACCTGGGCCTGCTCTTTGGCGGCGCCGATATCAGCACGGTGCGCGTGAGCGGCACGGCGTCGCGTCCCGTGATCACGGCCGATGTCCCGCCGGCCGGTATGCGGGCCATGACCGCGCGGATGGATCAGGCGCTGCCTGCGGGCAATGAAGGTGCGGGCGTGGTGGTTGCCGCGGGCGCGTCGCCGGCGGCGCA
>DMUF01000073.1:1037-2716 GCA_003476445.1 Gammaproteobacteria bacterium | reverse complement strand
TTCGCGCGTCTCTTCACCGCCTATCTCATCACCTACACCGGCAACGCGATGACGCCTGTTGCCATCGCGTTTGGCGTGCTCGAGATGACCGGGTCCACCGCGGATTCCGCGATCGTCATTGCCGCACCCGTCGCTGCTCAGGTGGTCATCATCCTGCTGGGCGGCGCGCTCGCCGACCGCAGCTCGCGCCAGCGCATGATCGTGGGCGCCGAAACCCTGGCCGGGCTGAGTCAGGCGCTCATCGCCGTGCTGTTTCTGACGGGCACCGCTACCATCCCGCTGCTCGTCGGGCTGGCCGCGATTACCGGCGCGGCCTTCGCGCTGGAACTTCCGGCGAAGACCGGTTTTATCACCCAGATCGTGCGCGGGCCGAATCTGCAAGCTGCCAATGCCCTGCTCGGGGCCGCGCGCAGCGGCGCGGTCACCGTGGGCGCCGCGCTGGCGGGCGTGCTTGTCGCTACGCTCGGGGTGGGCGTCACCCTGGCCATCGACGCGTTTACCTTCCTGTTGGCCGCTGCCCTGATCGCGAGCATCCGCGGCCTGCCACAGATAAGACCCGCGCCCGCCTCGCTGCTGCGCGATCTGCGCAGCGGTTTCAGGGAATTCATCTCGCATCAGTGGCTCTGGACCATCGTGCTGCAGTTCTCGATCCTTGTGGCGGGGCTCGAGGCGGTGCACGGTCTCCTGGGCCCCGCCGTTGCGCGCGAGTCACTCGGAGGATCCGTTGCCTGGGGGTTTATTGCCGCGAGCTCCGGATTCGGCACCGTCGTGGGCGGACTCATCGGCATCCGGCTGAAGGTCCAGCGCCCCATGTGGTTCGCCAGTCTTTGCGCATTCACGTTCGCGGCGCCGCCGCTCGCACTCGCGTTCCTCGCCCCGCTGCCGGTAATCATGGCGGCCGCCTTCCTGAGCGGTATGGCCGGCAGCTGGTTCGGTCTGCTCTGGTACACCACCATGCAGACTCGCGTGCCGCCGGAGCTGCTGTCGCGGGTGAGCGCGTATGACCACTTCGGCTCGATTGCTCTGGCACCCGTGGGTGTACTTGTCGGCGGAATCCTGTACGAGATACTCGGCCCGCAGCCAACGCTGCTGCTCGCCGCTGCGGCGGTGATCGTGCCCACGGCGGCGGTGCTGTTTGTGCCCGACGTGCGCCGCATGCGCAGCGACGACCCGCTGCCAGATCGAACGCCCACCGCGCCCAGAGGGATTTAGGTAGCGCGCGCCTACTGCAGCGCCTCCGCTGCGGCCAGCGCGAAGTAGGTGAGAATGCCGCTCGCTCCCGCGCGCTTGCAGCACAAGAGCGACTCGAGCACCACGGCCTGCGATAACCAACCCTGATCGATCGCCGCGCGATGCATGGCGTACTCGCCGCTCACCTGATAGACAAAGGTGGGCACACCAAAGCGCTCCCGCACCCGCCTGACGATGTCGAGATACGGCATACCCGGCTTCACCATCACCATGTCCGCACCTTCGTCGAGATCGAGCGCGATTTCCTGCAGCGCCTCCTCCGCATTGGCCGGGTCCATCTGGTAGGTCTGCTTGTTACCCTTGGCAAGGGTGGCGCTGGAACCGACCGCATCGCGGAACGGCCCGTAGTACGCCGACGCATACTTGGCGGAATACGCCATGATCTGCTGGTTCACGAACCCGTGCGCCTCGAGCGCCTGACGGATGGC
>DMUF01000073.1:0-675 GCA_003476445.1 Gammaproteobacteria bacterium | reverse complement strand
GCCTGCCGCACCAGTGCGTCGACCGTGACATCGTTCAGCACGTAACCGTCAGCGTCGATGATTCCGTCCTGTCCGTGACTGGTATACGGGTCAAGAGCCGCATCGGTGATCACGCCCAGATTGGGAACGGCAGCCTTTATTGCGCGGACGGCGCGGGGCACGAGACCCTCCGGGTTGAAAGCTTCCTCTCCGCCCGCGGTGCGCAACGAGGATGCGACGTTCGGGAACAGCGCAACGGCGGGAATACCAAGGCTCGCCGCCCGTGCAGCGTCGCGCACAAGCTCATCGATGGTAAGGCGCTCGATTCCCGGCATTGACGCCACGGGTACACGCTGCGCGTTACCTTCGATCACGAACATCGGATAAATCAGGTCATCCGGCGTCAGCACGTGCTCGCGCACAAGGCGGCGGGAAAATTCCTGGGCGCGCGTGCGCCGCAGTCGGGAACCCGGATACTGACGCGACATGATGATCCTCGGACGTGGAAACGCCTGACATGGTACTGGACGAGCCGCAAAGCGCCCAAGCAGAGAACACGCCTTCGGCTCCCATGGGCGGGCACATCCACGCCCTGCCGGCACCCACCCCACGCCGACGCGCCACGGGCAACGCGCGGTGGCTTCTGCTCTTGATCGTGGTCGTCGGTATCGCGGCGTTCTTCCTGCTCGACCTGCA
>DMUF01000094.1:2028-2724 GCA_003476445.1 Gammaproteobacteria bacterium | reverse complement strand
ACCAACGCGGTGCCTTCCATGTCTGATCTGTTGTTGCTGCTGCGCCGGTTGCTATCGCGGCCGCTCGACGTCGCGGCACTGGCACCAAGCTCCACAGCACTCGCCGGGGCGATGATCGCTGATCTCAACCTGACCCCAGGGTTCTCGATCCTCGAACTGGGACCGGGTACAGGCGCTTTAACGGCAGCTATCGATCGCGTACTGCGCGGCGTGCCCGGCGCCCGATACCTCGGCATTGAGCGCGACCCGGTCTTCACTGACCACCTGCGCGCCCGCTTTCCCACCTTGCGCTTTGTCGAAGCGGATGCTCGGGATCTGAAGCGCGTCTGCATGACCGAGGAGTTCACCCGCGTGGATGCGGTCATCTGCGCCGTTCCGCTCATTCTGGTGCCCACGTCGGCGCGGCTGCAGATCATCCAGGATTGCGACTCTCTGCTGCGCCCGGAGGGCGAGTTTCGCGCACTGTCCTATCTACACTCCTGGCCGCGGCGCGGGGCTCTCGAGCTTCGAGCAGATCTGCGCGCCACCTTCGTGAACACCCGCACCCGCGGGCCGGTCTGGTTCAATCTGCCGCCGGCAGTCATTCTGAGCGGACAAAGTCGTCCAAGCTGAGTTGCGCAGGCAGACTTGTGACGATCTGATGTCGATGAGGAACTGACGCGTCATTTTCAGTTCACATGACGAATCCATTCTCGT
>DMUF01000094.1:1069-1778 GCA_003476445.1 Gammaproteobacteria bacterium | reverse complement strand
TCACATGACGAATCCATTCTCGGGGCTCTTTGCAGTTGCACCAGGAAAGCCTCGATGACGTTCATTCACGATCTGCGCAACGAACTCGCGCTGCAGCGCTGGGACGATCACCGCTACTACCATCACAGTCGGATCAACCAAAGCCTGCACCTTGTCAGCGCGCTGAGTTTTCTGACCGCCTACGCGCTGATCTTTAGCGATCCCGTCGCGGCGGCTGTCATTGGCTGGCTAGTCGCCATGACCAGTCGTCAGATCGGGCACTTCTTCTTCGAACCGAAAGACTACGACCACGTCAATCAGGCGACCCATGAGCACAAGGAAGCCATCAAGGTGGGCTACAACCTGCGCCGCAAAATCGTGCTGATGTCCGTCTGGGCGCTTTCGCCGCTCCTCGTATGGACTCAGCCAGACCTGTTCGGGTTGGTCGTTGCCCATGACTCGCTGGAATCACTGGCGCGCAACATTGGCTTGCTCTGGCTCGTGATCGGGTTGGTGGGCTTGCTGTTCCGAACGATTCATCTGTTCTTCATTCGCGATGTGCGCACCGGCGTGGTCTGGGCCCTGAAGATTCTCACGGACCCTTTTCACGACGTGAAACTGTACTGGCGCGCGCCCTTCCACTTGCTACGCGGTGAGCTTATCGATCCGATGCGGCATGCGCAGGAATCATCTGCCACCTAGAGAGCATCTCGTTGCGGATGGCGCGGCG
>DMUF01000094.1:0-672 GCA_003476445.1 Gammaproteobacteria bacterium | reverse complement strand
GCAATCGAGGCTGAAAATGATGCGGCCGCTCCCCACCCAGCTCAACAGCAGCCCGGCCTCCCGGAGATAAAACTGAAACATCCAGTTATAGCGGGACGGTTGTGTATAGAGCACGGTCCAGACCGTCGACATGTTGGCGACCCGCACCGGCACAGCGGCAGCGGTCAACGCCGCGTTCAGGCTAGCGGCACGCTCGTTCCAGACCTGATCCAGGTTCTCATAAAGCGCGCGCACCTCGGGCGTTGCCAACCGCTCCAGAAACACCTGCATCGCGCACATGACATACGGGTGAGCATTGAAGGTGCCGCGAGCGAAGCAGATATCGGCCGGATGGTCCGGACGATAGCGCCGCATATAGCGCGAGCGTCCGCAGAGGACACCAACGGGCAAGCCGCCACCCAGCGTTTTACCGTACGTCACCATGTCAGCCTCGACGCCGAAGTAGGCCTGCGCTCCGCCAGGCGCCAAACGGAATCCGAGAAAAACCTCGTCCAGAATGAGAACGATGCCGCGGCGCGTGCAGACTGCGCGCAATCTGCGCAACCACTCCGCGTAAGCCGTAGGGTCAAACCCTGCGCTACGCCCGCTGTCGACCAGGGTCGAATCCCCGGGAGCCGGACGATTCGGGTGCAGGGCCTGCAGCGGATTGACCAGTACACACGCGATGTCTTT
>DMUF01000089.1 GCA_003476445.1 Gammaproteobacteria bacterium | reverse complement strand
AGCCCGCTGAGCGCTGCCGACCTTCGGCTCGAGGCGGATGACATCGATGCGCTGGACCCCGACACCCTCGCCCTCGAGATGGACATTCCTGCGCCCCCAATCGCGGCCGCTTCGGCGCCTGAAGGGGATGCGCTGCGGGCGCTGGAGGGCGCTGAATTCGACTTCCTTGACGATCTCGACAGCACCGCCACCAAGCTCGATCTGGCGCGCGCCTACCGGGAGATGGGCGATTCCGAGGGCGCACGCGAGATTCTGAAGGAAGTCATTGAGGAGGGTAATGCGGCCCAGCAGCAAGCCGCTCGCGACCTGCTCGCGACTCTGTGAGCGCGGCTATGGACCTCGCGCTCGGGGTTGAATACGACGGCGCTGCCTTCAGCGGTTTTCAACTTCAGCGCGACGTGCCCACGGTCCAGGGAGCAATCGAGTCCGCGCTTGCAAAAATTGCGGCGACACCGGTTCGCATTGCGTGTGCGGGCAGAACCGATGCTGGCGTGCATGCCACCGGGCAGGTAATTGGTTTCCGCGCCCCCGTCGCTCGCCCGTTGCGGGCCTGGGTGGCGGGCACGAACGCGCACTTGCCACCGGGCATTCGTATTACCTGGGCACGCGAGGTTGACGCCGCATTTCACCCGCGTTTCTCGGCGCTGTCCCGGCGCTACCTATACCTGTTCGCCGAAGCGGCGGGCGAGTATGGGGGCGCATCGCCCCTGTTGTCGGCGCAGGCCGTGACAGTTGGCCAACTTGATGCAGAAGCGATGCATCGCGCGGGCCGTTATCTGCTGGGCGAACAGGACTTTAGCGCCTTTCGCGGTGCGGGCTGTCAGTCGCCAACACCCTGGCGCCATGTGCAGCGCGTCGCGGTGCATCGCGCAGGTCCCTTTATCGTGCTGGATATCACGGCCAACGCGTTCTTGCTGCACATGGTGCGCAACATCGCAGGCGCGCTGCGTCAGATCGGGGAGGGGCGGCGCCCCGAGAGCTGGATTCGGACTCTCCTGGAGAGTCGCGAGCGACGGCTGTCTGCCCCGACCGCGCCAGCCTGCGGTCTGTACCTGGTTCGAGTCACATACCCCGGAGATTGTTTCCCCGAGCCGCTCTTGCCGCCGGTCCTGCGGGTGCTCGGCACACTGGATCGGTTCTGAGCGGATCACTAGACTAGCGCGCTCCCGACCCGGACGCGTGGGAGCCGATAATGCCATCCGGTACCGAGACGAGAGAGGCGCCGTCCGGCTCCAGCGGTGCATCGTGGATCAAGATCTGCGGCATCACCCGGCCGGAAGATGCCGAGGTCGCGGTGGTCGAAGGTGCCAATGCGATCGGGCTGGTATTCGTCGATGTCAGTCCGCGGCGCGTGGTGCCCACTGCGGCCGCCGAGATCGCGAGGTCGTCCCGCGGGCGCGTCGCGCGCGTAGGCCTCTTCGTTGACGCTGATGCGGCCACGGTGTGGAAAACGCTGGAACAGGTGGAGCTCGATCTGCTCCAGTTTCACGGTGAAGAATCCGCGAGCTTCTGTCGCTCCTTCGGTGTTCCTTACATCAAGGCGCTTCCGGTACGTGGACCGATTCCGGACTCCGTGTTGCGTGGCTACCCGGATGCGTATGCACTGTTGCTGGACGCCTGGGTTGCCGGGCGTTCGGGTGGTACGGGGCACAGTTTTGATTGGTCGCTGTGGCCGTCCTCGATAATCGGCGATAACGGCCTGCCTCGCCTGATTCTTGCGGGCGGGCTGACCCCGGAAAACGTAGCGGAGGCGGTGGCCGGGTTGGCGCCGTGGGGTGTCGACGTCAGTGGCGGAGTTGAAGGACCGGCCAAAGGAATCAAGGATCACGAGCGGATTCGGCGCTTCGTTCGTTGCGCCCGACATGCCGCTCATACATACCCGTGAGGTTCCGGCAGTGGTACGGATCCAATCCGGCCCGATCGTTCAGGAGGTATGACCATGACACCCGAAACGAACAGTGCGCGCGGCGCGAACCATTACGCTCAACCGATCGATGGCCATTTCGGTCAACACGGAGGGCGTTTCGTTGCCGAAACGCTCATGCAAGCCCTCGAGGAGCTGACCGAGCTCTATCAGTCCGCGTGGGTTGATCCGGCGTTTCAGGCGGAGTTTCGTCGCGATCTCGAACTCTTCGTCGGTCGACCGTCGCCGCTGTATCCCGCCGAGCGACTCACACGCCATCTGGGTGGGGCGCGAATCTGGCTGAAGCGCGAGGATCTGAATCACACGGGTGCCCACAAGGTAAACAACACCGTCGGTCAGGCGTTGCTGGCACGGCGCATGGGTAAGCCGCGGATCATTGCCGAGACCGGAGCAGGACAGCATGGCGTGGCAACCGCGACCATCGCCGCCCGACTCGGCCTGGAATGCTGCGTGTACATGGGCGCGGAGGACGTTAAGCGCCAGAGTCTGAATGTGTATCGGATGAAGCTCCTCGGCGCCGAAGTTATTCCAGTCACGTCGGGTTCGAAAACGTTGAAGGATGCGCTGAACGAAGCAATGCGTGACTGGGTTGCGAACGTCGATACGACGCACTACATCATCGGCACGGTCGCTGGACCGCACCCATACCCGGTGATGGTCCGCGACTTTCAGTCCGTGATCGGACACGAAGCCCGGGCACAGAGCCTCACCCAGATCGGTCGCCTACCCGACGTGCTCGTCGCCTGCGTGGGCGGCGGTTCCAACGCGATCGGTCTCTTTCATCCGTTCATCGACGATCATGACGTGCGCCTGGTCGGGGTGGAGGCGGCGGGTGAAGGGCTGGCGACCGGCCGTCATGCCGCGCCGCTCAATGCAGGACGGGTCGGTGTATTGCATGGCAACCGTACCTATCTCATGGCAGATGACGACGGGCAGATCATGGAGACCCATTCGATTTCCGCGGGTCTCGATTACCCCGGCGTCGGTCCTGAGCACTCGTATCTCAAGGACATTGGGCGGGCGGAGTACGCGGCCGCAACAGACGACGAAGCAATGGCTGCGTTTCGGCTTCTGAATCGAGTGGAGGGCATTCTGCCCGCGCTCGAGTCGAGTCACGCGCTGGCCTGGGTCGCACGCGAGGCTCGCGCACTGGGCTCAGATGCGGAAGTGATCGTTAATCTGTCGGGGCGCGGGGACAAGGACATTCTGACGGTGGCTGCCCTGGATGGGATTACCACATGAACCGCCTGGAAACACGCCTCGAGACGCTGCGCGAGGCGGGTCGGAAAGCGCTTGTCACGTTTATCACCGCGGGCGATCCAGGCCCGGCGACCACGGTGCCAGCGCTGCACGCTCTTGTTGAAGGCGGCGCAGACGTTTTGGAGGTGGGCATCCCGTTTTCGGACCCGGAGGCAGAAGGGCCGGTCATCCAGGCCGCAGCAGAGCGCGGGCTTGCGAGCGGAACCACGCTGCGCAAAGTGCTCGACCTTGTCGCCGATTTCCGCCGCACGGATGACCTCACCCCCGTGGTGCTCATGGGCTATTTGAATTCCATACTGGCTATGGGATCGGAAGCCTTCGCGCAACGCGCGCAGCACGCCGGCGTTGATGGGCTGATCATGGTGAATCTGCCGCCAGAAGAAGCCGAAGAACTCCGATTTTTTCTAGATAAGGCTTCTATATCGCTGATCCTGCTGGTGGCTCCGACCACCACGGAAGACCGTGCCAGGTACATCACAAGCCAGGCGGCGGGGTTCGTCTATTACGTTTCGCTGAAGGGCACCACGGGTTCTGCCAGCCTGGACCCCGTGGCCGCGGGCGCTCGCTTGCGGTGGCTGCGGGAGCTCACGCCGCTGCCTGTCATGTGCGGCTTTGGCATCAGGGACGCGGCGTCAGCGCGGGCTATGGCTGCGCATGCCGACGGTGTTGTCGTCGGCAGCGCGCTGGTCGCCACGATCGCCGCGCTTGGAACGCAGCCCGAGAACATCCCCGAGGCGCTCCGATCGCAGGTTGCTGCGATTCGCAGCGGACTGGATCGGGCGCCGGAGCAGTCGTGACCGATCGATCGCTCGCGGACTGGCTCGACTGGGCGGGACGTCAGCACCCGGTTGGCATCGACATGGGGCTCGAGCGGGTCAGTCGCGTCGCAGAAAAGCTGGGCTTCGAGGCACCCGCGAGGCGCCCGGCTCCACGCACGATCATCGTCGCTGGTACTAACGGAAAAGGCTCGACCACCATTTTCACGGAAGCGCTCCTGCGGGCGAGCGGTTTTCGGGTGGGATCGACCATCTCTCCGCATATCCATGAATTCAACGAACGCGTGCGTATCGATGGTCGAGCGGCAGACGACGCGACTCTTGCTGCCGCGTTTGCCGCGGTCGAGGCTGCGCGTGGCGACACGACCCTGACCTATTTCGAGTACTCGGCCCTCGTTGCTCTGTGGACATTCCGCGCAGCGCAGGTAGATGTCGCCGTGCTCGAGGTCGGACTGGGAGGGCGTCTCGACGCCATGAATCTCGTCAGCGCGGACGTTGCCATTGTCACGAGCATCGGACTTGATCACGAGGCCTTTCTCGGGAGCGATATCGAGGGCATCGGCCGCGAGAAGGCGGGCGTGTTTCGCCCCGGTTGCACAGCAGTGATCGGCTCCGATGTGACCCGATCGGTACATGAGGAAGCTACTCGTCTCGGGTGCCGCATCCGAGCCATGGGCCGGGACTTTCAGATGAGCGCAACGCCGCGTTCGTGGTCCTGGAACAGCTCCGATCTCGTTCTCGAGGAACTGCCCTGGGGCCAGCTCGCGCCTTACAACTGCGCGCTTGCGATAGAGGCTGTGCGCGCTGTGACTCCCGTGACAAAAACCGCTGTGCTCGCCGCCCTGTCAGCGGCGACGTTGCCGGGGCGGTGCGAACGCTGGCTCCTCGGAAGCGTTCCGGTCATCGTGGACGTGGCGCACAACCCGGCGGGAGCGGTCTTTCTGCAGGAGCTTCTTGCGTACCGCTACCCCGATGCCCGCTTTGCCGTCATCCTCGGTATGTTAGCGGACAAGGATGCAAGCGGGGTTCCGCTCGCGTTTGCAGGCAACGAGGTCCCGTGCTGGATTGCTACGGCCTCGCGTGGACCGAGAGGGCGGTCTGCGGCGAGTTTGGCGCAGCAACTCGGGGTAGAGAACCTGGGCGTGGCGGAGACTCCGGCTGGAGCTCTAGATGCCGCCCTCGAACAGGTTCGTAGCGGCGTGGCCGATGCGGTTCTCGGTTTTGGTTCGTTCAGCCTTGTTGAAGATCTTCGCAACGAACTTCTGTTGCGGGGCGCTGTTGCCCAACCAGATGCCGAGCCAGATCCACGAGACCATGATCAAGCACCTGCGGAACGGCGGACATAATGGCGGCAGG
>DMUF01000064.1:3866-5692 GCA_003476445.1 Gammaproteobacteria bacterium | reverse complement strand
GCGGTCGCTGACCCAGCGTGAGCCGACCGGTAAACCCGGACCCGATCGCCACCGCGACGCGTTCGGCACCTGCCAGGGACACGAGCGTTGCGATCGCCGCAGCGTTGGTCATTGGGTGCCGCAGGCTGGGCACCAGAACCGCGGGCCCCAGCCCGATGCGTGTCGTTCGTTCCGCCGCGCGGCACAGCTGCACCCAGACATCCGGATAGAGCGCCGGCGAGTCATAGAACCAGGCGCGCGCATAGCCCAGCGACTCAGCAATGCGGGCGTGCTCGTGGCTGTCGTTCGAGGTAGCAAGCGCGCAGGACAAGGTCAGATTCATAGCAAAAACTCACTCGATTAAAGCAGGTAGGTCGCGTAGCCGGATGCATTCCTTGTGCTGAAGAGCCGAGTCCCGAATTGCTTCACGGTCGAAACCCTTGCGGTCGCGACACCAGACTCGCGGGCTGGCGGACCAGCCGATAGGCGACAGATACCCACTCGCATACCAGCCGACGGGTATCGCGCGGATCGATCATTTCTTCCATCTGGAACCGGTTGAGCGGGCCAATCGGACCACGAGCGCTCTCGATCCGGGCATTGATCTCCGCGCGCAGGGCAGCCGGATCCGCAGCTTCCGCCAACTGGCGCTTGTAGGCTGCCTCAATGCCGCCTTCCGGCGGAATGCCGCCCACGTCGGCGGCGGGCCACACCACGCGCATGGCCGATCGAGCCAGCGGTGTTGCGTAGTTGTTGCCCGCAACACCAAAGCTGCGGCGCATGATGACCGTGAAGAGCGGTATGCGAACCTGAGCGAACGCGATCATCCATTCCCCGCCCTTGCGGATCGTGGCGGCACGTTCGTGTTCGATCCCGACTGCAAAACCCGGGTTGTCGACCAGATTGAGCACGGGGATATGGAACAGGTCACACAGATCCAGATGCCGCTTCAGCTTGTCGCATCCGTCCGCGGTCAACGCACCGCCGTTGATGTGGCGCGAGTCCGAGGCAATCACCCCGAGCGGATGTCCGTTCATGCGGATAAATCCCGTGATCTGGTCCGTGCCCCAGAGCGGACCGATCTCGAAGAAGGAATCGCGGTCCGCGAGCAACCGAATCGCTGCGCGCATGTCGAAGGTTGTCGTGCGTTTGCGCGGCACGATATGCAGCAGCGCTTCATCGCGCCGATCCGCCGGATCGAATGGATCGGGTGCCAGGACCGGCGGCGCCTCGTAAACACTGGCTGGCAGATAGGAGAGAAAGCGACGCGCCATAGCAAACGCCTCCAGCTCACTCTCCGCCAGATTGTCGACTGCGCCATTGGCGCAGTGGATATGCCAGCCACCCAGCTCTTCTTTGGTGACCTCATAACCCATCGCGTGGCTCACCACCGGAGGCCCCGCGACAAAGAGCTGAGCGACATCCCGCACCATGACCGAGAAGTGGCCAAGGACAGCCTTCGCCGCGCCGATACCAACGACGCTGCCGAGCAACAGATTGACCACCGGCACGGTAGCCAGTTGTTCCGCATACAGCGCGCTGCCGAGGTGCCCGGGCAGGAATGAGCCGCCGCCCCCGGTCACGCGCGGGCGACCGGCACGAATCGCGCCACTGCTCTCCTCCGCCGTGCTTTCACCCGACTTCTGCTGCTGCGGGACCATCGCCGCCACGCTGCCACCCCCCGAAGAACCGTCGAGAAGCCGCAAGGACGGCATTCGCAGATCGAGCGACAGCCGATCCAGGTAGGTGCTCTTGGCGCCAATCGAGCCATCCGCATGCCCCCCGCGGGAGGTGAAGTCATCGGCACACACCACCACCTCGCGCGCGTCGATGCGACCGTGACCACC
>DMUF01000064.1:0-3475 GCA_003476445.1 Gammaproteobacteria bacterium | reverse complement strand
GGATCCAGCAACACATCGATCCGTTCGCGACAGGTCAGCTTGCCGCGGCTGCGTTGCCGCACCACGCCGGGATCCTTCGTGTCCGGCGCAAAGCGTGCAAGCGCAAGCGAGTGCAGCGTTGCCACCTCGTCGAGCAAAGGCAACCATCCATCCGTCTGCGTGACCGCATCACCCTGTCCGGGCTCTCCAGGAATCACTGCGAGAAGAATTTCGCCGGCAGATACCAGGTCGCCCGGCGTGAGCGCGAGGCGGCTGACCACCTGCCCCGCACAGGGCGCTACCACGGCGGTCTCCATCTTCATGGCAGAAACGATGGCTAGCGTGGCACCCGCCGACACCCGGGTGCCGGGCTCGACCGACCAGCTGACAAAGGCGCCCGACAGCGGGGACTGCGCGCCCTGCTCCGCACCCGACAACGGCAGCGCTGGTCGCGCGGGCGCTGCGCTCTCCGGCGCGCTCATACCCAGGTGAGCTGACTGTTGCGTGAGAAACGTGCCCACCGAGCTCGTGAGGCTACCCACGGGCGTCTCGAGCGTCGCGAGCCAGGGGGTACGAGCATCGCCGGCGCGAAAACGGGGGTGCGCCAGAATGCTCGCCAACTGCGCGCGGTTATCGGGAACGCCCGCGAGGTGAAACGCTTGCAGAGCGCGTTGGGCACGATCAACGGCGGACACAAAATCGCCGCTCGATCCGCTGCGGCAGATCAGCTTGGCAAAGAGCGGATCAAACTGCGGCGGCGGGCTGTAGCCCAGGTAGCCTGCCGCATCGACCCGAACCCCGGCCCCGCTTGGTTCGCGGTACGCGGTAAAGGTGCCGGCACCCAGCGCGACGACCCGCAGCTGCACCGCGAAACCGCGCGGCTCCGGCGGGCCGCTCGCAGGATCGAGTCCGAGTGCGCTCAGCGTTTCGCCCGCGGCGATGCGGAACTGGGCTTCGACCAGATCAACCCCCGTCACTGCTTCCGTAATCGTATGCTCTACCTGGATGCGCGGATTGCACTCGATGAACCAGTGCGCCCCGGTGGCAGGCTCGACCAGAAATTCAACGGTGGCCGCGTTGCGCAAACCGGCAGCGCGCGCAAGCCGCACGGCGTCCGCATGCAGTCGGGCGCGAAGACTCGCATCCAGCCCGGGCGCTGGCGCGACTTCAACGACCTTCTGATGACGCAGTTGCACCGAGCAGTCGCGCTCATGCAAATGCGTCACATTGCCCGCCTGATCCGCGAGGACCTGGACCTCGATATGCCGCGGGTCCTCGATCAGCCGTTCCACAAAGAGCGCCCCATCGCCGAATGCCGCCTCCGCCTCGCTCTGGCAACGCGCGAAGGCTTCAGCCATGGCCGCGGGCGTATCCACACGACGGATACCGCGACCACCGCCCCCGGCAGCCGCCTTCAGCATCACGGGATAACCAATCTCGGCCGCGACCGTCGCGGCCGCCGCAGCATCTTTGAGCGCGTGTTCACTGCCCGGCACAGTCTTCACGCCGGCGCTTCGGGCAAGCGCGCGCGCAGCCAGCTTGTCCCCAAACAGGTGCACGACGTCCGCATCAGGACCAATGAAGACAAGACCCGCGGCTGCGCAGTCTCGGGCAAACTGCGCGTTCTCAGCCAGAAACCCATAGCCCGGATGCACCGCGTCGCAACCCTCTGCTCGCGCCGCGGCGATGATCGCGGCACCGTCCAGATACGCGCGAATGCCCCCATCGGGGGTGTTGCCGGACGGTATCTCACGCGCCCGAGTGGCTACCCGGGTGTGCAGACTCCGGGCATCTACCGCCGGGTAGACAGCGACCGACTCGATACCCAGCGATGCCGCCGCATGTGCAATTCGAATCGCTATCTCGCCGCGATTGCTGATCAGGACGCGTTTGAACATCTCCCCTCCCGTGATCCCCCGACCCGGTGCGTTTGCTCGGTGCATCAGGCCATTTTGAATTCGGATCCAACTAAGCCAATGGACTGAGCACGCGAAAGCGCCGCCGCACTGATTGTGATATCCGCGCCCGGTAGTACCTCGACCAGCGCCACACGTATGCGCTCGGTATGGTCACTGACGGCGGCCATCGGCCGCTCCGGCGCATAACCCAGCGCCAGCTCCACGTAGATGCGCGATCCGGAGCGACGGGTTCGTATTCGATACAACTCGTCATAGTCATCGAAGTGAAGCGCGAGACATCGCAAGATCTCGAACTGCAACGACTCCTCAAGCGCGGCATCCAGAAGATCCCCGACGGACGCCGCGGTGATGGCATACGCGCTGTGCAGCATGAACACGACCCCGATCAGGGCAGCACACGGATCGAGATAGAGACTGAACGTCTCATCCTGAAACAGCAGGGTAAGGCCCAAAGCCGTTGCCATCAGGGCATCGAACGTCGCCTTCGACATCCAGAGTCGCGCCTGAGAGGCCATGATTGGCGAGTATTCCTTGCGCAGCTCACGGAACTGCCGGGCAGCGATGGTGTAGCCGATCACCGAGTAGACACCAAAGACCAGCAGGCCGAATTCGGTACCCTCAACCGCTTCAGGATCGCTGATACGATCAAATGCATGGATGGCAATCCCGATGGCAGCCGCCAGCATCAGCACGCCGATACTGATGCTGACCAGATTCTCGAGCTTGCCAATGCCGTACGCGAACCGATGGGTGGGCCCTGCTCTGACTGCGCGCAGTGTCAGTAGCGCCGCAAGGACAGCGGTGGTATCACCTATTTCCTTCACGAGGTCGCTCAAGATGGAGAGCGAGTTCGACAGGAACGCAGCGCCCCCGATCAGGAGGACATCCATCATGCAGAATCCGAGCGCAATCGCCAGACTGCGCTCACGCGAATTACCCATCACTGCGTACCCGTTGGTCATTGCAAGCCTTTCGGCTCCCGATGGTGTCGCTCGCTCATGTCCGATGCAAGCCGCCCGCTTCCCACCGCGATCTCGCCCCCTGACGCTCGTTGCCGACGATGCTATCGTTTCGCGTCAGGCAAACCCGGGCACGCTCATGGCTATTCACCTCGATCCGGAACAGAACAGCGCCGGCGACCCAGCGGTGGCTAGCCAGGGGTTCGGGCGCATCGATCCGAATCCGGCGCCACGTTTTCACTTTACGGACGTATCAGGCGCGGCGGCGTTCTTCGCAGCCGAGGGTTATGTCGTGCTTGATGGCGCGCTTAGCCAGGATGAAGTGCGCCACCTGAACGATTTCTGCGATCGGACCCAAATCACACACGCGACCGCATGGGGCCTTGGCAACGCAAGGAAACCCCATCATCGCAACCAGGGACTCATCTACTCCCAACCGCTTCTCGACCACCCGGAGCTCGATCCGTACACGCGACACCCGTCCAGCTTTCCGGTCGTCGCGGCCATCATGGGCGGCATCGAGCACGTTCGCTTCAGCGAGTTCAATTTCCGCGAAACACCCGCGGGCGCCGGACTCGGATCGATGAACTTTCACCATGATGCGGTGCTTGCCGACCG
>DMUF01000135.1 GCA_003476445.1 Gammaproteobacteria bacterium | reverse complement strand
TCTGCATCTCGTTCGCGCAGAGACGCAGCACATTGAAGGAGCCGATCAAGTTCACGTCGATGATGAGCTTGAACTTGTCGAGCGGGAACGGGCCTTCTTTGCCGACGGTCTTGATGGCGTTGCCAATGCCGGCGAAATTGCAGCAGATGTGGATGCTGCCGAACTTGGCCATGGTCGCCGCGACGCCCGCCTGGACGGATTCTTCGCTGGTGACATTCACCTTGTTGAACAGCGCCTTGTCCGCGCCGAGTTCCTGCACCAGGGCCGCGCCCTTGTCTTCTTGCAGATCGAAGATCGAAACGCGCGCGCCCTTGCTCACCAGTAGCCGCGCGGTTGCCGCGCCGAGCCCTGATGCGCCGCCAGTGATAACGGCAACCTTACCTTGGATGTCCATGGAAATGCTTCCGGTCAGATTAACGAGGGGCGCGAGTATACACGGCGTTGACGCTCGGGCGTCGATCCCCGAGCATCCGGGCTTCCGCTGCGCCGGGTGCGACCCGCGGCTGCGGCGGACAGATCTAACCACAGAGAGCTCGCTGCAGAGATCTCGCCATACAGGTCGCTCTACCCACAGGAACTGCCATGAACACATCAGACCGAGGTTCGCCGAGCGGACTGCCCGAGGGCTGGGCCGTGCAACGCCTTGCGGCGGCGCTGGGTGCAGAGATCCGTGGGCTGTCCCTTGCGCATCTGGACGATTCGGATATCGAAAGCATCCGAGCGCTCTTGCGTCAGCATCATGTGCTCTTCTTTCCGGGTCAGCACTTGTCTGTCGATGATCACGTGGCGTTCGGGCGACGCTTTGGCCCGCTGGAGGCACATCCCAATCTCAAGAATCCCTTTACGCCGCACACGTCGCTCTTCGAGCTGGCGGCGACCCATGGGGGCGTTGCAGATGAATGGCATACCGATCTCACCTTTCGGCCGGATCCCTCGGTGCTTTCCATTCTGCAGATGAAGCGATGCCCGCCGGTGGGCGGCGATACCCTCTGGGCAAACCTGCATGCCGCTTATGACGAATTGTCCGCGCCCATGCAATCGCTCTGTGATGGGCTGACGGCGCTGCACGATGCGACGCCGCATAACCATCCCGAACAGGCGACGATTCACCCCGTTGTGCGCACTCATCCGGAAACGGGGCGCAAGGCGCTCTATGTAAACGAACACTTCACGCGTCGGCTGGTGGAGCTCAATGCAGGTGAGAGCCGCGTGCTGCTCGACTACCTCACGCAGTGGGTAACGCAGCCGCGTTTTACGATTCGGTATCGCTGGACCGAGGGCACGGTTGCCATCTGGGACAACCGGTGTACCCAGCATTTTGTGGTCAACGACTTCGAGGGTGAGCGCATCATTCACCGGGTGACGGTGATGGGTGATCATCCGGAAGGATTGCCGCCCCGATGGGCGCCGTGGGTGCGACCGGGGCGGTTATCCGCCACCAGTCGTCATGATCGTCAGCTGGCGCTGCACCTGCGCGCGCAGGCGCAGCCGGAGGCGGACTAGTCAGCCACCCACTGCGACAGCAGCGCGTGGAAGTGCCGCAGCTTCGTTTCCTGATAGCGGGCAAACACCACTTCCGGGAACGGCGCTGCTTCGAGACCGCGCTGCACGTTCGGCAGGTTGAACGTGTCTTGGGTGAACACCTTCGCCAGTAGCCCGAGCTCCGCGGCGTCGGTCCACGGATCGTCTTCGCCAAGCAGGTGCAACGGTGCGGGCTCGGGGCGCTCGCCCTTGAACGGGCTCAGGTAGTAGCACTCCATCAGCGACTTGTCATGGCGGTTCTGCCACGGGCGGAACCGATAGACGATGCGGTTGTACCCGCCCCACGGGTGGAAGTTCGGGAACAGCGTGTAGTAGATGCTGTCGGAGAGCTCAGCGTCAGAGATTTCGCGGTCTGTGCCAATGATGGCCTGCAGGTTGGCACGGGCTCCGGCCGCCAGCATGGAACGCGCGCGCATGCCGTCCGGCACCTGGGGCCCCGCCGGGTCATCGATGTGACGCATCATCACGGCTTCGAGCAGTTCCTGCTCTGCCGGTTGCCGGCGCAGGTGCGGGCTCGGCGTCGCGTTCGGCGTGATCGCCCGGGAGACGTTGCCCCAGACGTCGTAGGCAGAGTTTTCATCCCCCGTACCCGCCAGAATCTGAGGGTGGGTGGTGATGACGTGAAACGCCTCCATGAACGCTTCCTGGCAGAGCTTCCAGTTGCAGTTCATGATCTTGCCCACGTGGGCTTCGACGTACCGGTTCTCTGGCTGCCACGGCGCAAAGTGCGCCGGCAGATCGCCCATGAACTCAAGCAGCGGTGCTGCATTCATGTCCATGTTGATGAATACCCAGCCACCCCACGTTTCGGCGCGGCAGGGTATGAGATCGAAGTTGTCTTGATCGATGTGGGGGAAATCCCACTCCGACGTGACGCCACGGAGGCTGCCGTCCAGGTTCCAGCTGAAACCGTGGAATGCGCAGATGAAGCTTGCGGCATGCCCTTCAAAGTCGCACAGGCGGCGCCCGCGGTGACGGCAGACGTTGTGGTGCGCCTTGATCCCTTGCGCGGTGCGCACCACGAGGATGCTGTAAGGACCTACCTCATACACGGAGTAGTCGCCGACCTTGGGAATCTCTTCCTCCCGACAGGCCATCTGCCACACCCTGGGCCACAGGCGGCGGACTTCGAGGTCGTGAAATTCCCGCGTGGTGTAACGCGAGATGGGCACGGATGTCGGCCCGTCCCGGTAGGGATTTTCGAGCGCTAGCGCGTGCCGGTCTGGCACTGCGTCGCCGGCGACGAGTTCACTGTAACGGATGCCGCCGGAGCGGGCGGCCAAGGCTGGATTTGCTGCCATGATAGAGGTTCCTCCCGCGTCAGCGGTTACGGCGAATGTTGTGCCCGGCAGGCAATTGCGGTCCGGCAAGCCAGAGCAGCATGTGGGGGTCGGCAAACCGCAGATCACCGCCGCGGAATCGGCCGGTATAGTCGAACGTGCCGCGCAGACCGTTATTGTCTACGTCGACGAGACCATCGTCGCGCAGAGTGTAGGTTGCGCCGGACAGCGGATGTCGCAGGACGGGCATCGGATGTCTCCCCAGGACCTAACCTTCAAAGATGCATGTTGTGCCCGAGCATAACGCGAAGGTGAATCGCGCACCATTCGCTCAGTCATTCGATGCTGCGGATCTTTCTTCTATCGCGTTTCATGAAGGGGAGAGATGCCCGATCCACGAGAAAGCCGGGGGCAACACGGCTGACGCAGCTCGCGACTGCCCCTAGGAAAATGTGTGCATTGCATATATCGTGAGAGCAAAAAGAAGGACCGTCGGGCGGATCGGCCGCAACCCGACGCATTAAGGGAGTACTTTCATGCCGAAAATTACCTTTATCGCCCATAGCGGAACGCCGCAAACGGTGGATGCCGAGAACGGCCTCTCGCTCATGCGCGCAGCCATAGACAATCTGGTCCCGGGTATCGACGCCGACTGCGGCGGCGAGTGCTCCTGTGCCACGTGCCATGTCTACGTCGATGAGGCGTGGATGGCGCGCGTAGGGCAGCCGGGTGATCGCGAAGAGTCCATGCTCGATCTGAATCCGGAGCGCGGGGGCAACTCGCGTCTTTCCTGCCAGATTACGGTGAGCGATGACCTCGACGGTTTAGTGGTTCGGGTTCCCGAATTCCAGATGTGAATTGCGCGCGCGTTTGCGCCGCCACCCCCAGGAGAACGTCATGAGCGAAGCCCTTGTGCTGCCAGAAGCAGAACTGCAGCTCGACCCCTATGCCTATCCCATTGAGGCGCTGAACCCGGCTCAACCCGGGCTCTTCCGGCGCGATGCCCATCTGCCGCTCTTGAAGCGCCTGCGTGAAGAAGATCCCGTGCACTTCACTGCGGAAAGCGAGTTTGGGCCTTACTGGTCGATCACGCGGTACGACGACATCAAGTACGTCGACATGCAGCACGAGATCTTCTCGTCCGAAGGCGGCATCACCGTCGGCGATCAGGACGAAGACTTCCAGCTGCCGATGTTCATTGCGATGGACCCGCCGAAGCACGATGTGCAACGCAAGGTGGTGGCGCCGGTGGCCGGGCCGCGCAATCTGGCGGCGCTCGAGCCCACCATACGCGAACGCGTGGCGATGATTCTCGACGGGTTGCCGCGCGATGAGACCTTTAACTGGGTCGATCGCGTGTCCATCGAACTGACTACGCAGATGCTGGCAACGCTTTTTGACTTTCCGTTCCACGATCGAGCGAAGCTCACGCGATGGTCCGATGTGGCGACCGCGCAGCCGGGCACCGGGATCATCGAAAGTGAGGACCAGCGGCGCGCCGAGCTCATCGAATGCCTGACGTATTTCACCGAGCTGTGGCACGAGCGCGCGGCGCGTCCGGAGCCCGGCAATGACCTCATCTCCATGCTGGCGCACAGCCCGGCTACCCGGGACATGATCACTCGCCCGATGGAGTACCTGGGCAACCTCATTCTGCTCATCGTCGGGGGTAACGACACTACACGCAATTCCCTCTCGGGCGGTGTGCTTGCGCTCAACCAGCATCCGGCGGAGTACGACAAGCTGCGCGCCAACCCTGCGCTCATTCCTAATATGGTGTCGGAGATCATCCGCTGGCAGACCCCGCTCGCCCACATGCGCCGTCGTGCGCTGGTGGACACCGAGCTGCGGGGCAAGGTGATCAAGGCGGGCGACAAGGTCGTGATGTGGTACGTGTCGGGCAATCGCGACCCGCTGATGTTCGAATCTCCGGACGCGTTCATCATCGATCGGCCCAACGCGCGCAGCCACATGAGCTTCGGATTCGGTATCCATCGGTGCATGGGCAACCGTGTGGGTGAGATGCAGCTGCGCGTCGCGTGGGAGGAAATTCTCAAGCGCTTCGACACGGTCGAGGTGGTCGGTGAGCCTGTGCGTACCTACTCGTCGTTCGTGAAAGGCTACCTCGAACTGCCGGTCCGTCTCACCGCTAAATGACCGGGGCGCAGCGCGCATGATCGGCTAAAGTAGAACCCTTTTTTCGAGGGCTGATCATGGCTGCGAACACCTATCCGTCAGACCTGCTCGCCGGGCAGGTCGCCATCGTGACTGCTGCAGGGCGAGGTATCGGCCAGGGTATTGCGCTTGCGCTGGCGCGAGCCGGTGGGAGCGTTCTGGTCAATTCCTGGGGTCAGGAGACGACGGCAGCCACCGTAGCCGCCATTCAGGCTGAAGGGGGGCAAGCTCACGCGTTTCCGGGCGACATCACGGCGCCCGACGTCATGCTGGCGGCGGTGGAAGCCGCAATGGCCCGCTTCGGCCGGCTCGATATTCTGGTTAACAACGTCGGCGCTGCGCCAAAGACCAGCGCCGCGCCGGAGGCCGGGCCGCTGGGGCCGGTAGCCTCTCTCTGGGACGCGCTGTATGGTCAGAATCTGCGCCCGGTGGTGCTCATGACCGAGGCGGTCCTTCCGGTCTTCAAGAAGCAGGGCAGCGGCAAGATCGTGAACATCACGTCGATTGCGGGTCGCAACTCGTTGTCGAAGGCGATGCTTGAGAGTTTTGTGCACCCGTCCTACAACGCGATGAAAGCCGCGCTCGTGAGTTTCACCCAGACGATGGCTGAACTGCTCGGACCGCATAACATCAATGTAAACGCGGTCGCTCCGGGGATCGTCTGGACCGACGCCTGGCGCCAGAATGCCGAGCGCGCCGTCGCTATGCTCCCGCAATTCAAGGGTATGGACGCGCGGGAGTGGTTCACGGGCATTGCCCGCGGTGATTACCCGGAAATCTTCGACCGCACGCCGCTGAAGCGCGAGCAGACGGTCGCAGATATCGGCAACGCTGTCGTGTTTCTCGTTTCTGACAATGCGCTCAACATGACCGGTCAAACGCTCATGGTGGACGGTGGAATGGTAAAGATCTGAGGACAACGCCATGCAGGACATCGTTCCCGCTGAAATGCGCGATCCGCGCATCGAGACCACGTTCGTCGAGGCGAATGGTCTGCGCTTCGAGGTGGATACCTGCGGTACCGGAGACCGGCTGGCGCTCTGCCTGCACGGCTTTCCGGAGCACAGTTTTTCCTGGCGCTTCCAGCTGCCTCTGCTCGCGGATCTCGGCTATCGCGCCTGGGCGCCGAACCTGCGCGGATATGGTCGCTCGTCCCGACCCGAAGGCGTGGAAGCGTACAGTCTCGAGTGCCTCATGGATGACGTGGCCGGATTGATCGATGCCTCCGGTTGCCGCGAGGTCGTGTTGCTCGCGCACGACTGGGGCGCTGTCATTGCCTGGCATTTTGCGATGCGGCAGAAGCGCCCGCTCTCGCACCTCATCATCTGCAACGTGCCGCACCCGGGGCCGGCGCGAAAAGCGCTGCGCAAGGGCATCGCTCAGCTGCGGAAGTCCTGGTACATCTTTTTCTTCCAGATTCCCGGATTGCCCGAGTGGCTGCTGGGACAGGCGGGCGCAAAAGCCGTGGGTCAAGCCTTCCGTGGTTCAGCGATTGATAAGTCGCGGTTCCCGGACGGCGTGCTTGAAGTCTACCGACGTAACGCCGCAGAGCCCGGTGCTCTGACCGCCATGATCAACTACTATCGCGCGCTTGTTCGCGGCGGTGGAGCGCGGCGCCAGCAACAGGAAGGCTTGCCTGTGATCAACACGCCCACCCTCATGGTGTGGGGTGAAGAAGACATGGCGCTCACAAAGGAGACCACGTACGGCACAGAGGAATGGGTGAGCGATCTCACCATTCGTTACCTGCCGCGAGTCTCGCACTGGGTACAGCAGGAAGCGCCGGAAGCGGTCAACGCCATGATTCGCGCGTTTCTAACGGGACAGCCGGTGCCGGAAATGCGCTGGCAGATGACGCTTGAGGAGTCGGGTTCATGAGTGAAGGGCTGCTGGTCGCAAAGGACCGGGTGATCACGGTTCGCTACGCCATTCGCGGAGCGGACGGTACTGAAGTGGAATCGAATCGCGAGGGTGAACCGTTCGTGTCGCTGCACGGCCACGGCTCACTCTTGCCCGCGATCGAAACGGCGCTGGACGGTAAGGCGAGCGGAGAGCGATTGAATCTCACGCTCACCCCTGACCAGGCTTTCGGCGAACATCGCTCAGACTTTACCCAGCGGATTTCGAAGAAGTACCTGCCGAATCCCAACCGGCTCAAGCCGGGTGAGCAGACAACGCTCCAGACCCGCGAGGGTCCGCGCACCGTTACGGTGATCAAGGTGGGGGGCAAAGTGGTGGATATCGATCTGAATCACCCGCTTGCAGGTCAGACGCTCGAGTTCGACATCGAATTGGTCAGCGTGCGCGAGGCGACCGCAGAAGAGCTTGCGCATGGGCATGCGCATGGGCCCGGTGGGCACCACCACTGACCAACGGGGCGCGAAGCACCGGTTGAAGCGAACGGGGAGAAGAGCCGATGGATGTAAACGAAACTAATCCGCGGGGACCGCTGACCGGCAAGGTGGCGCTCATCACCGGTGGCACGAGCGGTATCGGGGAAGCAACCGCCGAGCGCTTCGTCGCAGCAGGTGCGCAGGTCGTGCTCGCGGGACGTTCGCAGGATAAAGGTGCAGCCGTTGCCGCCCGTCTGGGCGCTGCAGCCGTGTATTGCCCGATGGATGTGATGGAAGAGGGCGATATCGCCGCTGCGGTGAGGCTGACCGTCGACCGCTTCGGCGCGCTCGACATTCTGTTCAACAACGCGGGTGGTCCCACGTCCGGGTCGCTGACGACCTTCACCGGTGAGCAGATTGATTATGGGGTGCATCTGTTGCTCTCGAGCGTCATCTTCGGCATCAAGCACGCGGTTCCGCACATGGAGGCGCGAGGCGGTGGCTCGATCATCAACTGTTCGAGTATCGCGGGCATTCGCTACAACCAGGGGAATATTCTCTATTCCGTGCTGAAGGCAGCGGTCACCCACTACACGCGATTGGCGGCGGTGGAGCTGGGACCGAAGCAGATCCGCGTGAACGCGATCTCTCCGGGCGCTATTGCAACGCCCATTTTCTGGGGCGGATCGGCGCGGGCCAATACGCTTGCAGCCGACGACAACGCGCGCAAGCTGGAAAAACTGAAAGCCAATCTGGCGCGTGCAACACCTCTGCCGCGCGCCGGGCTGGCTGACGATATCGCCGAGGCGGCGCTTTACCTTGCGTCAGATGCGGGCAGCTATGTGAACGGGCACGATCTGGTCGTAGACGGCGGTCGCACGCAGCTATTCCGGGAGTAACCCCGGCGCCGTTGAATCCATGGGGGGTGGGGTGTAGGTTCGCCGAGTTATCGCCTTGATTCCTTCGTCTCCCACCAGCTGAGACTTGTGACCCCATTGTGGATACCCCGCTGCAACCGTCTGAGAACCTGTCAGCGCAAGCGCACATCATTGATCAGCTGATCGAGGAACGGGCGACGGGTCTGATGCGGCACCCGCGCGTCTGGCGCGCCGTACAGCGTTGGCTATATCCCCGGCTTGGCTATGCAGACGCGGTTGCCGTCGTTGATCGTCTTGATGGAGCTCCGGGGCACGAGGTGTTCGACTGGCTATCGCAGCGCTTGTCGATGCGGGTCCGCGCCACCGGGCTCGAGCATGTGCCCGCGGCCGGGCGTGCTGTGGTGGTTGCCAACCATCCAGCCGGCATTGCGGACGGTATTGCGGTGTGGGACACCCTGCGGCA
>DMUF01000070.1 GCA_003476445.1 Gammaproteobacteria bacterium | reverse complement strand
ATGCTCGAGCAGCTCTGTGCCTGGCGGCAGTTCCCGTCCCTCGAGATAGCCCGCATTGAGCACCACGATGTCAGGGACCCCCTGTGTGCTCAACACGTGATCGAACGCAGCGCTGATCGAGTTTTCGTCCACCAGATCGAGCTCGACGACGCTGCTCTTGCCACCCTGATCATGAATGGCCGCGTTGAGAGCCGAGGCATTTTCCGCGACGCGCGTGGTGAGGACCACATGAAATCCCGCCTGAGCGAAGCGCTGCGCGATGGCGCCGCCAACCCCCCAGCGGGCGGTCATTGGCATACCCTGGTCATCGAGATCGCGCCCGTGCGCCAAGCGTGTATTGCGGCCGTTCGACTGCCATTTGGATGTGGCGCCAACGACCACCGCGACAGGTTGCGCGGCCATATCCCCCTCCTCGCCCCCGAGTCCAGAGCGGGAGATCATCCGACGCCCGCTCCGGGGTGTCCAGCACCGGTGAATCGGAAGAGACGTGGGGAAATAAGGAATTACCGAGCTTCGGCTGTGACCAGTACACATGGCGCCGTCCGCCTCACGCTGCCAGCGTGAGCGTGCAGAGGCGCGATGTCACACGTGTGCCCGTAGTTTCCAACCGAGTCAGGACAGCGCTGTCGCGATGAACGAACACCCCCAAACCGGACTGACCGCGGAGCAGGCACAGGAACGGCTAAGGGTCGACGGCCCCAATCTCATCCCCAAACCCGATTCCCGCTCGCTAACACAGCTCGTTCGCGAAATTGTGACTGAGCCGATGTTCGTGATGCTGCTCGTAGCCGGGACGGCTTATCTGCTGCTGGGTGATACCACCGAGGGCCTTTTCCTGTTGGGTGCTGTGGTCGCCGTGATCGCGCTCTCTCTCGCGCAGCAGCATCGAACCGATCAGGCACTCAAGGCTCTACGCGATCTGTCGGCACCGCGTGCGCTCGTACTGCGAGAGGGCATTCCGCAGCGCATCGCCGGTGGAGAGGTCGTGCGCGATGACCTTCTGATCCTGAATGAAGGTGACCGGGTGGCCGCTGATGCGCGGATGATTGACGGCAGCGTCGAAGCGGACGAGTCGCTGCTCACCGGAGAGTCCGTCCCGGTTCCACATGCAGCGCCCGTAACTCGAAACAGCGATCTGACACTTCGCGCACCGGCTCCGGGCGACGCAGTGCCGGAGCACGTTTTTGCGGGCACGGTCATTACCCGAGGCACGGGGCTTGCCCTGGTCACCGCCACGGGCAAAGCAACCGCGATCGGGCGCATTGGGGGTGAGTTGCATGCGCACGCGGCGCCGACCTCGCGCCTGCAACAGTCATCGCGCCGTCTCGTTCGCAGACTCGGCGCCCTCGCGTTGGTCTTGGCAGGCCTGCAGGCACTGGTGGCAGGCGCGCTTGGCGCTTCTCCACTGGACAGCCTGCTGTCCGGCATCACGCTCGCGATGGCGATCCTGCCCGAAGAGATTCCGGTCGTCCTGACGGTTTTCCTGGCGCTCGGTGCGGTCCGCATCGCCCGCCGGTCCGTGCTCACACGACGCGTCACCGCAATAGAAACACTGGGCTCGATTTCGGTGCTCGCAGTGGATAAGACCGGGACCCTCACTGAGAACCGCATGTCTATCGCCGAGCTCAGCCGCGACGGCGAGCAGCTGCGCGTGGCCCCGGGCATCGATCTGTCACTGAGTTTTCGGGAGTTGCTCGAAACAGCAAACCAGGCGACACCAGCACTGTCGAGCGACCCGATGGAGCACGCAATTACCACGCTCTCGACCTGTTACCCCGCGCATACCAGCAGCGGCGATGAGTCCGTGGTGCATGAGTATCCGCTCACGCCCCATCGGCTCGCGGTGACACGCGTGCACATGAGCCCGAACCGGGTGGAGGCATGTGTCTCTACCAAGGGCGCGCCGGAAACAGTCTTCGACCTGTGCCATCTTTCCGCTGCAACACGCTCGATCGCCACCGATCAGATTGCATCCATGGCCCAACGCGGTCTGCGCGTGCTTGGTATTGCACGCGCCCGCTGTTCGGTTCCGCAAACGTCCACCGGTTGGCCCGCAGACCCACACGCTTTCGATTTCGAATTTCTCGGGCTCATAGGATTTGCCGATCCGCCGCGCGCCGGCGTCCGCGAAGCGTTGCAGCAGTGCAGCACAGCGGGCGTGCGAATTCTAATGCTCACAGGTGACCATCCCCATACTGCACGCGCGATCGCAGAGCAGGTGGGTTTCCAGGGACCGGTCGATGTGCTGTCAGGTGACACTATCGACAGCCTGGACGATGGCGCACTGCTCAAGCGGCTTGGAGAAACAAGCGTCTGTGCACGTGTTAAGCCCGCGCAGAAACTGCGACTGGTGCGCGTGCTGCAGCAGGACGGCGAAATCGTTGGCATGACGGGTGACGGCGTGAACGACGCCCCGGCGCTCAACGCCGCCGACGTAGGCATCGCCATGGGGCGCCGCGGCACGGATGTCGCGCGCGAGGCATCCGCGCTGGTGCTGCTGGACGATGGGTTCGACCGAATCGTCGAAACCCTGCGTCTCGGTCGCTGCATCTTCGACAACATGGGGCGTGCGGTTGCCTTCATTTTTGCGGTTCACGTACCCGTGATTGCGCTCAGCCTGGTTCCTTTGCTGCTTCGCTGGGACCCGTTACTGGCGCCGATTCACATCGTCCTGTTCGAACTGGTGATCGATCCTGCCTGCTCCATCGTGCTCGAATCCGAGCCTGCTGCCGCCGACGTGATGCAACGCCCTCCTCGCCCTGCGGACGCTTCTCCGTTTGATGCTCGGCAGTGGTGGCCCGCCGTGTTGCAGGGTGCTCTGCTCGCGGTTCTGCTGCTGCTAAGTGCGAGCTTTCTGCTGCAGAGCGGGCACGACGCAGACAGCGT
>DMUF01000118.1 GCA_003476445.1 Gammaproteobacteria bacterium | reverse complement strand
AGCCGATAACGGCGCGCCGACCGGGCGGAGAGGCGCGCGTTCACCATGAGCACCGGAATACCTCGCGCCTTGGCAGCGCGGATGAGGTTCGGCCAGAGTTCTGTCTCCACAAGCACGAGCAGGCATGGGCAGAGCGCGTTGAGGAAGCGCTCGACCGCGTCGCGAAAGTCATAGGGCGCATAGGCATGGGTCACGCGAGAGCCGAGCCGCGCGCTGACCTCCGCGGCCCCGGTCGCGGTCATGGTGGTAACGAGAATCGGAACCTCCGGATGCGCCTCGCCGAAGCGAGCGATAATCGGCGCAGCCGCGATAACCTCGCCCACACTCACTGCGTGGAACCAGACCGCGCCGCGCGGGGCACCGAGCGGGGGCTGGCCAAACCGCTCCTCAAGACGCTCGCGCTCAGCCGGAATCCCCCGGGCGCGACGCAAGGCGCGCCAGCGCACGATCGGTCGCAGCAGCAGAAGGACGATCTGGTAGAGAATGTCAGAGAACCCGGTCATGGTCTCAGCATGGCGCAACGGCGCGCGAGCGCATAGGCTCTTCCGCATGGGTGATCCTTCCGCATCCGCGACTGATTTCGACGCCGTGATCGTGGGCGGCGGCATCGCCGGACTCTGGCTCCTGCGCCGTCTGCGCGATAGCGGCTATCGGGCGGTCCTGCTCTCCTCCACCCCTCTCGGCTGCGGTCAGACGCTTGCGAGTCAGGGCATCATTCACGGCGGACTCAAGTACGCTCTCGCAGGGCAGCTGACCCGCGCTTCCGAGCAGATCGCCGACATGCCGGCACGCTGGTCCGCATGCCTCGAAGGGCGCGGTGAAATCGACCTGCGAGCGCTCGCACCAGTTCGGCAGAGCTGTCACCTGTTCGCCGCCGCCGGGACGCTCGGGCGACTTACCAGTTTTCTGGCCAGCCGAAGTCTGCGCGGACGAGTGGAAGCGCTCGCGCGGAGCGAGTTCCCTGCGGGTCTTCTCGATCCCGCGTTCAACGGCTCCGTGCACAGACTGGTGGACTTCGTACTCCCCATGCCGGCGCTGCTGCGCACGTTGGTGGCGCCGGTTACCGACAGCGCCTATACCGCCGATGCGCTCGCTGCGCTCAACGATTCTTCGTTGAGCGAAGGGGGTGTCCGACTCGAACTTGCAGGGAGCGCAATCACGGCGCGCCACCTCATCCTGGCTGCGGGCAGTGGCAACGCGGCACTGCTCGCTCGGCTTGGACTTGGCTATCCACGCATGCAGCGTCGCCCGCTCGCGCAGGTCATCGTGCGGGCGCCCGATCTTCCGCCGCTGTTTGCGCACTGTCTGACCGGCATCCGCCGACCGGAGCCGCGGCTCACCATCACGAGCCATGCCGACGAAGACTCGACGCTCTGGTATCTCGGAGGACAGATCGCGACCGACGGCGTGGGTATGGATCGCAACGCGCTCGTTGCTCACGCCCGCAGGGAACTCCGCGCCTGCCTGCCATGGCGCGACTGGTCGCGGGCAGACATCGAGACGCTCGCCATCGACCGGGCGGAGCCGCTCCACAGCGATGGCAAGCGCCCCGACGAGGCCTTTGCCACGGGTACCGGTCCAGGCGGGCGCTGCATTGTCGTGTGGCCGACCAAACTGAGCCTGGCACCGGATCTCGGTGACCGGGTGTTGCGTCTGCTGGCCCCTGGACAAACGCAGCGCCAGGCATCCGACACCGAGCCCACGACTCCTCGCAACGAAACGCGAGAGCAGCCGCGGCTTGCACTACCGGGAACGACCGTCGGCGCGCCGCCCTGGTTTCGGAACGACCCGATGCAGGACGCTCGTCCCGCACACGGCGACGGGATCTGAGGCCGTGGAATACCGTGTGCTCGGCCGCTCCGGCATTCGCGTTTCCGCGCTTGGGCTCGGCACCGTCAAGCTGGGACGCGACCGCAAGGTGAACTACCCGCGGGCGTTCACGATCCCCGATGACCAAGAGGCCCGGACGCTGCTCGAGCGTGCTCGAGATCTGGGCGTAAACCTGCTCGACACCGCGCCAGCTTACGGTTCGAGCGAGGCGCGCCTTGGCGAACTGCTCGAGGGGCAGCGCCAGCAGTGGGTTATCGGAACAAAGGTGGGCGAAGTCTTCACCGACGGCCGTTCTCATTACGACTTCACACCGGAACACGTCACGGCGAGCGTCTTTGCATCACTGGCCCGGCTGCGTACCGACTGGCTCGACTACGTGCTGATCCACTCCGACGGCCGCGACCGCGAAATCCTGACAAGACACGGCACGCTAGAGGCTCTTTGCGCGCTGCGCGCTCGCGGCGTGATCCGCGCCGTGGGCATCTCGCACAAATCAGCGGACGGGGCCGCGTGCGCGATCGATGTCGGCTGCGACGTGATCATGGCTACGCTGAATCCGCTGCATACGGTAGAAGCGCCCGTCATCGCGCGCGCCGCAAGTGCCGGCTGCGGAGTCCTGGTCAAAAAGGCGCTGGCGAGCGGCTACGCTGCTCCCGAGGACATTTGTTTTGCGGCATCACACCCGGGGGTATCTTCCGTCGTCGTCGGCACTGTTAATCCGGAACACCTCGCCGACAACGCGCGGTTGCTCCGTGATCTGCAGCAGCACGCGCGTTAGTGCATAGCCCGGCCCGGTTGACGCCGCAGCGCCCGCGACAACACACGAACCTGCGCCGTCAGCGCAGCGGAAACGCCCGGTAGAGATGCTCCCGGATCGCGTTCAGACCGGGTCTCGCCCAGGACTCGATCAGCGGCCCCGGCGCCCCGGCAAGCGCAGTTGAAAGCGGGCTGGGTTCCGGCGCGAGATCGAACGCCGAGTAGTAATCGAGAAACTTGAAATGCCCGCCGCGCAGTTGGTCGTGCAGCGTCACCCAGGCATTTGGCACACCCAGCGCATCCGCCGCGATGAGCCCGTGCAGGGAGGTCGACAGCACGCAGTCGGCTCTGCGAATGGCTTCGAGCAGTTGCAGTGGCGGGGTAAACACGTCGATGACACGGACCTCCGGGAGCGCTGCCAGTGCCGACAGGAGCGGATGCCCGCGATCGCGATAGTGCGGTACCACGAGCGTACCGCTCTGCAGCGGCCTGGCGTGAAGTGGCGGCAACAGCTGATCAACCAGCAAGCCCGGATCCCCGAGCGCGACCGCCGCGGGATCGAGCCCCAACATGCGCGCCGTCGAAGCCCCCCGCACCGCATGCACCCGATGCCGCGTAACATGGGCCGCAACGGGGGCGATGAACCCCGTGCCCCAGACATGCAGGCGCGGCTGCCACCAGTGCTCGCCGACACGCCCGAGCAGGCTGCCGAGCGCCACCAGATCCGCACGCCAGAGCGGCGCCCAGCGCACCGCCCGACCACTGACCCGCGCCACCACAAGGGGCGCGAGCGCGTCACCGAAGTTTGGTTTCGAGCGCGACCAGTACAGGCCGATGGATGCGCGTGAGACACCCACGCTGTGTCAGCGTTCCGACTGAATCCGGTCGACGATCGCTGTCGTCGAGCAGTCGTCGACCAGACTGAGAACAGCGACCGAACCACCGTAGCTTCGCACCAGATCCGCGCCCACCACGCCGTCCGCGGCATAGTCGCCGCCCTTCACCAGGACGTCGGGACGCAGTGCCGCAAGCAGCGCCTCGGGCGTGTCGTCCGCAAAGGAGGTCACCCAGTCCACGGACGCAAGGCCTGCCAATACTCGCTGCCGCCGCTCCAGCGGGTTGACCGGGCGACCCAGGCCCTTCAGTCGACGAACCGAGTCATCGTCGTTGACCGCGACAATCAGTCGGTCGCCGCGCGCGCGCGCTTCCTCAAGGTACGCAACGTGCCCGGCGTGGAGAATATCAAAGCAGCCGTTGGTGAAGACGATGCGCGCCCCGCCCGTGCGCGCGGCGGTGACAGCATCGAGGAGCGCCTGCTGGCTGAGGATGCCACGATCAGAACCACGACCGCCGGCAAGCGCGCGCGCGAGCTCGGGCCCCGTGACCGCGGCGGTGCCGGACTTGCCGACCGCAAGGCCGCTCGCGACATTCGCAACCCGCGCACAGGCGGGCGGTTCCCAGCCGAGGCTGCGTGTGACCGCGAGCGCCGCCGCGGCGGTATCGCCGGCACCCGTCACGTCATACACCTCCGCCGGCAGCGCCGGCAGGTGGGTCACGCCGCCCGACCGTTCGATCACGCTCATGCCGCGCGCGCCGCGCGTAATCACCATGGCATTGAGATCAAGGTCGTTACACGCGGTCCGCGCGCGCAGCGCTAAATCGCTCTCATCCAGGCTCGCGCCAAATGCCGCGGTGAATTCCTGCATGTTTGGTTTCAGCACATCAGCACCGGCGTAGCAGGAGAACGGCTTATGCTTCGGGTCGACGATTACGGGGACGCCAGCGGCGCGCGCATGAGCGATGAACGCCGCCGGGTGCGCGAGCACGCCTTTGTCATAGTCCTGCAGCACTACAACGGTCGCCGCAGGCAGCAGCGCGACATACTGTTCCAGGAGCGCCGCACTGTGGTCGGTCGGCAGCGGTCGCTCGAAATCCGCGCGCAGAAGCTGTTGATTCTGGCTGACGACGCGCAGCTTGAGCGCCGTTTGCCAGTCCGCTACGCGGAGAAAACGGCATTCGACCCCGGCGGCTCGAAGGCGCGCCTCAAGCACGTCGCCTGTGGTGTCCTCACCCACGGCACCCACCAGCGTCACCCGCGCCCCGAGACTCGCGACATTCAGCGCCACGTTGGCCGCGCCGCCGGGGCGTTCGTCGACCTGTTCTACATCGATGACGGGGACCGGTGCTTCCGGTGACACGCGACGGGCTGGACCGCGCCAGTAGCGGTCGAGCATGACGTCACCGACGACAAGCACATGCACGGACTGAAGGGAAGGTAGCTGCATCTGCCGAGTCTGCGCCAGAGGCCTGAAACAGCTCGATGGTAGCACGTGCCGCGCCTGCTAGACTCCGGCACCGAACCCACGCAAAAGGCTGCAGCCGTTGTCACGAAAGCTCCGCCGCAGACGGCGCCGCACACCTGCCTGGCACCCCCGCGCGCTGCTGGTCTGGCTGCTGATTGCTACCGGCTGGTGCCTCGCCCGCCTGCCTCTCGCCCCGTTGCTCAGAGGGGGTGCGCTGTTGGGCCGATGCGCGTGGCGGATTGGCGGCCGTCGCCGTGACATCACCGAGACCAACCTGCGGCTGTGTTTCCCCGAGCTCGATCGGAGCGCAAGAGCCGCGCTCGGGCGCGAGGTGTTTCGGCACGCGGGCATTGGTATCGCGGAAACGCTGAGCGTCTGGCTGAATCCCCGACGGAACCTCGCACCGCGTGTCTGCCTGGAAGGTGCGGACGCGTTGCGGTCGGCCGCCCAACGCGGTGGCGTGCTTGTTATCGGCGGGCACTTCTCGGCGCTGGAATGTGTTGGTCCCGCCCTTGCCAGCGCGCTGCCAATGGACGTCGTGTATCGGCGCAATCGCAACGCCGCCTGGGAGTGGCTGCAGGTGCGAGGCCGCCGCCGCTACTTTCCCAACGTGATCGAGCGCGAGGACACGCGCTCATTGATCCGGGCGCTGCGCGAAGGTCACATCGTGTGGTATGCGCCGGACCAGGACTACGGCCCCAAACACTCAGTGTTTGCGCCGTTTTTCGGGACTACCGCCGCTACGCTCGCCGCCACTGGACGCATCGTGCGACTCAGCGGGGCAGCGGTCTTTTTTGCGAGCCAGCACCGCGACGAGGTGCCCGGGCGCTGGACGGTACGCCTGGCTCCGATCGAGGACTACCCGGGTTCGAACCCTGTCGCAGACGCTACCCGCATCAACGCGCTGCTGGAGCAGGCGATACGCATCGACCCCGCGCAGTACCTCTGGCTTCACCGCCGCTTCAAAACGCGCCCAGACGGAGTGCCTGACCCCTACGGACGCGCCTCCAAGATCTGACCGCGCGCGTTGGACGCTATGCCCGCCTTCCCGAGATCGGCTAGGACACCAGACCCACGCGACGCAACGCGGCTTCAAAGCGGGCATGCACCGGCTGATCACCTGCCCGCGTCCAGTTGGCGAGAAACCGTGTGGCATCCGCAGAATCACCGCCGCGACGGGAGCGCATGCCATCCAGATCGATCAGGACCACCTGCTCTTCTGCGGTGACCAGCAGATTGCTCGCCTTCGTATCCCGGTGCGCGATGTCGGCACGACGCAAACCGAGCAGGAGCCGTGACACGCGCGTTGCGAGCCGCTCACTGACGCCCGCGGTCCGCGCATGCCTGTCGATGGCGCAATCACCATGATCCTCGAGCACCAGGTAGGGCGTGCCCGCGCCTGCTCCTTTGCTTGCCTCAATCAGCGCGAGCGGTCGCGCCGTCGGAATCCCCAGCAGCGCCAGATGGTGGCCATTGCGCCAGGCCGCGCGCGCGCGCGGCGCCAACCGCCGGCGCCACGACTGCAGCAGATTGCGACGGTTGTAACGTTTGATGACCCAGCCCGGCGCGCCTTTCGGGCGCACCACGGTTGCGCTACGACCCGCCTTGAGCGGTTCCCCCGATGCCATGGCCGCGGCGGGGTCAGCGATCACCGCCTCCAGCGCGGGAGAGAGCGCGGATCGAAGGACAAAGACCCGGGCATCGGGTCGGTCGCGCTGCTCAAATTCGGTCGTCGAACGCAGCGTTTTGCGCAGATAGCGCCGCACACGGGAGCGGCGCGCGGCATCCATGAAGCCCTGCCAGTCAGACGCCGCGGGCGCCCGCACTGCATCACCGCGTCGCCGGCAGTAGGTCGTCACGAGGCGCTCCACGGCCTCCGACGGCGCAGCCAGGCGATCGGTGTCGCTGACGAGCGCATCCATTGGACACTGCACGATCAGCCGAGCGAGCTCGCGCCACTCGCCGCGTTCACGACCGCCCCGCAACCAGCAACCGCGCGGCGCAATCGCGCCAACATCGATCGGAACGGCTTGCGCTGTACCCGCGGGCAGCAGGAAATTGCCCGGATGAGGGTCCGCATGACTCAGACCCGCCGCGTGAAGATCCGCGAGCAGTTCAACGGCAGCCACCTGCTCCTCGACCCGGGAGAGATCCAGTGGTCGGGCTGACGCCAGCCAGTCGGTGACCAACACGCCCCCTTGCGGCATGTGATACGCCAGGCGTTCACCGGGCGCGGGAAGCCCCGCAGCCAGAAGCGCGCGTAAACCGCGCAGTTCGCGCCAGAGTGCGGTCTGCGACCGGCGCCCGAAAAAGCATTTCACCAGCACGGACTGGCCTGCCACCGTGCCTTCGGCAACCAACCGACGACCGGGGAGCCAGCGCAACGCGCGCTGGAGCACAAAGTGCTGGGGTATGTCCGCACCTTCGGCAACGTCATCGAGACAAAGCCCGCAGGGCAAGGACGGCAGATCCCTCGAGTGGCCGAGCATCCTCAGCGTCAAGACCGGCAGCTTCATGCAGTATCTCCTTCGACTTCCCGCGCACGCGTATTACCCCGGCGCGTCTCGCGTTGCCTCAGTCGCTCTGCTCGTCGAACAACGCGACGCCAGAAACGCCCGGACTCCCGAACGGCGGTCAGGGAGCGGCCCGTGTACACGCGAACGAAGCGACCAAGCAGCCGCGGTGTAAGTTCGAGCCCTGCCGCGGAAAACAGCAGCGCCGCAAGGTCACGCTCGCGCCAGCGCGCGGGCAGCGTCGGAAAGACGCGCGCGCGATGCAGATCCAGAACGGCAATGTCGACGACACCCCGCGCCCACCCCGCGTCATCAAGCAGCAGATGGCAGAGGTAGAAATCCCGATGCGCAACGCCCGCCTCATGCAGGCGCCGGGCGAACCGGGCCACGCCCTCGACCAGCACGCGGAGCTGAGCCGCAGAGAGCATCGCCGCATTGGCTGCGACGCGTTCAAGGTCAGTGCGCCCGGTAAGCGCATCCAGCACCACGAAGGACTCGCGCCTGGCCGGGTTAAGCCCTCGGCTTCCCGCAGCCGCGACCGTGGGCGCAGCGATGCCACGCAGGGCAAGATGCCGACAGGCAACGAACTCGTTGCGGGCAGAGACCACCGGAAGACGCCCGACGAGGAGATTTTTCCAGATCTCACCCCAGCCAACCGGACCGTGCCACTTCAGGAAAAAATCGTTGCCCCGCGCCGGAAAGCGCAGCGTGCGGCGGTTGGCGATCGCGCGGAACACCTCGCCTTCCTGGGTGCTCGCGGTGCGAAAAGGATCGGGCTCGAACCAGGCTCGCAGGTCCTGCCGAACCCAGGTGCCCGTCCGCCAGGGCGGGGTTCGCTGACGCGCGGGGCGGGTGGCCGCCACCGCCAGAATCTCGTCGACGACAGGGCCGGTCGCATCTTGTTCGAGAAGCCGCGCGCCGTAAGCGCTACCGGCAACGGACCACGCCGCGCGCCCGGGCTTGTCCAGAATCACCGCCTCGAGCGCGCGCTCGAGCGCGACCTGATCGAACGGCTCCTGCAGCACGGTGCCCGCACCCGCGTCGACAACCGCGGCCGCAAAGCCGCAGTTCGCGGTCGTCACCACCGGCAGCCCCGCTGCGAGGGCTTCGAGCAGCACGATGCCGCCGCTCTCCCTGCGCGCGGGGTGAACCAGCACATCGGCACCGAGGAGAAAACGCTCCGCATCCGCTCGTCCGCCGAAGAATTGCACCTGATCCCACACACCCAACCGACGCGCCAGTCGCTGATAGCGCGCCAACGCGCCATCGCCTACCACGAAGAGCCGCACATCGAGCGCCGGGTGCTGGCGGCGCACCACCGCAAGCGCACGTAGCGTTCGATCAAGCCCCTTGGTGGCAAAACCGGATCCAAGGGCCAGCAACAAGCACGCATCCGGACCCAGACCGAATTCGCCGCGGAACGCCGCGCGCTTGTCCTCGGCGTTCGCCGGTCGTCCGCGATCGGGAGCCAGCGGTAACGGAACGCGCCGAAACCGCCCGCTGTCGGTGCCGTAGCAGCGCTGGTAGTCACGCGCCTGCGCCGCCGTAAGCGTGAGAATCCGCGTCGCGCCTTCGGCTCCGAACACCGCCGCCTCGAGGGCGGCCCAGGTACGGTAACGCGAGGGCCAGCTCATCCAGGCTGGCCTCGAACCGTCCGACCGCGCGACAAAACACGGGTCGGCGGCATAGTACACATCAAGCCCTGGCAGGCGGTTGAAGCCGACAACGCAATCGATATCCCGGGCCGGCAGCGCCGCCGACAGGTCTGCCGCAAACGCGCGCGCGCGCCCATGGTTGGTGACGCCGCGCTGCGGGTACTCGACGATCTCGAAACCGTCCGGTCGCGGTCCCTGCCAGCGCAATGTGTGTACCTCGACGTGATGTCCGCGGGCGTGACAAGCCGATGCGATGCGCAGGAAGTCGCGCTGCAGGCCACCAAAGGGAAAGTAGCGCAGCAGGACGAAGGCAAGGCGCAGTGAGGTTTCTACGGCGTTCCCCGGATCGACATCGGTTCTGCTGTCAGAAGCATAGCCCGGTCTGCGTCGAGCACCGCCTCGACCGCCGCCCAGGCGCGCGCCGGCGTGACGCTCGTCGCACAAGCGGGCTCAATTGTCTCGCCCTGCTCTCGCGCCGCAACGCCGCGGTAGCGGCAGATTCGGCTCGCGCAGGGGGCGCACGGGAAATCGGCGGCCAGCACGCGCGCGCGCGGACCGACGCAGCCAGTGCGGCCCGCATCCGTACTCAGGTATAGACCGACCGTGGGCACGCCGAGCGCCGCGCTCGCATGGAGTAACCCCGAATCAACCCCGATCACCAGACCCGCTTGCGTCACCCGATCAATGAGATCTGCCAGTGACATGCGCGGCCAGGCGATCGCACCGGCGGCCGCTGCGATACGTTGTGCGCGCGCTTCTTCCTCGACCGTCCCTGCCGGAAGAGCGACTTCGAATCCGTTGCTGCGCGCGCGGCGCGCAAGGTCGATCCAGTAGGGCTCGGGCCAGAGTTTGCTCGCCCAGGTGGTGCCATGCAGAAGGACAGCGAGCGGCGCCCGATCCACGACCGGCGCGCCAGCTGCATAACCGGCTTTCAGGCCGAAGTCTGGAAACGACTCCGGCCGCGGCGCGGGATAGCCGAGTGCGGTCGCAAACAGCGCGCGCTGCCGCGTAATCGCGTGCGCCTCGCGCGCGACAGCGATGGCGCGATTCAGGCCCAGCGCAGCCAGCGATTCACGCGCGCTGGCGCGATCGAAGCCGGCGCGTTCGGGGCTGCGCGCCGCGGCGCTCACCACCGCGCTCTTCAGGAGCCCCTGCGCGTCCAGCACCAGGTCGTAACGCTCGCACCGCAGGCGCCGAACAAACGCCGCCAGCTCGGCACGATCACGCCAGAGTCGACGCCGCCAGCGCCGCCACGCAATCGGCAGCACGTTGATGATCGCCGGATGCCGCGCGGGCAACGCCGCGAATGCCTCCTCCACCACCCAGTCGAAACGGAATCCGTGCGCGGCGGCGTCGGTGACCGCGGGCAGCGCATGTACCAGATCGCCAAGCGAGCTCATCTTGACCAGCAGCACGCGGCGCTCGCTCACAGCTCCGCCACCACACGGTCGGGTGAAAGCTCCTCCAGGCAGCGCAAATGTCCGAGCGGACACTCGCGCGCAAAGCACGGCCGACACGGCAGATCTTCGGCCAGAACGACGGCGCGCGCGCCCAGCGGTGGCGTGAAGTCAGGGGATGAAGAGCCATAGAGCCCCACCACCGGTCGTCCAAGGGCGCCGGCGACGTGCAGGAGACCGGAGTCATTGCTCACCACCACGCGCGCAAGGGCGAGGAGATCGACCGCCTCTGCGAGCGAGGTTCGTCCACCGAGATCAACCGCGCCCGGCGCCGCCGCCGCGATCGCCCCGGTGAGCGGCCGGTCCTTGCCGCTGCCGAGCAGCCAGACC
>DMUF01000039.1:1077-4554 GCA_003476445.1 Gammaproteobacteria bacterium | reverse complement strand
ACGTAGTAGCGCAGTGCCGAATGCCCAATGAGCGCAGCAACGTTGATGCCGAGCGTCGGGCGGATGAAGTCGAGATACTCGGGGAAGGTTTCCCACGAGAACGGCACCGCTGCGTCAAAGGTGCGCTTCTTGATGTCTTCGATCACCTGGAACATGTTGACCAGCTTGCCCTCGGCGCCCGGTCGAACCGGTGCGAGGCTCAGCGAACAGTTGCCGATGAAGACCGTGGTGACGCCGTGTTCCAGCGACGGTGTGGCCAGCCCGTCCCAGCACAGCTGCGGGTCGAAGTGGGTGTGAATGTCGATGAAGCCGGGCGTCAGGATCTTGCCGGCGGCGTCGATGGTGCGTGCCGCTTCACCGGAAACGGCGCCAATCGCGCTGATGCGTCCGTCCTTGATGGCAACGTCGCCGGCGAAGGTGGGAGCGCCGGTGCCGTCCACGATCCGCGCGTTGCGGATGATCAGATCTGCCTGTGCCATGAAAAAGTCCTCGAAAAAAAGCCAAACGGGTGGGTTTCAATGCGGTTTCAACGATCATAGCGCACTCGCGTACCGGGATCGAAAGCGCCATGCCTACCGATGATTCCTCGCTCTCCGATGGCGCCCGAATGGTGGCGAATCGGCTGCGCAAGAATGTGCGCCGGCTCGCTTCCTGGCGCCGGCGGACGGGGGTCACCTGCTACCGGCTCTATGACGCCGATCTGCCGGAGTACGCCGCCGCCATCGATGTCTATGAGACGCTGCCACCGGATACCCGGCTGCTCGTGCATGTGCAGGAGTACCAGGCGCCGCGCCACATTCCCGAGGAGACGTCCGCGCGGCGTTTCGCTGAGATTCTGGACGCGGTGCGGGCGGCGCTGCCGGTTGCCGCCGGCGATCTCGCGGTCAAGACCCGCGCGCGCGGCAAGGGCGGCAGCAAATACGGCCGGCTCGATGCACGCGGGCGGTTCGTCGCGGTGCGCGAAGGCGAGGTGGAGCTGGAGGTCAACCTGTTCGACTACCTCGATACCGGCCTCTTTCTCGACCATCGACCGATACGGCGGCGGATTGCGGCGGAAAGCGCGGGCAAACGCTTTCTCAACCTCTTCTGCTACACCGGTGCTGCGACGCTCCACGCTGCAAAAGGCGGCGCACGACGTACGGTCAGCGTGGATCTGTCTGCCACCTATCTCGACTGGGCCGCGCGCAATCTGGGTCGCTCAGGGTTGGCCGGCTCGCGGCATGAACTGGTGCAGGACGACGTCATGCGCTGGATCGAGCGCCACGGTGACCGCTACGACCTGATCTTCTGTGATCCGCCCACCTTCTCCAACTCGAAGCGCGCGGACGATTTCGACGTTCAGCGCGACCATCCCGCCCTGCTGCGCGCGGCGGTTGCGCGGCTCGCGCCCGGCGGGCTGCTGCTCTTTTCCAACAACTTCCGGCGCTTTCGTCTCGATGAGGCGGCAATCAGCGCGTTTGCAACGGTGCAGGAGATTTCGGCGGACACCCTCGACCCTGACTTCGAGCGCAATCCACGCATTCATCGCACCTGGGAAGTGCGGCAGCGTTAGACGCGGGGTCCTGCGTTACGCCGACTCCGGCACCGGCCAGGACACATCGATCCGCGGCCCTCTGCCAGCGCCCGCCGCTTCCGGTTCAAGCCGTAGCGCCGCCGCTGTAAGCGCTTCGCGCAGGCTGGCTTCAAGACCAAAGGGGGGATTCAGTATCACCATGCCGGCGCCGCGCAGGCCGATGGTGCCATCGCCGCGCTCCTGCGGTACCGCCCGCTCCCAGCGCAGATCCAGCGTTTTGACCGGACGAGGCGTGCTGCGCGCGGCCCGTGCGACGTGCGCAACGATGGCTTCAGCGCCGTGTCGGGCACCCAGCGGATACCAGACTGCAAACACGCCGGTCGCGAAGCGCTGCAGTCCCTCAACAAGGGCGCGGTGCAGTCGTGCCAGCTCATCGCGGGTTTCGTAGGCGGGATCGATCAACACCAGCGCTCGGCGCTCGACCGGCGGAAGAAACGCCCGCAGTAGCTCATACCCATCCTGCTGCACCACGGTGCTGCGGGGGCTGTCGCGCATGAGACGCGTCAGCTTGCCGTGGTCGACCGGGTGCAGTTCCGCGAAGACCGCCCGATCCTGAGTGCGCAGAAAGCTTTTTGCGAGCCAGGGCGAGCCAGGGTAGCGGCGCAAACCCGCCCCCGCATTGCACGCCCGCACGCGTTCCAGCCATAGCTCGGCATCATGGGGAAGCGCGCCTGGTGCGAGATCCTTGAACAGCCGCACGCCGCGGTCGCTCTCGCCTGTCTCCCGCGCCCGCAGGCTTTGCAGTCCGTAATAGCCTGCCCCCGCGTGCGTCTCGAGATACAGAAACGGCTTGTCCTTGCGGGTCATGGCGTCCAGAAGACCGCAGAGGGTGATGTGCTTGATAACGTCCGCGTCGTTGCCGGCGTGGAAGGCGTGTCGATAGCTCAGCATGGTGGGCGGCAGCGAAAGCGGGCGATCATGGTACCCCAGTCGGGTCGACCGCCCGCGGGTTCATTGGTCCGATTGCCCCGAATTATGCGATCATCGGCACTGGCGGGCAGAAAGGGCTCGCCGTTCGCTATTCAATTCGCGAGGTGAGTCAGGGGTGTCAGCCGTTGCCAAGCAGTCCGAGCGTACGCCGCTGGCGGCGTTCGTCGTTGCGCTGATTATGATCGTGTTTCACATCGGTGCCTTGGGCGCCGTGTTCACCGGGTTGAGCCCGGTAGCCGCGGGCGTTGCCCTGGCGCTGTACCTGGTGCGGGGGTTTGGCGTGACCGCCGGGTTCCACCGTCTGCTCGCGCATCGCTCCTTCCAGACCTCGCGCCCCGTGCAGTTTCTGCTGGCGCTGTCCGGAAGCCTGGCCATTCAGGGCGGGCCGCTCTGGTGGGTAGCGCATCATCGTTCGCACCATCGCGATACGGATACCGCCGAAGACATTCATTCACCCACCACCCAGGGCTTCTGGCATTCTCATATGGGCTGGATGATGTCGGCGGCTGCGTTTCATGAGCAGGGCAGTAATGCGCGCGACCTGCACCGGTACCCTGAAATCAAGTTCCTGCAGCGGCACTACGTGGCCTTGCTGGTGCTGCAGGCCGTGGTGCTCTATGCGCTTGGCGCTGTGCTGGATTGGCTCGCGCCGGGTCTGGGCACCTCGGGCGCGCAGATGCTTGTCTGGGGTCTCTTTGTCAGCACGGTGGCGCTCTGGCACGCCACGTTCATGGTCAATTCCGTGTGCCATATCTGGGGCGGTCGTCCAAACGCCACGGGCGATGACAGCACCAACAACGCGTTCGTCGCGCTCTTTGCTCTGGGCGAAGGCTGGCACAACAACCACCACGCCTTCCCCTTCTCTGCCCGGCACGGTCTGCGCTGGTATCAGTTCGACCTGACGTGGGTGATTCTGCGCTTGATGGAGAAGTGCCGTCTGGTATCGAACCTGCGGTTGCCCCGAGGTGAGGCAG
>DMUF01000039.1:0-732 GCA_003476445.1 Gammaproteobacteria bacterium | reverse complement strand
CGCCACTGCCGCAGCGCGGCACCGCCCACGATGAGGGCGAGCAGCGAGGCGGGGGAGGGTGCAGGCACGTTGGCGCTGGGTATGACGATCGCGGTATTAATGGTGGACTCGTAAGCACCGGACAGGATCTGCCACTGTCCAGATCCCGTGCTGTCCCACGTTACTTCCAACCAGCCGTACAGGTAGCCGGAGCCGTCAAAAGCCCGAAAGCCCATGTAGCTGCCCGCGGTGAAGTGGGGCGATACTGTCCTTCCACCGTTGTAGTAATACTCAAATACAGACTGCCAGGGGTTTGCGCTCCAAAGGGCAGTGCTATCGACGGTAGCGCCCGCGGCGAAATTGCGTGGAGATGCGTTGCTATTACCTGACAACGCGATTTCCAAGGCATTGGCCCCCCCAATGCCGTGGTAGAAGTAGTTGCCGATGGTGTCTTGGTTAAAAAGCCGCAGGTAGCTGGCTGACACGCCGGCTCCCAGCCAATTGGGCATTGTTTCATTGCTACCAATGCCGACGCCGCCATTAACGCCCGAAATATTGTCATCGGTCGTGGTGTTGCCGTCGCCGCGCGTGTCCGTGATGTCGATGTTCACGATCGCAGCGTCCGCCGTGCTGGCAATGCCGGCGAGGCCGACGCCGGCGGCAAGATAGGCGGCGAGGGTCATCCGTTCGGTGCGCGTGTTGGGGCTGCGCCGCTGCGGGGCTATTTTCTGTTCTGAAGGTTGCGTCATGATC
>DMUF01000176.1 GCA_003476445.1 Gammaproteobacteria bacterium | reverse complement strand
CCAGCCGCAAGGCCCACACCCCCGAAGAGCGAGCCACGTCCGCCGCTCATGCGCTGGGACAAGGCAAGCTGCCAGTGCGCGTTTTCCATCGCCTTGGAATCGGCGGTCCGACTGGGAACGAGCCCGAGAAATTCGGCGCAGGACAGCTTGGCACGGGTGTGCATCGGGCATTTTCCGGGGAGCGGGCGCCGCACCATATCCAAACCCGTTCTTTCGAACAATCCGCTGGGCTGTGCATCCGCCGGTCACTGCATGGAGCGTGTTTCAGAGCGCGCTGCATAACCGAGCGCGACGTGCGAAAATCGGACGCAACAGCGATGACCACGCACGAGGGCAAACTTCATGGAACACTTTGACGCGATCATTGTCGGGGCCGGTATTTCCGGAATCGGCACCGCGCATCACCTCAAGACCAAGTGCCCGAGTTTCAGTTTCACGATTCTCGAGGGTCGCGAAGCCATCGGCGGCACCTGGGATTTGTTCCGTTATCCGGGCGTCCGGTCGGACAGCGACATGCACACGCTCGGATATTCCTTCAAGCCGTGGCGCGAGGCGAAAGCCATCGCCGACGGCCCGTCGATTCGCCGCTATGTCCGCGAGACCGCGCAGGAGTCGGGCATCGTGCCGAAGATCCGCTTCCGCCATCTGCTGCGCGAGGCGTCGTGGTCTTCAGAGAATGCGTGCTGGACCCTTCTGATCGATCGGCCGGATCAGGGTGACCAGGTGTCGCTGAGCTGCGGCATGCTGCTCATGTGCGGTGGCTATTATCGTTACGAACAGGCGCACACGCCGGAGTTCAAGGGCCGTGACACGTTTACCGGCACGGTCGTCCATCCGCAGTTCTGGCCCGAGGACCTCGATTACGCCGGCAAGCGGGTGGTGGTCATTGGCAGCGGCGCGACGGCGATGACGCTGGTACCCGCCATGGCGAAAGGGGGTGCTCACGTCACGATGTTGCAGCGTTCGCCGACCTATGTGGTCTCGCGTCCGGACGAAGACGCGGTGGCGAATCGCCTGCGCCGGTATCTGCCGGAGAAGTGGGCGTACGCCATCACGCGTCTGAAGAACACGCAGCTGCAGCGGTATTTCTACGGCCGCACGCGTGTTGCGCCCGAGTGGGTCAAGAAGCAGCTGTTGGCGGGCGTGCGCGCCGGCCTCGGGCCGGATTACGACGTCGACACGCATTTCACCCCGCGCTACAACCCGTGGGATCAGCGGTTGTGTCTGATTCCGAATGGTGATCTGTTCAAGGCGATTCGCCACGGGCAGGCAGACGTGGTCACGGACCAGATCGACTGCTTTACGCCGACCGGGCTCAAGCTGCAGTCCGGCCGCACGCTGGAGGCCGACATCATCGTGACGGCGACGGGCCTCGAAATGTCCGTCATGAGCGGGGTGGCCTTCGCGGTGGATGGCCGGCGCATCAACTTTGCGGACACCTGGTCCTACAAAGGCATGATGTACTCGGGTGTTCCCAACCTCGTTCAGACCTTTGGCTACATCAACGCGTCCTGGACCCTGCGCGCCGATCTCACCGCCGAGTACACCTGCCGGCTGGTGAAGCACATGAAGAAGACCGGCACTCGCGTATGCACCCCGACGCTGCGTGCGGAAGACGCCAACATGGTGGCAAGACCCTGGATCGAGGATTTCTCAGCGGGCTACATGCAGCGCGTGATGCATCTGTTCCCCAAGCAGGGTGATCAGGGACCGTGGCGTAACACGCAGGACTACACCAAGGATAAGCGCATGATCCGGCATGCGCCGATCGAGGACGGCGCGCTGATTTTCAGCAATCCCGCGCCGGGCACGCGGGCGCAGGACGTAGCCGCTGCGGCTGCAGCCTGAGGGGCGCGCGCATGTCGGTTCTTAACCACGCGGTGCGTACCATCGAAGGCGCTGAGCAGGCGCTCTCCGAGTACGCGGGCAAGGTGGTCCTTATCGTCAACGTGGCGAGCCGCTGCGGCTTTACCCCCCAGTACGAAGGGCTCGAGGCGCTCTGGCGCAAGTATCGGGAGCGCGGATTCGTGGTGCTCGGTTTCCCCTGCAACCAGTTTGCAGGGCAGGAACCGGGAACCGAGAGCGAGATTCAGACGTTTTGCAGCACGCACTACGAGGTCTCGTTCCCGCTCTTTTCCAAGGTCGAGGTGAACGGTCCGAAGGCGCACCCGCTCTTTGTCGAGTTGAAGCACGCGGCACCCGGCGTTCTCGGCAGCGAGGCGATCAAGTGGAACTTCACCAAGTTCCTGGTGGATCGCAGCGGGCGTACGGTGCGTCGTTACGGCAGCATGGATAAGCCCGAGTCTATGGCCCAGGACATCGAAGCGCTGCTCTGACAAGCCGCCGAGGGTGTCAGGAGCGCGGTGGCCCCGCGCTCGTATAGCGTGTGCCGGGGGGATCAACAGCCCAGCTCGGCGCCGCTTCCCACTGGTCCGCGTAGACCAGTTCCTGCAGCGGACGACGTCGTACTGGCCCATGGTTGCCCACCGGCTTGCCAAGAGTCACCGTGCAGCTGATGAACACCTCCGGCGGAATCCCGAGCAGGGTCTTGAGCTCTGCGTCCACCGCCCCGTGAAAGCCGGTGATGACACCGCCATAGCCGAGCGCGCGCGCGGCGAGCAGCAGATTCTGCACCGCGGGGTAGATGGAGGCGCCTTCCGCATAGCTGGGTGCCCGATAGCGTACGAGACACGGCAGGATCAGGCAGGGCACCGTTTCGAAGTGGTCCACATAGCCCTGCATGGTGCGCGCCATGCGCGACTTGGGTGACGCCGGGTCTGCGCCCGAACCGCGCTCGTACTGGTCGTTGGTCTTCTTCGCCCCCCAGAGTGCTCGCGCCGCTTCGCCGATAAGCCGTTTGGCGGCGATCGCCGTCGGGCTTGATGTCAGCACCATGAATCGGAACGGTTGACGGTTGGAGCCGCTCGGTCCACGGGTCGCGGCGAAGAGGATGTCGCGCAGGATCTCTTCCGGAATCGGTTCGTCCTGATAGCGGCGGATGGCGCGTGTCGTTGTGAGGCCGGCGAGCAGGCCGACGGCATCGTCTGCTAGCGGACGCTCTGCAAGGGGGGGCGCGCCCGAGCGTGAGCTGGTCGGTTGGTCCATGGGAACCCTCGGGATCAGGTGGCGAACGGCAGGGCAGCGGCGAATCTGGAGCGTTCACTCTGCCTCATCTAGACTCGGTCATCTTCCCGGTAGAGTCGATGTCATGTCCAGTCCGCTCGATCGACCCCATCAAGAGATTCAGTCCCACGACCCGCATCACGCCGTCGAGCATGATCTGCAGGAGAAAGGGCTGTCTCACAACTCCATTGGGCTGTTGGGCAGCACGGTGCTTGCGATCTCCTGCGTGGCTCCCGCGTACACGCTCACAGCGACCACCGGGCTGCTGGTCAGCGAGGTGAGCACCCAGGTGCCGGTGATTTTTCTCGCTGGCTTCATTCCCATGTTCTTCGCCGCCTATGCCTATCGCGAGCTTAACAAGGTGGCACCCGACTGCGGCACGTCGTTCACCTGGACCACGAAGGCGTTCGGACCCTACATCGGCTGGCTTGGCGGATGGGCGGCGATACTGGCAACCATCATCGTGATTTCGAACCTGGCCGGCGTCGCGGTGCAGTTTTCCTATCAGTTTCTTGGCGCATTGTTCGGTAGCGAATGGCTCGCGAACCTTTGGCAAGACAAGCTCGTCAACGTGAGCACCTGCCTCGCTTATCTCGGCCTTGGCACCTGGATCGCCTATCGCGGCATCTCGACCACCGCGCACGTGCAGTACGTGCTCGTTGCCTTTCAGATGTCGGTGCTGCTCTTTTTCGCTGTGGCTGCGATAACCGGCGCGGCAGGCTCCCCCGGATCACTCAATTTCAGCTGGGACTGGTTCGGTCTGGAAGGCCTGACCATGTCCGCGTTTGTGGCGGGCCTGTCCGGCTCCATCTTCGCGTTCTGGGGATGGGATTCCGCGCTGACCGCGAACGAGGAAACCACCGATTCGGAGAAGACGCCGGGTCGCGCTGCGCTCCTCGCGGTCGTCTCAATCCTTCTGACCTATCTGTTGGTATCGATCGGCACCCTCATGTTCGCGGGCGTGGGTACCCACGAGCTCGGTCTCGCCAACGAGGAAATCGCGGACAATGTGTTTGGCGCGCTGGCGCAACCCGTGCTCGGTGAACCCTGGCACCTGTTCCTGTACCTGAGCGTGGTGGCCTCGAGCAGCGCGAGCTTGATCAGCACGTTTCTCCCGACCACGCGCACGCTGCTCGCCATGGGTACCTATCGAGCGCTGCCGGCGCGGTTCGCCGCTATCCATCCGCGCTATCGCTCGCCCTCGTTCGCTACGGCCGTAGCTGGGCTGGCGGCGGGTGTGTTTTATGCGGTGCTTACCTATCTGAGCGAGAACGTGCTGGTCGATACGATCTACTCCATCGGCATCATGATCTGCTTCTACTACGGGCTGACCGCTTATGCCTGCATCTGGTTCTTCCGGCGCGAGCTCTTGCACGACGCACGCTCCTTCGTGTTCAAGTGCCTGTTTCCGCTGCTGGGGGGGCTGGGGCTCACGTTCGTATTCGTGGTCACCCTGCGTGATTCGATGGCGCCGGACTATGGCAGCGGTGCGTCCGTCCTGGGGCTCGGGCTCGTCTTTGTGCTGGGCGTCGGGCTCATTCTCTCCGGACTCATCGTCATCGCGCTCTGGCGCCGGCGCGACCCGGAATTCTTTGTCGGCGACACGCTGAAGACCGACACGCCGGTACTGCTCGATTGAGCGCGGCGAATGACCTGACACGCACCATCGGCGACCTGCTCGTTCGTGTCGAAGAGCTCGAGACCAAGGCGGCGTTCCAGGAAGATACGATTCGAGAGCTGAACGACGCGCTGGTCGGTCAGCAGGCCCGCATCGATCAGCT
>DMUF01000013.1:54173-54410 GCA_003476445.1 Gammaproteobacteria bacterium | reverse complement strand
GTTGCACCTGCTCCTTGCTTGCTCGTCCACTACCAACTACGGCGAGCTTTACCCGCCGCGCGGCATACTCGGCGACCGGCGCGTGTGCGGCGACGGCAGCCGCTACTGCCACGCCGCGAGCCTGACCGAGTTTGAGTGCTGAGGCGGGATTGTTTGCAAGAAAGACTTCCTCCACCGCAACCTCGTCAGGACGATACTCCTGGATCAGCTCACTTACCCCGTGCCAGATCTCGCCCA
>DMUF01000013.1:53518-53869 GCA_003476445.1 Gammaproteobacteria bacterium | reverse complement strand
ACGCTCGATGAAGGTGGCGCCACGCGGCCGCACACAACCGCTCGCCACATAAACCAAACCGCGATCGGTATCGTCGACGATGCCGAAGCCCGTGGCACGCGACCCGGGATCAATGCCGAACACTCGCCGCCGGCGATCTGGCACCGTGGATCCTCCTCGCGACCCGACGCCCGAGCGGGCGCGAATCAGTCCGTGCGCCTTATCCGGATGTGCAGTTCCCGCAGTTGCTCCTCATCCACCGGGCTCGGCGCCTGGGTGAGGGGACACGCGGCGGTCTGCGTCTTGGGAAACGCAATCACGTCGCGAATGGCGTGCGCACCCGTCATCAGCATGACCAGGCGGTCGAGGCCG